>PBXZ01000005.1:0-129441 GCA_002729415.1 Candidatus Poribacteria bacterium | reverse complement strand
TATGATTCCAACTAAAAGGATATAATTTGCTTTAGAATCAGACTAACTAACAAGAATTGGCTGAACACCTAGTTTTTCAAAATCGAATTTCACAGTCATAAGTAAGCATTCGAAAATTATGGAAACTCACAGTTCCGGCCATAAACAACGCCAAGCTAATATCCCTTTAACACTGTGGCGATTTGAACACTACCATTATAATTCGTAGGCGGCAACAAAATGGTCAACAAAAACCGACAAAATATCCTCTTTCTATTTCCCGATCAACTTCGTTTCGACTGGACAAGCAATAACCAAGATCTACCCATACGAACCCCATATTTGGATCAACTCCAACAATCAGGTATGACTTTCACTAAAACTATCTGTGCATCTCCTCTATGTGCTCCCAGTCGTGCCAGCTTGGCATCGGGGAAGGAATATGATCATTGTCCTGTAAAAGACAACCAAGATGACTATCCACTGAATGAATATACTTTTTATCGTCAACTTCGTGAGTCAGGTTACCATGTCCTAGGTTGCGGAAAATTTGATCTTAATAAAGGCTCCTGCACTTCAGGTCAACCAGCATGGGGGCTAGATGGCAAAAGATTCCTGAACGAATGGGGCTTTTCAAATGGCATCAACAATGAAGGCAAAATGGATGGTGTAAACAGTGGTAAAAACAAACCNCANGGTCCCTACATGCAGCACCTTGAGGAACANGGTCTAAGAGAAAAGCATATACAAGACTTTGACTTACGACGAAGTANAAAAGGAGCAACTTTCCCCACCCNNCTGCCCGATGNATCCTATTGCGATAACTGGATTGGTCAAAANGGTTTGAACCTTATCAATTCAGTTCCAGTTGGTGAATCATGGTTTCTTCAGGTCAACTTCACAGGCCCACATGCGCCTATGGACATTACCCAAAGTATGGCTGAACTATACCAANATGAGGTTTTNCCACTGCCTGATGATGATAAGCTCCCNGCTGAAACTCATCAAGCTATTCGGAGAAACTATGCTGCTATGATTGAGAACATTGATCGCTGGATCGGATTATATTTAGAAGTACTTGAGAAACGCGGCGATNTATCTAACACACTGATTGTATTTAGCAGCGANCATGGTGAAATGCTTGGTGACCATGGTCGATGGGGAAAAGGAGATCCTTACCANCCATCTGTAAGCGTNCCANTGGTTGTATCAGGACCAAAAGTCGAGCAACAAATTGTCTCAACTTTACCNACCACCATTCTTGATTTAACCGCTACTTTTCTGGAATACGCCAATTTNAAAATCCCANNNGAGATGGATAGCCGCTCTTTGAAANCNTTATTGGAANCACAAACTAATGTTCANCGNNATTATGTATTTTCAGGCTTAAAAAAGTGGAGGATGGTTTANGATGGTCGTTATAAACTNATCAATAATTGGCAGAAAGACTACTTGNTATTTGACACGGAAACTGATCCTAATGAATTGAACGATTTATCACTCAATCCGAAATATCAAGACCACCTAAACCGGCTTAATCAGCAGTTGGAAAAGCACAAACTGAATACCACATTATAATTCATGCCTTAGTACCTGTGACTTTGATAAATCTATGGCAATAACCAACAGAGCATTAGCGAAATTATCTTTGGATAAAATGCGTTAACATCATTACCACTCCTTGAAAGAGGCAACATTTGAAACAACATCCACTTGAAAAATGGAGACAGTTCTTCAACACACGTAAACAAGCTGGCTATGTCAAATTAATTGATCACTTTGAAACCGTTTTCGGCAACCAATCAGAAACCGTTATTGCGAAAGCACCTGGTCGCGTTAACCTGATTGGCATGCACATTGACCATCAAGGAGGAGCTGTTAATCCAATAGCAATCAGTGAAACACGAGTGATTGCGCAACCTAGATCTGATGATAAAATCATCCTAAAAAACATGAACCCAAAATTCGAAAAGAGATCCTTCCGAATTTCGGATATTTTACCCAAAGAACCAATTGATTGGTCAACTTGGACACAAGAAGTCAGCACCGAACGACAAGAAGCAGGGACTCCAGTCGATTGGTCCGATTACGTAAAGGCAGTCATCCTAATGCTTCAGGAAGATCAACGCCAACTGGATGGATCCTATTGTCAAAACTTTAGTGGTATGAATGTACTAATTGATAGTGACCTGCCAGTTGCTGCTGGACTGTCCTCATCTTCTTCATTAGTCGTAGCAGCCGCTTACGCCATAATAGCCATTAATGATCTTTCGTATGCCCCCAATGTACTCATTGATATGTTGGGTAGATCGGAATGGTATATTGGGGTACGTGGCGGAATTGGAGATCATGCCGCCATAATTTTAGGACGTGAAGGGCAAATATCACATATTGAACTTTTGCCCATTAATGTTTCGCACGCACCGTTTCCTTCCGACTACCGAATCGTTATCTGCCATTGCGGCATTGAAGCAAAAAAGTCTTCATCTGCTCAGAACACATACAATGAACGTGTGGCCGGATACAAAATCGGGCTTCAAATCCTTAAGACAAATTATCCTCAGATTTTTGGCCCCGTTGAACTCTTTAGAGACCTGCATCCAAGTTTTTTAGGAATACCCACTCTAGATCTGTACCAAATGCTTAAAACATTGCCAATTCGAGTGTCGCGAGCTCAAATTTCTGATCTACTCCCTCACCAAGGGCACATGCTAGAAACCCTATACCAAAGCCACTACCCAGAAAACGAAGGATACCGGATTCGGGGTGTTTGTCTCTATGGCATAGCTGAATGTGAGCGAAGCAGGAAGGCGGTGAAATTTTTGAGGTTGGGTAACATCCGCCGTTTCGGTGAGTTGATTAATCTTTCCCACGAAGGAGATCGTGTATCCAACAATGGAACAGAACGGTTCGAACATGATATCAGTAATGTGTATCTCGACCAATGCTCATCACTTTTAGCAAAAGACAAGAACCATGAAAACGCCCAAATCTATAAACAGCCAGGTGGATACGCCGCAAGCTGTCCAGAACTTGATTCGCTCGTTGATTTAGCACGTCAAAATCCTGGGGTTCATGGGGCAGGGCTGATCGGCGCGGGACTTGGAGGATGTATCTCAATCCTCATTCAATTGGATGATGTTGACGAACTTGTAGACCTACTCGAATATCAATATTACAAACCAAAAGGAATACAGCCTTTTATTGAAATTTGCAGACCAGTAGCGGGCGCCAGCATATTCGAAATCCCTAAATCAGGATAGTTCACTTTAACTATACCGATAAATAAGTCAACCCCAGATAATGTTAGAAAAACCAGCTATCTGCCAGCATTTTTATATTCGACGTACATTGGTTCAACTAGATAGAAATTTTATTCCATTCAGTGTATAATTGATGGAGGATTAAATTAATATGTGCATACCGATTCAAACGTCAGGGGACCTTCGAGATACATGAAACTTAAAAGTGCCTGTCTCTTGGGCCTGATATTATTTTTCACTTGCAAAATAATANCTTTAGCTCAGCTATCCGANTTCTCTTCCGAAGAATTTCGTGCTATTGACGAAATTACCACTGAAAAANCACCTGCACCNCCAACAAATATCAAAACCACAGATAAAAAAAAACGATGATGGTACCAGTATAACTATTAGCTGGACCAAATCAGCCGATGACGGTAATGGAGCAAAAAACGTTGGCTACAACATACTGCGCAAGTCCCCAGAAGGTGATTTTGAGACAATTACCAAAACCCTCATCAAGACAGATAAAACAGATTATACCGACGATACGGTTGAGAGAGGCAAAACCTANTNATACTCAGTGCAAGCCGTCACATCATCCGGAGCCACATCAAATTCAGAAATAAGGAGTGTGNAAGCTACAGCTAGTTGGTTCCACACAGGTAAAAAGTGGCTCTTTCTTTCCGTCGNCCTCTTTTCTGTTGTTGTCATTTNCTCTATCTATCATGCGAGAAGCGGCAAGGACATTTTTATCAGGCGTATTCCGGGATTAGAAGCAGTAGACGAGGCAATCGGCAGAGCAACCGAAATGGGCCGGTCAATCTTGTACATCCTAGGACTGGGAAGNGTTAGCAACGTGGCTACAATTGCCAGTATGAATATCCTCAGTCAGGTCGCCCGCAGNACTGCTGATTACGAAACTGCACTTCGTGTCCCATGCAANGATCCTATTGTAATGAACGTNGTTCGTGAAATGGTGAAAACAGCATATCTGGAGGAAGGTCATCCCGATGCCTACAACGAACAGGACATCTTCTTTTTAACTGAAAGCCAGTTCGCTTATGCNGCAGGCGTTGATGGAATAATGATTCGTGAAAAACCAGCAGCAGTCTTCCTGCAAGGAACTTTCTTTGCCGAGTCACTGATTCTGGCTGAAACTGGAAACTCTGTCGGTGCCATTCAGATTGCGGGCACTGACAAAGAACATCAGTTGCCCTTTTTTATCGCCGCTTGCGACTATACACTNATCGGAGAAGAACTGTATGCAGCCAGTGCATATCTATCTCGCGAACCAATGTTACTNGGCAGCTTAAAAGGACAAGATTACGGAAAACTAATGATCTTTGCTGCTATCGTGGTCGGCATTATCCTTGAACTCATTGGTGTCAACTGGGTGACAATTTTTTTTGATAAGGTCAGCAATTAGAAAATGGGATATTCTCAATATCTGGAGACTTTATGAGAAGGCAAGTACCATTAGCTCTCTGTTTTGTGTTTGGGGTTGTAATGGTGTTGATCGAATTCAGTCCTCATCCATATTCCAAATCCCTCTATAATGAGGTTATTAACTGGTCGCTGATCATTGGTCCTTTTGCACTTGTATTGGGTGTAGCCACCCTAGTCCAAACGCATTGGATACGCATACGACGTCGCGCCGAGTATTGGCAATACAGTTTCGTTGTCTTCATCGGTATGATTGTTATGGTTGCGATAGGAATTCCATTCGGTCCAAGCCATAAAGCATTTAAGTGGTTATTCAAGTACATACAGGTTCCAATGGATGCCACCATGTTTTCTCTCCTAGCTTTTTTCATTGCATCAGCGTCATACCGTGCATTTCGCGCCCGCACATTAGAAGCTACGCTGCTACTTGTCGCTGCACTGATTGTGATGATCGGGAATGCTCCAATTGGTGATTTCATTTGGAACAAGATCATGCCATTTGGTGATAATCTGCCTTCTACAGTACGACAGTGGATTTTAGAAAACCCTAATCTCTCATCACGAAGGGGAGTTATTCTCGGTGTTAGTCTAGGTGTCATCTCTCAATCTATCCGTATCATTTTAGGTATTGAGCGTTCTTACCTTGGCGGAGGAGATTAAAAATGCTCAAAAAGATAATGCAAATTGACCGTCGTATAATCTTCATACTGGTAGCTTTAGCAGTAATTATTCCGACACTGTTAAAAGTCAGTTTCCCNATTACAGTCTCCGAACCAACACGCAAACTATATGACTACATTGAGGACCTCCCATCCGGTTCAACAGTTCTAATAGCATTCGACTACGGCCCGTCATCTATGGCAGANCTCCAACCGATGGGAATGGCCTTCTTACGACACTGTTTTCAGAAAAAAATCCNAGTCATTGGAATGACCCTGGTAACAGACGGAGCTACACTGGGCTATGAAATTATGCAGGAAGCAGCAAAGACAACGGATGCNATTGATGGTGAGGATTATGTCTATCTAGGCTTTCGACCTGGAACTATACAGGTCATGCTAGGNATGGGGACCACGATCAATAGCATTTTCGAAAGCGATTACNCGGAATCTCGGAAAGGAAAACCACTTGCCGAAATTCCGATGATGGCAGNAATCAAAAATTACGACCAGATTGACCTNGTTCTAGATTTGGCNTCCTCATCNACAACAGAAGCTTGGATTGCTTACATCAACACAAGATATAATCAGAAAATTGCGGCAGGTGTAACGGGTGTGATTNTCTCGCAGATGTACCCCTACCTGCAAACAGANCAACTAATTGGTTTNATGCCGGGTCTTCTGGGCGCAGCTGAATACGAAACCTTAATTGATACNCCAGCAAAGGCGACGAAACGAATGAGCGTTCAATCCTTCGTTCACCTTTTGGTTTTCGGTTTGGTCATCNTGGGAAATGTTGCTTTCTTCATCCAGAAACGTGAAAATGAGAATGTCTAAGGAGTACCAAACATGGAAAAACTAATTGGTGTTTGGATCGCAGCGTTTCTTACGCTTTGCATTTACAGCTTTCTTTACCGTGATAATCCNTTCTANCGATTTGCTGAACATCTTTTTGTCGGGATTTCGGTTGGATACGGAATCGTATTNTCAATTCACCAAGGGTTGATTCCGTTCGCATGGNCCCCATTTTGGCAAGCAATCACTCAATGGCCTCCGGGATGGGGNTTAACCAAACTTATTCCAATTGCCATAGGGCTATTGTTCTTTGCCCGTCTAATTCCCAGCTACGCTTGGCTAATTCGTTATCCAATTGCTATTCTGATGGGTATAGGANCGGGNTTAGCGATTCCCAATGTCATGCAGGCAGACATCTTCCGCCAAGTCCANGGCACACTGACACCATTTTCGCAGATCCACGCAGGCACACTAAGCGGACCTGAAATCTTTGGAGCAATTCTGATGCTTATCGGTGTAATTTCGACGCTGACTTACTTCTTCTTTTCCGTTGAGCATCGTGGTGTTGTCGGAGGAGTTTCTAAGGTCGGCATTCTCTTCTTGATGATTGGATTCGGTTCTGCTTTCGGAAACACAGTAATGGGACGTGTCTCACTTTTAATTCAACGTGTTGAGTTTCTCCTACAAGACTGGCTACACTTCATCTAGCAAAAGAAACAGGCTTGTTTACAAAACCAAAAATCACGCAAGGAATTAGGCTCAGATTCACCATCNNAACAAGGATAAAATNAAACTATAGACCCTACAGCTTTCACAAATGATACCGATATNAATCTTATCAGGTCAACCAGATAATTTGAACCCTTTAATGAGACCATTGTCACCNTAATCAANGGCTTTAACCTTCCAATCGCCTTCTTTATTCTTCTGANATAGAANCTTTATCGNTAGNGTTTTATTTGCCACATATTTAAACGTTCCCTCGGCAGTTGCCAGTTGNCCTCTTTTCTTTTCAATCTTAACCGTTTNAATTTTGGTTTCCATCTGCCATCNGTTTTNGCGTTTAAATATCCCAGTCCACAANGCNCGNACTTTTTGTCTTGTCCTACCAGCAGCNAGATTACCGAAAAAAGTGTGCGCCATCAGGACACTNCCACTGTCCAACCAGAATTCCATAACCTTATTGGCTTCAGGTTTTCGATCNTTTACGGCAGCNTCATGCGACTTGTNTAANGCTCGAACCGCTGCTTCTTCGNCNGCAAAATTAATTTCAAGAACTTCAGTNACTTTNATTTCTTCATCATCAACNGATTTANCCACAGGAGTTGTAATTTTGGTTGTTTTGTCCTCAGATTCACCACACGATGATANGAANGTAACNGCAATTAATATGGAGATCAAACAAAATANCNATCTNNCTTTCATTCCAACTTCCTCCTAATGTTAAGTATCTNGCAATTACATTGTTAATTTTGTGTCATTNGCTCAAGTTAATCTGACTAAAGTTCGACGCCTGGCCACTGTGTTTTCGTTNCTGTGATATCAACCGTAATCCCATCTGGATCTTCAACTTTGAACGCTTCTTCTTGAAGGTTGTCTGGATNCAATACCTGCTTACCTCCCAAACCATCGGAGAAAATTTGGAATCCCAATTCCTGACAACGTTCAGCTGCAGTTTTCAAATNAGGCACACGCACACCTATATGAAGATAATCTAACATTCCTCCAACATGCGAAGGACGTGAATCACCATTATGCTGAAAGACACGAAAATTGTGATAACCATCAGTTAAATCNCAACAGCTATCCGTCTGATTAGCGACTTCTAATCCAAGAGCATCACGCCAAAACACTATGCTCTTTTNTAAATTGCTGGCACGGACACCAATATGCACGAGTTTACNCGACATCTTTGCATTGAACCTTTCAAGATTTTAACTGCCTANCACAATTTCATTTCAAATTTAACAAATTCNAATCTTAAGGCAGTTTATTAGAATATTAGTTTAAATNCCATNGCCNGCTACAGTCGATAGATGCGAATATAACAAACTTTCTGGATTTTTTCATCACGTAAATTCAAAAATGNCCACGAAAACTTNGTACAATCACGCTTATTTCGNCTAATTATACTNTAANATCCTATTCAATGTGTCTAAAATTTGAATTCACATGGCACGATCAACNTAAAAACCACTNCAAACCTAACNCCAACACANACCNAAAAAAACAAGCTTGAAACCACTTAGGATTTATTTAAACAGAAAGAAAAAAGGATATNAATNACCCATNAGGGCCNACCGACCCTTATATATNGTATACAATGATTAGATTNATAAAAATGNAGAGNNAATNGGTCTTGANAAATAGGAGTTTTTACNGACAGGATCGGAGGNATTTTACAAAACCCACCGATCAAAACCCGAGATTTACAAGCAAATTATCCAGAAAANTCAAAACCTATTAANTTNANGGNAAGACNAGATAAAAAACTAATCAAAAAGGGGAAACNGCNCAAAAACGAGAGATCCAAAANCCTAAATACTAAATATTTAATAGAGACTTTTGATACGTCCCCATCGCATTGCTTTCTGATTTAAGGTTGGCTTCAATGTCACAGCAAATGTAAGATCCGCCAGCTTGTTTCCATCCTCAAACCCGCCTTTAGGTGCCCATCCAAGACGNCGGTTGGACTGTTGTCCTCCATCAACATCGACATAATGAAAACCAAAATTGATCTTTTGCCCNTTTTTAGGTATTCGGCGTAAATTAAAGCTTAACTCAACGGATTTTAGATTACTNGCCCACGTAGCGAGTATAAGAGGCGAAGGCGGTTGATTCCCAGCGTGCCCTACCGGTATAATATATCGAGTTTGATTGGTTTTGTATCCGTTTCTCTCAGGATCTATGTAAATTTCAAGTCGATCTTGCTGTGTAATTGTGTTATTCTTGACTCTCAGTTGATCATCTGCAAACTCAAACGCAAGGTAAAGAAATCCATCGAACCAAACCCCTGCGAAAACACCCGAAAAATCAGCTGAAGGACGCCACAGCCGGTTATCCGTAAAGTCCCATTCTAACTTCTGCGGGGTAGCACTTTTCCAAGCAGGATCATCCAAGTGTCCATCAACAACTGGTGCGGCAGATACTCGCATAGCCTGATATTCAAAGAGGAGACCTGTCTCCGAATCCATAACCTGTGCAGTAGCATCAACAATTAATGATAGAAGCAAGATAAGATATATGACAATAGGTTTCATAGACTAGTTACTTTCAACTGTGGAAATCAATGGTAGTATACGTCTGCAAAGTTAGCACTGTCAAATGAAAATTTGGGAATTACCATTTTCAATTTTCATCTTTTACAACTGAATTCTTCCTTGATAGAACACAGAGGAAGTGAGAGACACGTTGAATCAAACTAGAGCCAAAGTAATTATTATCGGTGGTGGTATCATAGGCTGTTCGATTGCCTACTATCTAGCAAAACTAGGAGTTGAAGCTACCGTAATCGAGAAAGAGAACTGCGTCGGTTCAGCAGCCTCATGGGCGGCAGCTGGCATTTTGGCATGCCATGCATCTACACAGAATCCCTATGCCGAACTCTGTCGTCATAGTCTCGCATTGTATCCTGCCCTAGCAAAAGAATTACAAACAGTTACCGATATAAATATCGAATTTACTCAGTCAGGTATTCTATACATTTTTTTAACGGAAGCAGAGAAAAAAAATTGGGAGGGGCTAGCACAACGCCGACTAAACAATGGATATTCAGCTGAAATTTTATCTTCTGAGGACGCCCAAGCACTTGAGCCTTCAATCTCGAAAAAAATTTTAGGAGGCGTATACTTCCCAGATGACGCACAAGTACGGAACCCAAGGCTGGTAAGAGCATTAGCTCGTGCCGCTACCAAGCTAGGAACAAAATTCTTGAATGGCTATTCTGTCAATCAATTTTTATTTGATGGCAACCAAGTNNTAGGTGTTAAAAGCAGCGGGGGGCATATCTTTGGAGATCAGTTCGTCATCGCNGCAGGACCTTGGTCACATCAAGTTACTAATTTTTTAGATGTTAATTTACCAGTTAAACCAGCAAAAGGACAAATGATTATAGCTGAAACAGCGGAACCAATTATAAACCGGCCAATTCATGGACTTGAAACCTATATTGTCCCACGAGCCGATGGAAAACTTTGGGTTGGTGCTACCGTTGAAGATGCAGGATTCGACGATCGGACAACACTATCTGGTATCCATCAAATCCTCGAGTCAGCAATCCAACTTGTACCTGCGCTAGCTAAAAAGACATTACTAAAGACAAGTGCAGGGCTACGACCAAAAGGAAGAGGAAAACCATACCTCGGCAGATTAACAAAGTATAACAATGTCATTGTTGCATCAGGTCATTATAAAAATGGAATACTGCTTGCTCCCATAACTGGCAAACTCATTGCAGAATTAATTACGCAAGACAATACATCTCTCTCGCTCGAACCATTCAGCATCAACCAACAAAACTCTTCCCCTACAAGGTGACAATGAATAGAAGGAATCATATCGGAGAAGAGCCTCATACACACACCAAAGTCACTCCTCGCACTTTAATATTGGGAATCTTTCTCATTCCAGTTAACGTCTACTGGATGACGCTCGTTGAAGTAAAGTACTACTCACTTGACGGTTCATGCNTGCCGCTTTTCATACAACCTATCTTCATTCTTTTCACTATCATACTTCTAAATTTATTGATCAAACNTCTTAAGCCNGCGGCAGCATTAACTCAAGCCGAACTCTTAACCGTTTACATCATGGTGGCACTTTCTTGTACTTTCGCCGGGCATGATACCATCCAAAACATGTTCGGTGCAATTGTTCACCCCTTCTGGTTTGCCAGCCCTGAAAACGAATGGCAGAACCTCTTCTGGCACTATATTCCACGTTGGTTGACTATTACCGATTTATACAGTTTAAAAGGATTTTACGAAGGAGAATCTTCAATTTATATAGCACGAAATGTCGCCATCTGGATTAAACCACTTTTATTGTGGGGACTATTGTTCTTGCTAATGATGTTTTCAATGCTTTGCATTAATACCATTATCCGTAAACAATGGACAGAACAGGAAAAACTAGCTTACCCCATCATCCAATTGCCACTTAAGCTCNCAGAAGACATGGGCACCAAACTGATCCAAGACCGAATGATGTGGATCGGTTTTGCAATTGCGTTTGTGATTGGTTTGATCAATGGGGTTGCTTACCTCAGCCCATCAGTTCCAAGCATTCCATACATCAAAATGAAACCAGTTTGGGATCACATTTTCACGGAACGACCATGGAANGGGTTGCGGGGAGTTCGGATTTCGATGTACCCATTTATGATTGGCCTGGCTTTTTTCCTACCACTTGATTTATCTTTTTCATGCTGGTTTTTCTTTTTACTTCGATCAGTCCAACGGGTAATTGGCTACGCGCTTGGAACAAGACATTACCCAGCACTTAATGATCAGGCATCCGGCTCCTGGATAGCTCTTTTCTTCATTGCAGTTTGGGTAACACGTAGCCACTTAACTGAAGTCATTCGAAANATAATAGGTATGGAAACAGAGCTCANCGATTCGGATGAACCAATGCCTTACCGCTGGGCTTTCATTGGTTTGATCGGCTCACTTGCCTTAATCGGAATTTTCGTTAACTTAGCGGGAATGAACTTGTGGACAGCAAGCATTTTCTTTGGTTTATATTTCCTACTCTCAATCGCTATCACACGTGTAAGAGCAGAACTGGGCACCCCNCACGAAATTTACTACGTCAACCCACACGATATTATGGCAACCGTAGGTGGAACAAGACAATTTAACCCCTCTAGTTTGACAATAGTATCAATGTTCTACTGGTTTAATCGAGGTTACCGAAATCATCCNATGCCNAACCAAATAGAAGCTTTCAAAATGGCNGAAACCACAGGAATCGGAAACAAGGGCGTTTGGATAGCCATGNTAATTGCTATTGTAGTTGGAATACTGACNACATTCTGGGCAAATCTGGATATTACTTTTCGAAATGGTGCTATTGCCAGCGGCGGGTTTAAAAGTTGGGTTGGNTGGGAATCTTTCAATCGATTACAACGCTGGCTTCAGGATCCAACGGNCCCGAACCCAACAAAAATCAGCTTCATGGGAANTGGAGCCTTATTGACCTTTGGAATGATGTTCATGCGCATGCGATTCTTGTGGTGGCCGTTTCATCCAGCGGGTTANGCACTNGCNATCAGCTACGCTATGGAGTACTTTTGGTTCACATTTTTGTTGGCNTGGTTATTCAAGTNCCTGATNATGAAACATGGTGGGTTGCAGATGCACCGTCGATTCGCTCCACTGTTTTTNGGATTAATCTTNGGCGATTATGTGATCGGATCAATTTGGGCAATTATAGGTCCTTCACTNGGAATTCGGACCTATAAAATCTTCATTTGACCATGAAAAAAATTATTGAATCTTTTCACAACCAAGGATTTGCCATCGTTCACGATGTTTTGGAAGACTCCTGTTTGGAAGATCTAAAACGTGACTGTGAGATCTTGGTCAATCAGCTGGCGAGAAGACGACTGGAAGAAGGTAAACTTACAGATCTATTCGCAGACAGTCCATTCGACACCCGCCTAATACATCTGTTTGAAAATTCACCGGACGAAGTGCCGACAATTTTTCGTCCCGAATTGCATCTAGAGGGGTTTTACACTCTCTTTGCACACTCTCGATTACTTGAAATAGCGAACCAAATTCTAGGACCGGAAATCCGTATCTACCCAAATTATAGTGTCCGACCGAAACTACCTGAGAACAAAAGGACCGAAGTGCCCTGGCATCAGGATGCAGGTTATACTAGCGGGAACTCAGACATATTACGAATGGTGAACGTTTGGACTCCACTAGTTCCCGTCAATCGGAGAAATGGGTGCATGGAGTTTGTGCCGGAAAGTCACAGAAACGGGGTCGTACGACACAACAAAGATCAATATTACCTTCGGATTCACAATGATGCTCTTAGCCCCTTAATAAAACGAGCTATCCCAATAGAAATTAATCCGAAAGATGTTGTTATATTCAGCAATCTACTTTTTCATCGGGGACTACCAAACAAATCTAATCATGTCCGATGGAGCATCGATTTCCGATACCAAGACGCGACCCAACCAACATTACGCTCCACAGTCGGGCACCTATTAAGATCAAAAATCTCACCAGAAAAGGCTGTTCGGGATGCCACACACTGGGCATCGTTAAGTTTCCAATAATCCTGCCTTTAAAGAAGAGTTTCCTCTTCATATGAACGATTGGAAACAGTCTAGCTTTATCCAAATCGTTCAGTTGACATAGAAGTATATATCCTTTTGAAGAACCCAACNCTAATCAAAACTCTCTGAAATCAGCAGGTTTTGTAGGGTCGATTTTCGGGCTGTAACCATCTGGGAACCTATCAGAGACAGACCTACCATCTTGGAAAAGCTGCTCGGCATCTGGATCATCAGCAACACTCGGTATCGACGGAAATTTACGCCATTGATTCCCATCAATTGGCTGTTCATACCCATCAGATTTAAACCACCTGATCAGGCGATTTCGATACGCAGTCACGACATGCGAAAAAACTGGATTACCAACCAGACTTCGCGTCTCAAATCGATTCGGCAAGCGGCGAAACAACCATTCTTTTTGGTCAGCAGCTGAGTAGATGTATTTGAACTTGCNGGTGATCAAAGCATAGAGTCCNGTCGCCCCCTGCCCCAANTGACCAATGATTTCATCCCGNTCGGATTTCCCTGAAGCTATTTCAGNCAAATCAGTTCCAATATGCTGTGACTGNACTTCAATTCCTGCTACAGAGAAACAAGTTGGTAAAACATCNACCAAACTAACAGGCTGGTCACATAGCGTATTCGGCGTAAATCGGGTCGGATAACGTNCGAGCANAGGAATGCGAGCTGCCGAATCGAGAAAAGATCGTTTACCATAACAATTATANTCACCCAGAAATTCACCATGATCNGACGTGAACAGGATAAGTGTCTCATCAAGAATACCTTCATCTTCAAGTTGATTAAGTATGCGACCAACGTTATAATCAATAAACGAAATTGCAGCNTAGTAGGCGGCTTTCATAACTCGAACAAGATTCAAGTCTAAACCTTGATCNCGGTATTTATAGCGGTTCTGCAAACGATTCCAATAGGTTAATAACTGATCATTATCCGGTGNAATGTATGGAAGGTCCATCTCAATCATTCGATAAAGTCGGTTCCACGGGACAGGAGATTCAAATGGAGGATGCGGTTTAATGAAACTNGTCCAACAAAAAAACGGGCNAGATGAATCCCGTCGATCCAGAAAATCGAGAGTTCTATCTCCCACCCACTTAGTGTGATGCAGACGTTCGGGNAACTGCGAAGGNTGTGGAATATAGTAGAATTCACTCCGCTCACCATGCGTAGCGGCAATATAATCGTAGCCATGCTGATCAATAAAATCNCGNTAATGGTCTTGACCTGATCCCTCTTCGGAAANGTCGCGCGATTCAAATCCCCACATTNTTTCGCTATCTGGTGAAAAATGCATCTTCCCAATCCCATGTGTTTGATATCCAGCTTCGTTGAGNAAGTTCATCAACGATTTCCGNTCCTGTGGCATTGGTGTATTTGAAANTGTTCCCGTCTGATGTGGATATTCACCTAATAANAAACTGCATCGTGAAGCAACACACACAGGTGATGGACAGTAAGCTGAAGTGAAACTAGTTCCTCCNGACACCAGCCTATCCAAAGCAGGGGTCTGGATAATNGGGTTTCCCAAAGCTCCGATAGTNTCGGCACGCTGCTGATCGGTCATAATAANTAAAATGTTNGGCNTTGAATCTCTATCANTCATTCTNNCCNTCCCTAATAACAGTATCAGCACCACGATTCAAAAAATATAAGCAACTACCCANCAGACAAAAANTCCCCACTATTGACATTAAATAAGTTAAAGTCCTAAAAAAACCAAGCACTCCNGTNTTATCACCTGCAAAAAGGTCTTCGTATATTTGAACACTAATAGAACCAGTATAACCAANAGCATCAGCAACATAGATANCAAAAACAGCAGTTCCAACATACTTGGTATGAGCAATTAATCGATCAAATAAAACAGAACCGTAAGGTACATAGGTCAAATAAGCACCAAGTCCAACCANCGTCATCCACCAAAAACCATCAAGAATNTTGGCATCAAGAAGGATTGTACTGACGCNCATCAACAAAATACCACTAACCATAATTCCATACGCACCTATTANACCCAACCGATTATTTTTAATTAAGTAAATCAGTGCNANCGCNCATATCACACCAAACGCTACGATTGTTTCGGCTTGCGTAATAATCGTTTTATTATCTTCATAAACATAACCAAGTTCATTAAAAATTTCGACCTGATAATTGTCCCGATAATCNCGATAGGCAGTTAGGAAAAAGTAAGCTATGCAAAGAAGAAATATTCCTAAAAGAAAGTGTTTAAGAAACGAAAGCCGTTCCGGACCATCCATCGTTTCTCGCTCCGTACGAGCNTCTATATCAGATTCAGTTGGCTGAGGNAACTGGTTGAGGAGCCAAACTGAGATAAAAAAGAAAGGGAGAAAATGCAGACCTACAACTGCAGGCATCCATCCTTCACTGACTTCNCCCATCAATCTACTAATTATTGTTCCCAAGAGAGGTATCTTTGACCACCACTCAGCAACCACCCCNCCCATTACAGCTCGGCCGAAATCTTTAACAATACCACTAGCGAGAATNAAGGAGCAACTGAGACCAGCAAGAAGCAGTTCCGAAGTTCGCCGGCCNTCNAAATACCAGACCACGAGTCCCCACACCATCCCAAGGGGAATCCCNTTTAAAAAAATCGCGAATACCTTATAATTGTTTGGCAGAATTCCATAGATAATCAGCGNTGATTCAGCAAANANNATAAGAAATANCAGTGTAAATAAACGTTTATGAGGTGAAATTTCCGAACAAATCTTGATCCCNGCATATTTTGAAAGTGCATAACCAATAATTTGGCTNACCACAATCGCTTTTTTTAGTTTGATAGTNGTGCCAAANAATTGCAGCCCAGCAAACGTTGCNGCGGCAAANGGCTTACGAAAAGCATACATACAGAAGTAGGTTGAAAAGGAAGCAAAAATAGCATAGNAAACAAAAACAATTTCCGGTGAACTCAACAAAAATGTGGTAATCGGTCCTTGTCGCTGATCAGTCATTTCTTAATTATTGTGNCTATAATNTCAAGGTAAAAAAANGACTAGTAACGTTNAATACTCAAACAATTAAGTTTGTANCGAAAGNNCATCAGGGACGTTCACCACGTGACAAACGCTCGTCGATCAAATCTAGAACTATTGGAACATCCCAAATTCCGTCAACTACATAATGNGCTCCCACNTGCCACATCCGTNGATATGCGNCCTCCAGTTTGACTTGGAGTTCATCAGCGGTCAACGCCTCAATTTCTTCCTGGTTCAATCCAATTTCATTCCCCGTTTTGGCTAGACCTATTGNCCACATACCCGCATTCAACCCTTCATCAATGCCAGGAAGTGTATCATCCACTTTAACAATAGATTCCATAGGATACACACCAAGATTCTTAGCATTTTCAAGACACATCCACGGTTCGGGACGCCCAGCAGGGACATCACCAGCACATACCGACGAATCTGGCCCGTATCCGCGTTGGCTTGCCTCTTCCTTGAGCATTGCCATCATTTCAGGCAGATATCCCGTTGTAGACCCTATTTTCAAACCTCGTTCCCGAAAACGTGTGATTGCTTCAAGCGTACCAGGAATCAAATCTGAATAGTCTGCCAAACAGGCTAGTTGTAGCGGCACAAAATCCGCGAACATCTCATCAACATCATCTTCATTGGGTTTCCGTCCATGTATTTCTTCCCAACGTTCCGAGACTGAACCTAGCTGTGAAATCTTACGAATATGTACTTTCTTATGCGCACCCATTGGAACACGTGCTTCTTCCATTGAAATAGGCACTCCTTTTCGTTTATATACCGCAACGAAAACAACAGCTGGTGCGTAGCATCCATAATCCATAGTGGTACCAGCCCAATCTAAAATTATCGCTTTGAGTTTACCTCTATAGTTTCTACGGTACACAAAATCCATATTATTATCATACTCCCATCTTAATTGGTCGGAATCAAACTACTTCCCTACACAAAATTGTGAAAAAATACGTCCTAAAATGTCTTCGTTTGTTGTCTTACCGACAATCTCACCAAGTTGATCCAAACACCCACGTAAGTCAAGGGCAACGAATTCAGGTGATTGCCGCTGGCACAAGCTGTCAATAGCACAACTAAGATCAGCTTTTGCCCGCCGCAAGGCATCATAATGCCGCACATTTGTAACGATTGTTGATACCGATGTTCTTGGATCTCCCACGTCATGACTAACCAATACCTCTGTCAAAATTGCCGACTTTAGATTTTCGACACCTTTGCTATGTAAGACAGATGTCTCAATAATTTGTTTGTTCTGAACCTGCTCCTTTACCTGTACCGGAAGCGTCCGCATAGGTAAATCTATCTTGTTGAGGATTATCACCGCTTTGCGATCGACCGTACTGTGGAGCAAATCGATATCCACGTTATCCATCGGATCGGCAGCAGAAATCACAACCAGTAAAAGGTCTGCTTCCGCCAAGAAAGACTTGCTCCGTTCAACCCCATGTTGTTCAATAAGGTTATCTGTTTCACGGATGCCAGCTGTATCAATTAAATTCAGAGGAATCCCGCTAATACTGACTGATTCCTCAATCGTATCACGTGTTGTCCCAGGAATTTCGGTTACAATAGCCCGATCTGTCTCTAACAATGCATTCAACAGGCTTGATTTACCGACATTAGGTTTACCTAAAATGGCACAATTGATACCTTCGCGTATGATTCGACCGTCATTAGCTGTGGCAATCAACTCATCCAATGCCAATCGAATCTCTTTTGACGACTGTAAAATTTTGCTAAAATCCATAAAATCAAGATCTTCGTCAGGAAAATCAACCATGGCCTCTGTCTCCGCCAGTAAACCTATAATCTGATCATTAATACTTGCAATAGTCTGAGACAATTTCCCACCCAATTGATCCACAGCCATCTGACGGGCAATGTCGCTTTTGGCTTGAATCAAGTCTATAACAGCTTCCGCTTGTGCGAGATCTATCCGACCATTCAGAAAAGCACGCTTGGTAAATTCTCCCGGATCAGCAATTCGTGCCCCATGTTTCAATGTCAATTCAAGAACACGTCTAAGTATTATACTNCCTCCATGACAATTAAATTCAACCATATCTTCAGTAGTNTAAGATTTCGGCGACCGAAAAACATTAAGTAGGACTTCATCAACGACCTGATTCGATTCTGGATCNATGACTTGGCCGTGGTGAATAGTGTAAGACTTGAAATCAGAGATCTGACGGGANGGGTGGAAAAGAACAGCTGAAATTGGAATCGCCAGTGGTCCNCTGAGACGAATAATACCGATTCCTCCCTCACCGTTCGGCGTTGCGATGGCTGATATAGTNTCTGAGAGAATCACTTGTTTGATTTTGCTCGCTTCTGTTCTGGNACTTCAGNCTCACTCTCTTTTAGCTCATCTTTTACCATCTTCTTAGTTACCAAGTTTTGTCCAANGGTGAAAACACTTTGAGCCAACCAGTAAAGNACAAANCCAGATGCCCAATTATAAAACATGAATACAAAGAAAAATGGTAAATACTGCATCATCTTGGCCTGCGTATTGTCAGCAGCAGGTGCTGTTNNAGTCATCTTTGACGAAAACCAAGTNGCTACGGCATTAATGATAGGAAGTAAACGAAGNGAATTCCCCAAAANAGGAATGGAGAANGGNAGANNAAGAAATTCATCNGGCGCAGTCAGNTCATCTATCCATANAAAGAACGGTTGNCCACGCAATTCAACTGCACTACCNAGCAGAGAAAAGATAGCAAAAAAAATCGGCATTTGCGGAAGCATAGGAAGACAACCTCCGAAAGGATTCACTTTGTGTCTCTTATAAAGTAACATCGTCGCCTGATTAAGCTTTTGCGGATCATCCCGATATTTTTCACGGAGCTCGGCAATTTCCGGCTGCAATTTCTGCATATCTTTCATAGATTGATAACTTTTTCGTGTAAATGGAAATAAAATCAACTTTATNATGACAGTCAACAGAATAATGGCAATACCATAATTACCAAAAATGTTGNAGGAGGCGTTCAAAACCCATAGCATTGGCCACGCCAGAAACCAGAACCATCCAAAATCAACAATTTTATGAAGTAGAGGCGAAGGATAAGGCTCGTCCNAACCTNCGCTTCGGTACTCAACCTGTNTCAAATTTTTTTCTNTNTTAGGACCAACGTANANCCGGAAGAGNTTTGTCCGTTTCTCTCTTGGTTTTAGNNTTANNCCCCGAATCCTTAATATTGCGGATTCATTCGGCNCAATAACAGATTTAGNCGAAGTTTTTTCCCCNCTGACTTCACGCTTGAATTCCGCTTCNAGATCTGGNTNAGGTAGCATCAGTGCGGCAAAGTACTTGTTTGTAATACCNGCCCACTTAATGNTTGCTGANTCCTCAGACTCTTCAAGTTCNACTTTCAAATTGCCTTCACCTGTATAGGTAAAAACACCTTTTTTCCCATATCGACTAGTTGAACCAGACTTTNCCTCGTGTGGCAATAAATCAGCGTTTATACCAGGCCCCCATTTGAGCTCGTAACCACNCTCATCTAANGAAGTTATCGACACATTATNNGAAAGGTTTTNAAAACTTAGATCTAAATCAACAAAATAACTATCATAATAAAAAGTGAATTTTTTAAAAACTCTTAAGTTCTNACCAACATCCTTGTGGAAAGTTAAGCTCTGNGGTTTTGAATTTGGAGAAGTTAGATTTATCNCGGAGAGATCATCTTCAANAGTCCAANNCGACTCAATCCAATCTAGCTTTATATTGTTATCNAGNGGTTGGATTGAAAGACATGTGGCGATAGTCCGAGGTATTAGGTTCAANGGTTNNTGCNAGTCTTTTTTTGAGCGATCGGAATAATNCTTGAGCGACCATTCCAANGGAACTGCTAAGGTTGTTGNTAAACTGATTTCATACTTTTGCGTNTCTACGTCAATTGTGGGNCNCTGGCTAGCTGCCAATTCTAAACTCTTNGCAACACNGGTTGGTGACANTTTTTCAACTTCCGTGTNCCCTAACATATCACCAGATNACTTGNATTCTTCATCTGNCATATCAGNTATTGTCGACGATTTATCAACGACAGTTTTTCTTTCCCCTTGCTTTCTNCTTTCCTGNTGATTGGGAAGAATTTTATCAGCAATAAAAACATAATACACAATCATAATCAAAGCTGATAAGACAAAAAATAAAATGTGATTCTTTTCCATTTAATNCACTANGTCCTTAAAAAATATCGTTGATTCAATGTATGAAGAAAATAAGGNATACNNCGAAGATCATACCAAAGGATCGNANCCNCCTCGATGATACGGATGGCATCTGCANAATCGTNTCAATGAGATCCATCCNCCTTTAAAAATTCCGTACTTANCAAAAGCTTGAATTGAATATTCTGAACATGTAGGACNAAACCGACAAACCGGNGGGAAGAAAGGCGANATCAGGGATTGATAGAATTTAATAAATATAATTGGTATAAACTTCANNTTACAAAAAGCCTTGCCCTGCGAAAAAGANACATGAGTTCTGACTGTGCCTGCTGACACTTAAGTTGAAACGCCGGCTTACGGCCNATAACAATAATATCATAACCTTTCTTCAGTTTGCACTTGATAAACCGAAATGATTCACGAANCAAACGTTTAATTCGATTCCGCTGGACACTCCCTCCAGCTTTTTTACTCACAGTGATACCAAGTCTAACTGAATTGAATCTATTTGGTAAAACATAGATCACAAAAAAACGGCTCCAATATTTCCTGCCATTTTGGTAACCGTTCTGAAATTCCCAATTGTACCTGAGTTTTTCTAGATGNTGNGTCATCTCAATANTTAACAATCTGCAATTGATTTTCCCATTCTTGTTTTTCTATCAGAGCTTCCTTATATTTAAGATAGGTCAAAATATTACCTTCCAAACTCATGACTGGTGATCCATTATCATCTTCGACCACACACTTGACAACATCAACTGTATCCTTCTCAAGTTGAGCACCATGAACTATAGCAGTAATCATTAAAAATTCTGCATAGATNGAGCGNTCCGAGAAAGACNCCGGCACGAAATTAATCTGGACCACGTTTGATTNCCCNNTAAGACGNCCGTTTTTTGCCCGATAGTGAACCATATGGATCTTCTCTTGACGAAAAACTGTCTCCAAGGCTNTCTCTTGAATCGAGATGATAACTTTTGTTTTTTNAATTGGAGGGACAACTTCGGGAATAACCNGAAACTCTTCNGCAACAGGTATGAACTCAATAAGNCCCNGAGGNGCATAACCCACTTCAAAAGCAATAGTAAGCGGCTCCGATTCCNCTGGATGAACAACAACATCCCCTAACTGACGATTACTTTGCTGCCGGTTATGTTCACCCCACTCCTCCATCAANGCAAATTCAATGTAATAATTNTTTGGAGGTGTATAGCTNCACGAAAGTAGAANGAAGGATANGATGNTGATTCCAAGGACTAAGAAAACAAAGGTTGGAACTGATCTAGTTAAGGTAGAGGTATTTTTTCCAAGACGGATCATGACGAAATTGGTAGCTCATGTGCATATAGGTGATAATTGTTGGGGACTTCGGTTTACGAATGAGCATCATATTCGCTTCGCTAGGCGTCCTGTTACCCTTTTTGATATTGCACTTCCTGCACGCAGTCACAACATTACCCCACGTTGTCATACCACCTCGAGATCGGGGAATAACATGGTCAATAGTCAACAAGTGCTTGGGATACTCCTCGCCTGTATACTGACAGGCATACTGATCACGCATAAAAACATTTCGCCGCGAGAATTTCACCATAATGTGAGGGATTCTTACATATCGAACGAGACGAATAACAAGAGGAACCTGAATCGCTGTAGCAACCGATCGAATCTGCCGATCTGACGTTTCTTCAGCACGAGCAACCCCCTTAATTATCATCTTCATCGCCCGCCTCAAGTTGCAGATGTTTATCGGTTCATAGCTGGCGTTTAGTACCAGAACACTCCCTTCCACTAATTATTCCTGAGGAAACAGTTCATAATCAATTAAAGTATAATTCGAAATTCTAACACACGCTAACTGTACCTGCAAGCATTAAAGAACCTTGGACTTGTTTCCTCTTGACAAGTCTAAATATTAGCGATAAAATCGGCTATCGTCGCATATCATTCGGGAATAGTTATTTTACTATCAACAGGAAACCATAACTAAGCTTATGATCGCCAAAAAACCCATGATCTTTAATCCGTCGGAAAAGGAATAGTCACTTTGAACGTTGATCAACTGAAGGGGAAGACAATTGGTGCTGCCGTTTCAGGTGGGCTTGATAGTTGCACGATGACGCGATGGTTAGTCAATCATGACGTCAAAGTTGTTTGTTTCAGCGCCGACTTAGCCCAACCTGATGAGAAGAATATCAACGATGTTCGCCACCGAATGCTTGCATCAGGCGCAGACGAAGCAATTATTGTCGATGCTAAAGATGCACTTGCTGAAGCAGGACTCAAACTAATCCAAGCACAATCAAAATACGAAGGTGGATACTGGAACACAACTGGAATAGCCCGGCACATAACAGTTCAAGCAATTTTGCCTGAACTTCGAAAACGTCAAATTAACATTCTATCCCATGGTTCAACCGGACGAGGTAACGATCAGGTACGCTTTCAACTAGCCACGAATATGCTGAACCCAAACATTCAGATATATGCACCATGGCGCGATCAAAAATTTCTTGATCGCTTCGGCGGCCGCAAAGAAATGATCAACTTCTGTCAACAGAATGACCTGCCGATAACCGCCACACACGAAAAGCCTTATTCAACTGACGCTAATTTACTTGGGCTGACACACGAAGCAGGTCGATTAGAATCGCTCAAAACGCCTGCAGATTTTATTACCCCGGGGATGGGATGTCATCCAAAGGATGCTCCTGATCAAGTTGAATATTTTACCATTTCTTTTGAACAGGGGATCCCCACAGCAGTTAATGGTAGCCCAGTAACACCACTGGCTGCTATAGACCAGGCAAATCGCATTGGAGGACGCAACGCAGTAGGAATTGGAACCCATGTAGTAGAGAATCGCTTTGTCGGCATAAAAAGTCGAGGTGTATACGAATCACCTGGAATGGAGTTGATTGGCAAATGTTACGAATATCTGTTACAACTAATACTCGATCGGCGAGCAAGGCGTGTCTTTGATCAGGTATCAATGCAAATCGCAGAACAGGTTTATGAAGGCTATTGGTTCGCCCCAGTGACGCAATCACTACTAGGATCAATCAAACCGTTTACAAAACTAGCATCTGGAAAAATCACTGTCTCGCTATATAAAGGCAACATTACATTCCATTCAGCTACAGGAAGCCCACACTCGCTTTATTCGGAGGAAACCGCCTCAATGGAAGCAATTGGAGATTTCAATCACGTTGATTCTGAAGGGTTTCTTGCCATACTTGGCGTCGGTGCACGTGCACTATCAGTAGAAGGACAAACTAGAGCAAATGCTGAAAAAGCTACTGATTAACCACTTTTTCTAGGTCGTGCGGCGCGTTCCAACTCAATTTCACGACGACCAGCTAACTCTGTAAGACGTAATCTAAACAAAGGCACGTCCATTATCCAGTCTAAGTTAGATCCTAATTCAATTTTCAGAACGGTTGTTCTTTGGGCTGCCACAACTTGGTATTCCATAACTTCATGAGAAAGCAAATTATTCTCACCAAAGATTGGTTCGATGATATCAGACACCTCGCGATCTTTGAACCTAATAGAAAAGTGCTCTGGAGATTTCCCCAGATAGATCGATTCCATACCATTATTATCTGGGAAAAAACGCTCGCCTGCATCTAAGGGAACTTCAGTTGCATACTGCGCGACTTTATTCTGCAGACGAAATGGAACGTTTTGTCCAAAAATTGTTGACGCCTGAATAATTGGCCGATTCTTCCATATTCGTTGTAATATCCCACCCCCATTTGGTTTATAGATCCCAAACAGAATAGCTACCTCACGAAAAAGAGCGGCAGGGATTTGAAGCACATGAACATAGTTTTCGGACCTCACGTTAGCATTCCTAGGTTTGAACTCAAGCGCACCAATATCACCGATAAGATCGCCAGCCCCAACTACAGTTACTTGACTTAAACTACCGTTCTCCCCTGTCCAGACACTAGCCGAACCACTGACTAACATACAAACAAAATCAGATTTTTCATCCTTTTTTAGGAATGGGGTTTGGGGTTGAATCAGTCGAATTTCATTATCAGCCAAAATGCCGATGTACGCCTGCAATTGCTCCACCCGAATTGAATCGGAAAAAAAACTATCCTCAAGCAAATTGGACATATAATCACGAAGAAAACTGATCGCTCGTTGACGATATATATCATGAGTTGCGTATTGGTTACTTACCTGGCTGCCACTCAGATTCCTAGCTGACCCCGCGAAGGCAACCTGTCCAACAAGAACTGTAGCCTCTTCCTCCAAATGCTCTCGATTGATGTGAGCAAGTACAATATGCTCTGAAGTATCATCCAAAAAATCTCGCCAAGCCCCGTGAACGGAAACTTCTTCTGTCCCAGTCCTAGCACCAACATCAATTTTCTTTACTTGTACAGAATCAAGAACAAAGTCACGATATGCCTGATAACGTTCCTGCGTGATACTTCCGCTTTCAAGCAGCTTCTCACACCTTGTAAAGTTCAGAATATCACTCATGTGACCATACACTTTCCATTCTTGATCCACAATCCCACGAATACGATAAATAGCACATGGCACTGGATGAAGCGATGGATGCGCTAAAATGCGCAGTCCCACATAATCATATTCTTCACCATATAGAATGGGACGATAATCGAAATAGGCGCTTAGATCCTCAATGTTCATATCAAGCATATTTGATGCTTTCAATAGGATTGACTTCCAGATAATCTTAGGACAGAGGACTGTAACTTTTTTATCCATCTGGAGCAAAATGGATATGTCACCTATATGATCATCATGGTTATGTGTAAAGATGACCGCGTCTATCTCATTTTTCGATAGACTTACTTTATCCAAGAGGTATGAGGAATTCATCGGCAAGTCTATACAAATCACTTTGTCACGCCATTGGATGATAGTATGCAAACAACTCTTTGGCGAAAACCCATCTTCCTCCCCAGTGTCAATAATCTGGAAAGATGCAAATGGTATATTCTTGGTATCAATATCAAGCGGAGGAATATAACTTTCCCCTGAAACTAAGTTACAATCAATCTTAGCCGATTCCCCTTTATACTCAACACCATATACGTTAACAGCTTCTTTCCAAATTCGTACACCATTATAATTTGTTGCTGTTTTAGACGTTGGGGCTTCTTCCAAAGGAACAAGGGACACAAAACCCATCAACTCATCCATTTCTTTGATGCCACCCACGGCCAGACTCTCAATTTCCCGCATCAAATTTTCCATCTCGGTTTGAGACAAATCGCAATTCTCCATCTCAGCAACATCATAAAAACCGTACAGACCACGCTTAAAACTTTCCTTACCAAGACGAATTTGTTTTTCAGTACCAACCAAGGTTGGCTTTTCACCACGAAAAATCATTCCTTGGACAAACATGGCATGGAGAAGAGGAAACTCTATCAGGTTACAGCTAACCCCATTTTGCACACGCAAGTCTGGATAGACAACCCCATTAAAATCAAGCTGTTGATGAATGAGGTATTTGCTAATGTCAGGCCAGGGATTAAAAACCCAAGCAACATCCGCTTCTGCAACTCTTAATAGGTAAGAGCCAAGACATATTTGTATGATTTCGATTGGAGATACAGACTTATCTGTATCAGCTTCTATTATTCTTTTTCCCACTTGTTAACAACCACCGATCTATTAATTTCCACCTTAAAAAGGCACTCGAATGTCGTATTTACCTGCTCTTTCAACTGGTAATGTTCCATCCGAAATCATCATAATGAGCGGTGACTCTTTGGTTTTTAGAGGCATCTCAACAAGCCCTTTAGTTCGAACTGACTCATATATTGCCATCATGATTTCGATAGTATAGCATGCCTGTTCCCCACTACAACGATGAGTGTTAATACGCCCATCAAGCCAAGCCAGAAACTCTGACCATTGATCTTCACCGTCTGCAACAGGATTGATTGTCTGCCATCCCTCTTTCCCTCTAAGAACCTTGAGTTTTCCGTCTTCTGAAGTTAGAATTCCATCACTACCATGCACAAAAATATTGTTTATGTGCGGTGGAGGCATATCGATTTCGAGTATTAAACGGGTATCATTTTCAAAGCAGATGATACCAGCACAAAGGTCCTCAATCGCACAACGACGCTCATAGCGATCAGTTTTGCGCTCAACCTGCCCAATCACCCACTTAGTTTCCGGATCCCCAAGAATTTGCCGTGTTAAATCTATCACATGTGTTCCCCAATTTAATAAACCGCTCCCAACACGGCGGGTAACAGTAATTGGTTGGCCGACAATACCATCTGCAATGAGCTTCTGCGCCTCAGTATATATAGCCTCAAATCTGCGCTGATGCCCAACCACCAATTTGACGCCATTGTGGTCACAAGCATCAATCATTGACTCAGCTTCGCCTAAGTTGATAGCCATCGGTTTTTCACACAGAATCCCTTTCACTCCACTGCCAGCAGCTGCAATGGTGATTTCCGCATGCGTTCCCTGCCAAGTACACACACTGACAACATCAAGATCTTCCTCCTCAAACATGTTCAGATAATTCGTATATTTGCCAGAAACAGAGAACTCTTCCGCATATTGATCTACCGACCCCTGATTAATATCCGCCACTGAGACAATTTCAAATTCATCAAATCGATTATAATTATTGCCGTGAAAGTGGGCGATACCGCCACAACCTACAATTCCAACTTTGTATTTAGACATACTCGATTTTAGTTTCCTAAGTCTTCAAAATATTGAAATAATAATTCCTGATCGAAGAAGCCAACCATTGAGCTGCATGTTGCACAGACATTTACCATATCATTGACTCATACCTATTCATCAAAATAGTATCATCAGTTTAGCAAATATCTAACTTTAAAATCAAGGCGAAACGAAAATCGAATACGGCCAAAACCTTCATCCCAAAGAGTTACAACGAAAGATTACACCAAACACAATTAAACAACCCTAATCCTAAATCTTGTTAAAAGACAATAGACAATATTAGAAAAACTAAATATTAAAACACAATAAAATCCTAATTTATTGCATCCAATTCGTTAGAAGCACAACATCAAAAACATAATATATTTTAAATATACCCTTAGTCATGAGAAAAAATGACTGAAGGTCGTTTTAGCAGGCAAAATGTTTGATTATAATACAGCTAAAGAACAGCTCTTGGCTTACTCACAAAACCTTTGCAACGCATTAGCGTTTATGCTATACTTCGGTTTAGTCGGGTATCTGTAAGGTTTTTCCTACTCTGCTGTCGAAACACAATTTCGCTGAGGTTCATACATCTTGGAGCGGGTATTTTGAAAGATTCCTACACANTTGTGGTTATGTCGTCTTCCGGCGGCCCTGTGCGTCAGCATTCAGTTAGTCGCGAAATGTTGATATTCTTCTGCNCCATTGGCTTCCTGATTTTGGTTATGCTAGGNACATCCATCTATCTTACGATAAATGCAGCATCAAGACTTACATCATCCAATCAAGAAAAGAAAAACCAAGTGTTAACGATTGAAAAGTTGAGCAACAAAATCCAAGACCAAGNAATGCAGATTAGATTTCACGAAACAAAATGGGATGAAGTTCGTGGCATGGTAAAGACGGTTAAACATGTATTAGGTCTTGAAAATACAGGAGTTCTGGGCCAAGGAGGCAGTAGCATCATCGAAACCGGACAAGCAAATCAAGATCCGTTTAGCTCAGCTCCCGACGCATTAGATGCAGATTCTCAAAACGTAACTCCGGGCTCTAGTACACCTCCGCCTATCTCAGAAACACCTGAGGTCATCCCCGAATTAAAAGCCGAAGTCAGAATAGTATACGACGCTGTCCTAGGAAGTCTTAGCGAATTGGAACAAATGCCATTTGTTTTACCGCTTCGTTTGTCGAGTTCGACTAGAAAATCTTACTGGTATTCTTCCGGTTTTGGTTACCGTATCCATCCAATCACCAAGAGTCGACACTTTCACAGTGGGTTGGATGTTGCAACACGACTTGGTACTCCAGTCATTTCTGCGGCACATGGTGTCATCACTAAAGTACAAAGAAGCCGATCCGGTCTAGGAAATACAATCCGAATTAAACACCCAGTAACACAAATGGAAACCATCTACGGTCATCTACAGAAATTTGCCAAAGGAATCCAAAAAGGCAAGAANATNGCACGAGGTGAAGTAATTGGTTATGTCGGAAGTAGTGGATCAAGCACAGGNACTCATCTTCACTATGGTGTTTATGTCAATGGNAAAGCAGTAAACCCAAGGAACTACATAGTTGAAAAAATATATTACTGAATAAAGTTCCTTTTCTATCTAATAAAACTCATAACAACGCATCNCTCCCTCCTATTAACTGTTATATAGTATAATCGCTCTCCCAATCATATCGCTCGGTTCTGAGAACCATAGAAACGGTGGTAAAAATGAGCTATACAAAATTGCATGTACNCATCAGTCCNATATGTTTCCTCTGTTGTTTTGTTCTNTTTGCACCANTNANCGCCATANCTAAAAACAAAAACAGAACNGACAAAAGAGAAGAAGCAANCAGTCACTACCAAAAAGGGCAAANGTCTCTNAAAAACCGTGATTTTGAAAGAGCTATCCAAGCTTTCAAAATCACGGTTCAGTTAAGCCCAAATCATGCTGATGCTTACAATTTTATGGGCGAAGCGTATTACGAGCTAGANCAAATGCTGAACGCAGTTGAATCATTTGAAAAAGCGATNTCTATCAATCCAAAACATGTTCGGGCAAAAGTAAANTTAGAAGTCGCTCGCTGGGCATTACCAATGGAAGAGGANAGGAGAAAACGGATTGANGGTTGGTCGGAGATAACNCTCCAAGCTTTTAGTGGCTATTTTAATGGTGCTGTTGTAGGAACACTGTCTTATCTAGGAACGAGGCTGGCAGGAATACGCAATGACGAAATGGCAATTCCGATTTGTACTAGNGTTGGTCTAATTTGGGGAGGTTCCTCTCAGATTCATTGGATTGGTGAGTTTTGGGGATATGGTGGAGGATCTCATGTTAATACTATCGCAGGAGCACTAATTCCACCATTCATTGGGGCACTCGTTGCCAGCCAAAATCACCGAGACGAAGGAAAGGAAATAGTATATGGCGCTACCTACGGATCACTATTATCCCCAATTGCCGCAACCATTGGGTATCAACTTTCGAAACGAAACGTACTGGGACTCCCTCGAATCCCATCACGAAAAGACAAGCCAAAATGGAGTATATCAACTCAATATTCAAAGACTTGGGCAAATATGGTTACGTCAATTCACTTCTTTTTTTAAACGGAGAACACTCTGTNTAACCAGTTACGAATTACATATGTAGTCATTAAACCGGTGCTCCCTAAATCTATTTCGATGCCCTCTAAATTTATAAATCTCATTTTTCGGATCCCCCGTCTTCCTATTGCTCTCATTACTCAAATTAACTTTACCAACCTATAAGCTTCCTAAATACGCAATCACATGATCGGANCANGGTCCAATTAATATTAGAAAAAGCTATCGCCATCTAACCAGATGACAACCTCATTACCGTTACAANAGCAATTGGAACCTAGCTCCAAGAGGCAAAACGTACCATCCCGTAAANTTATTGATTAAATTAATTCGGGAAAATCGCTTGATCAAACAGTGTAACTCTGAGTAAAGTTACCAAACCCAATTACGGAGTTTCTACACCACTTAGCCATCTAGGTCAAGGCACAATGGAGAGAATTTTCCGATTGCAGCAGACGACATTCAATAGAGAAAAATAAACGAAATTCCAGTATAATTCCTTTTCAAAACCGTAGATAAATACCTCATGGTAACAGAATATCAATCTTACAACTCTAAACTCTATAAATCGATTGTATCTGACTAATTTCGGAAATACCCATCGTAGATACCATCAAACATATTAGTTATGGCAATGTATAAAAGTACAATAAAATGGTATAATATCCCTGTTTTCCAACTAAATGATTAACNGTATCATAACAAAGAGGGAACTCCTGCTCCGTTCTATTAAGTTTACGCTAAATTCAAGTATAGGATAATGAATAAATCTCAAATAAATTTCGATGAAATTATCGATAGTCATGACCCAGAAATCTTCGACTTAGAAACGAGCTCTNATGGCCCTAAAGGCTCGTTACCNCTGACTGAAGAAATGTTACTAAATGCTCCNAGCGGTGACATCTTTGCTATGAGTCAGAATGCTGGAATGGGATGGAATCCTGCGGAGCTAAATCAAAANCAATTTTTAATTGTTAGTACACAAGGAGGTCTGCGCGCAGAAGATGGAAGTCCTGTCGCGCTAGGATTTCACACGGGACATTGGGAAATAGGCTCACTTGTCAAAGCCACAGCTGTTGAAATCAAAAGACTTGGNGCAATCCCGTTTTCGTCATATTGTTCAGATCCTTGTGACGGGCGAACACAAGGTACAACTGGCATGATGGACAGCCTAGCTTTTAGAAATGATGCAGCAGTTGTCCTACGACGCCAGATTAGATCATTACCAACCCGTAGAGGCGTTATTGGTATAGCTACCTGNGATAAGGGCTTACCGGCAATGCTAATTGCCATNGCCGGAGTANCTGACCTTCCAGGATTAATCATTCCTGGTGGAGTAACNCTACCACCNAGTGAAGGCGAGGATGCNGGAAAGATACAAACGATTGGTGCGCGCTTTGCCCATGGCGAAATTTCGCTGCAGGACGCAGCCGATCTGGGATGCAAAGCTTGTGCCAGTCCAGGAGGAGGNTGCCAATTNTTAGGAACNGCNGCAACGGCGCAAGTAGTGGCAGAAGGTCTNGGNATTACCTTAACACATGCGGCATTAGCACCTTCGGGGCAACACATTTGGNCCGACATGGCAACTCGATCTGCACGGGCACTAATCCATCTGGAAGAACAACGAACAAAAACAGGTAACATCATTACNNACGCCGCCATTCGAAACGCTATGATTATACATGCAGCTTTCGGAGGATCAACNAATTTNTTGCTTCACATTCCAGCTATTGCNCACGCTGCCAAACTTGATCGNCCAAAAATTGAAGATTGGATTNAAATCAACCAACAAGTACCNCGTATTGNTGACGTCCTACCAAATGGGCCAATTGGTCACCCTACTATTCAGGTTTTCCTAGCNGGNGGTGTTCCGGAAGTAATGTTGCGNTTACGNGAATTGAATGTGCTTGATGAAGAAGTAATGACGTCNACTGGGAAAACGCTNGCACACAACTTGGANTGGTGGTTCANGTCGGAACGCCGCCAGCGGCTGAAGGANTTGTTGTTTNAGAAAGATGGAATNGACCCAGACGACGTNATCATGAGTCCTGATGTAGCCAAACAGCGTGGATTGACTAGTACCATTACTTTTCCACGNGGCAACCTNGCNCCTGANGGATCCATCATTAAAAGTACNGCCATCGATCCNAGTNTAGTTGANAATGATGGTGTCTATCGAATGACTGGAACCGCACGCGTTTTTGTTACCGAAAAAAAGGCNATCCTTGCAATTAAGGAACGGAAAATCAANCCAGGTGAAGTGATGGTACTAGTATGTCGNGGACCAATGGGAACAGGAATGGAGGAAGTTTACCAGATTACATCTGCGTTAAAGCATCTCCCNTACGGCAAGAACATCGCCTTAATTACTGATGCACGATTTTCAGGCGTGTCCACTGGGGCTTGCATCGGTCACATCGGACCTGAGGCCTTAGCAGGAGGNCCAATCGGAAAGGTAATAGACGGGGANATTATCCAAATTATTGTCGACCGNAACCAACTTNAAGGCAGCATTAATCTGGTTGGTTATGATAATAAAATGTTTGGGATTAAAAATGGGACAAAGCTCTTACAAGAAAGGTCTCCACGACCTGATCTNCAAACAGATGCTATGCTGCCTGACGATACCAGNCTTTGGGCNGCANTACAAGGTGTAAGTGGAGGAACTTGGGGTGGATGCGTCTATGATGTTGACGCTATCATCAACCNATTGAACGGTAATACACCACATGAATAGAATACCTATCCANACNCTATTATGGTTGNTTACTATGTTATTCTTATCCGGAGGANGGAGTACTGCACAACACTCNAACCTNCCTATTTGCACAGCNCCNAATGAACAGCTTTTTCCTGATATAGTCAGTGANGGCNATAGAGGNGCCATCATCGCTTGGATGGANGCACGAAACGGAAATCGCGACNTTTTCATTCAGCGAATTGATGCAAAAGGCAAAATCTTATGGAAANAAGACGGAATCGCTATTTGTCAACTGCCTGGATCGCAAGGATGGCCAATTCTCATACCANTCTCAGACAACAATGGTACAATTATTGTCTGGCGNGATTCACGCAATGGGAACCCAGATCTCTATGCCCAGCGAATCGACATAAACGGCACAGAATTATGGGAGAAAAATGGCATCCCNATTTGTCAGAATTTGGCNAGCCAANACGANCCTAAGGCCATAGCAGATGGGGAAGATGGAGTGATTGTAGTATGGGAGGATTGGCGAAATAATAGACAGGATCTTTTTGCTCAACGGNTTAATGGAAAAGGCGAAGCNATTTGGAGCANAGACGGCGTTGCTGTCTATGATGGCNNAGGGGATCAATACGATCCTTCNCTGACAACCGANCAAACAGGCGGTGCAATTTTTGCTTGGTGGGATATCAGTACACCAGAATGGAGAGTTTTCTCNCAACGAATTAGTGCGGACGGNNGAAAACTATGGCCGGAGCGTGGTCTTACTGTTTGTGAAGCAAATGGNAACCAAGGAGGNCCATNNGTAATTTCCGATGGATCTANTGGAGCCTTCNTAGTNTGGTCAGATTANCGCAACGATCCGGCCATTTTCACTACGTCGGATCTCTATGCNCAACGAATAAACGCTANTGGTCAACGGCTNTGGAACCCTGATGGNATTGTTATTTGCGATCAAATGGAAAATCAACAACAACCATTNATCACNCACGTTAANCATGGNATTGGTGGTATCGTCATCACTTGGTGGGATGATCGGGACGTCTTTTCTGATATTTACGCACAGTGGATCAATGGTGATGGGGAACCNATGTGGGNACTAAANGGTCTNCCAATTTGTATNGCGGAAGGTGAACAGCGGCAACCNAAGCTAATTCGAGATAAATCAGATGGCACAATTATATACTGGCTCGATTATCGTGGTGATTATGGNAACAAAGCAACATCTGCAATCTATGCTCAACGAATAGATAAAAATGGNAGGTCACTTTGGGCACTAAATGGAATGCCAATCTGTCTTGCTGACGGNGGACAGATGACACCAGATGCTATTATGACTGACAATATAGCNCTTATTGCTTGGAGTGATGGTCGTAATGGNGATTCGTACGATATTGACATCTACGCAGANCTCATTCTACTTANTTCAAACATNACAGAATAGANAAAATCCGTACTCCCAGCCAAACTGCAATTANTCCAACGAATATACTTAACCCAGNATTCATCAACGCNCCTAAGTANTTCCCAGTCTCAGCCAACATCATGGTTTCATACTCAAACGTAGAAAANGTTGTGTAAGACCCCAGAAAACCAATTGATATTGCCCATTGATAACCTTGGTTNGTACTCAAGTANCGCGTGCTAATCAAAGTCAAAAACATACCAAGCAGAAAAGAACCAGTGATATTAACAATAAAAGTTGCATAAGGAAATTCATCNCCCAGATAGTGTTTGNCTAAAACGCCAAGCCAATACCGNGCATTTGCACCAAGACTTCCTCCAATTGCAATAAGGAGAATCTTCTTTAGAACCATTCAAATCTCGAANNCGTAGCCAANCCTATNTTTCCACAAGGATTNTAGCATAAAGGAAANGATGATGAAAGAACAAAGCAAACAGTCGAAAACCACCTATGATTCACCTTTTAACCGCGAATTTTCTACGGACGCAATACACGCAGGGGAGTTCGAGAACATGTCGGCGATACCAATTTACCAAGCGGCGACTGTCGATGGACAATACCTCAGNTCAGGGAACCCTACCATAGATGCTTTTGAGACTCGCGTTAAAACCCTTGCCCAAGGGTCTTGGGGAACCGCAACTGCCAGCGGGACATCAGCCATTAGCCAAGTACTTACAAANTTGTTANAATCAGGCAGCCGGATCGTTTGTCACCACACCNTCTATGTTTGGACTAAAGAAATTTTAAATACCTATCTTGCTAAATTTGGTGTAGAAGTTGNCTACGTNGATATGACAGATCTTGACCAACTTAGAAANGCNGTCAAGAAAAAGACTGACGTTATTTACTTTGAACCTTTTGCTAATCCNACACTTGATGTCATTGACGTGAAATCAGCGATTGAAATTGGTAAAGCTGCAGGTGGGATTGTTGTGGTNGATAATACTTTCCTNACTCCATATCTCTTACGCCCCCTNGANATGGGTGCTGACATTGTCTTACATAGCGCAACGAAATACNTGTGCGGNCATGGCGACACCCTCGCAGGAATTATTGTCAGTAAAACGGAAGAAATGGGACATCAGATAGATCATATACGAAANGCTTATGGTGGAATNCTAAGTCCACAGAACGCCTTTCTACTTCTACGAGGAATCAAAACGCTACCCGTTCGCATGAAGTTACATTGNTCAAANGCTCAATCNGTAGCTGAATTCTTGGAATTACATCCAAAAATCAAACAANTAACATACCCAGGATTACCNTCGAGTCAAGGACATAAAATTGCCAAGACGATGACAAANGGTTTTGGAGGAATGATTAATTTTGAAACAGNTGATAATGAAACACANCACCAATTTCTGAAAAAGGTNACGCTATGTAAACCATGGGTAAGCCTTGGAGATGCNCAATCGCTNGTCATTGGCCAAGGAGGACATAATCGAATNCGTATGTCAGTTGGCTTGGAAGCCATCTCCGANATTATCTGCGACCTTGATCAAGCGCTTGCATAAATCAAATANCTCCTACTNTGAGAAGGTNCTTTTTCNCNTTGATGCAAACCTAAGTGTCAGAATCAAACCTCCTGATAAATCTAGNGACAACCACTGGCATAGCCGAANNAAACACAAAGTTAGTCTTTTAAANAAGCTTNCAGAAAATTTCCAATGTTGANGTAGCAGGTAAAATCACCGTAACCTNGAGTCGAGCNAAGACTAATTACTACTAGTGTTAGCNTGAGTAGTATCATTGGGCGGAGCGAATTCAANTTGCTCNGCCTCATCTCTAAGTCTCTCTTCCTCTTTCTTGGTTAGCTCGATCTCTTCCAACCGAGCTGAGGCAATCTTCTTCAATTGCCAGTGATCTAACAGATTAATNCGTCCCCATCGGCTTTCAATAATTTCACGCCATTTAAACTCTTCAAGCAAATCATAGCACAAACGTTGATCAATACCAATCAGCCGCGCCAAATTTTCATGAGAGAGTCTAACCCGGATTTCAGTGCTTTTCNGTCTACGNAAGCCATATTCTAATNCCAAAAAAGACAATACNGTCGCNAATCGTGACGAGGCAGAACGNCCNATTACNTTTTCCATTGAGTTCTCGATCTTNAGCCAACTAATCCATTTTCTGATCTGCAAACATCGATTTGGATCCTTTCGCATTAGTAATTCAAACTCATAACGCGATAGTACNTGTAGACAAGTCACATCAAGTGANTCAACTTTCAGCTGATNTTCAGCCTCATCATCCATTTGGACTTCGCCAAAAATCTCTCCCTTTTCGACAGTNGCTACNGTCATTTTTTCAACCAAGNCGGTTTCATTTTNTTCCGGGGGTTTANATAGTTTTACTTTTCCTGATTTAACAACATACACAGTATCAAAGCCACTNTGAACCTCTTCATAGCGGTNGATGTTCCAACTCCGAGAAACGCGATTNAAGGCAGCGGTTTCAATCTCGTTCAACTGCTGGTAGATGTTNATATGNTTCANGTACCAAAACNTTTCCATCCTATCCTCTCAACCGTTCGATAGCAATAGGAAGGTANCCCAAAAGATCNCCTGCGACCATACCATATTGACCAACCGATTCAGACGCTAAGTCACCAGCAANGCCATGAAGATAAACCCCAAGCACAGCAGCAGAAAAACTATCCATGCCTTGAGCAATAAACCCAGCAATAACCCCAGTCAGCACNTCACCTGACCCAGCAGTCGCCATTCCGGNATTCCCCGTNGAATTGATCCACACCTGNCCATCATATCGAGCAACAANGGATGGTACTCCCTTTAGGACNAGAACCAATTGATGATCTTGCGCNAACTGTTGGGCNATATTTACCCTATCAGCCTCAATCTCCGAAACCGGCACATCCAATAATCGCGACATTTCACCAGGNTGAGGTGTNAAGACCGATTNCGTATTCAGAAATTTGAGCGTATCCAAATTCTGTGCNACCGCGTTTAAACCATCCGCATCAATAACCATAGGCTTATCATGTTGACAAACNAGACGATTAACAAGCTCANCTGTTTCAAAGTGCTGAGAAAGTCCAGGNCCAATTGCCAGTACAGACTNATTTCGATCAATATATTCCCCAATTNGTGATTCAGCAGCTAAGGCTATTGAACCTTGNTCAGTTTCGGGCAGAGGAATAGTCATGACCTCAGTNAATTTCATTTCAAGCACCTGATTAAGNCTAGCAGGAATCCCAAGTNTTACTANTCCTGCACCTACACGCAAGNCAGCCTCNCTTGCGAGTGTNGCTGCGCCAGTCATTCCAATTGATCCGGCCACGACAAAAACACGACCATAACTNGTCTTGTAAGAATTCGGGGTACGATCCGGTAATAGTCTTACAGCATCCTCGTGTTGTATCCAGTTAAGNACAATATCATGAGTTTCGATAATGCTTTCAGGAAATCCAACTTCGTACGTAGGAACGATTTCTAATTTTCCAGCGATTTCTACACCGGGATAGGTAAGNAACCCAAGTTTNGGTAACCCAATAGTGAGAGTTATATCAGCACAAACACATGCACCTTCCGCTCGACCGTTATCTGCGTTCAGACCAGAAGGAATATCAACAGCAAGTATAGGGACACTCGCTTCATTAGCTAACCTGATAATTTCAGCAATATGCCCGTGTACTCCTCCACGAAGTCCAGTTCCAAAAATGGAATCAACAACTAAATCCATTTCTGCAAGGCTTTTTTCAATCTGTTTCAAATTAGTCTTCGAATTGACCTCCCTTATAGGGATCCCAAGGTTTTGAACAATGGACAAATTCGTCTGAGCATCACCTCGAAAACAATCTGCAGGGGAAAACAAGAACACGATTACTGAAACATCAGACATCATCAAATGTCTAGCGATAACCAACCCATCTCCACCATTGTTCCCCTTTCCAACTAGTATTGCGATTCGGCTTGCATCGGGGAAATTACTGCATATAGACCGGACAACTGCACGACTAGCATTTTCCATCAAGACAATACCGGGAATACCAATTGCCTCGATAGTCTGTTCATCGATAGATCTCATTTGGCTAGCTGTGACGATTCTCATTTGATGAAATCCCTAAACCCTGTTAGAATCAGTATAACTTTAAAAAGTGAGGCAACATGGACGAGCACCAAATATCAAGTCTGATCAACCATGGAATTCTGAAAAAAACATTTCCGGGGGCTGTTGCCCTTATTGTGGAAGATAACAACGTATTATACCACAAAGCATTCGGTAACCGGATGGTTAGACCAGAGATCCTGCCGATGGAAACTGATACAATCTTTGATCTTGCATCGCTTACAAAACCAATCGTCATAAGTACGCTAATTATGAAACTAGTTGAGATGAAACTAGTAAATCTTGACGAACCAGTACAATACTACCTTCCGGAAGTAAAACATAATCGGATCAGTATCTTAGATCTATTAACACATCGGTCAGGCTATCCAGCCTGGACTGCGATCTACTTAAATGTCACATCAAATGATAAGGTACTCGAGTACCTCGGCCAGATAAAGCTCACCTACGAAACAGGTAAAAAGGTTATCTACAGTTGTCTCGGCTATATCCTACTTGGCATTCTAATCGAAAGAACTGCTGACATGCAGCTTGATCAACTAACAAAAGAGTGGATCTGCGATCCATTGCAAATGACTAATACATTTTATAACCCACCAGAAAATGTAGTGAGCCAGTGTGCTGCGACTGAGGACTCAAACAGCTTTGAACGTCAAAAAGCAGACAAATACCAAAGATATGATTGGCGAGACGGTGTAATTATCGGAAAAGTACATGATGAAAACGCGAATTATTTGAATGGAGTTTCCGGAAACGCAGGCCTTTTCTCAACCACATGGGATCTAGGAAAATTCTGTCAAATGCTAATTGACGGAGGAAGACAAATCCTTAACCAAAACAGCATCAACCAAATCAGCAATGTATACACAAAAGAGCTTAACTCGCCTCGTGGCATTGGCTGGGTTGTTCTTAAGGACAAATCTCTTTACCACACAGGCTTTACTGGCACTGCAATTCGGTTGAATCTTAAAAAAAAGACTTATGAAATCTTATTAACGAACCGGGTACATCCCGACGCTTCAAATACAGGCATCCTTGAATTCCGTGACAAATTCTACAACTTTTAGCCTCATAATTCCCGCACTTTCCTAGCCGTAAAATTGATGCGGTCAGTATTTCGGTGTGGTTTATTAAATGTGTACATGTCATAGACGCTAACCAACTCATAACCGGTTTTATTCAACATTTTCTTGATAATATTGGCTCCAAAAATCCGTTGAATGTGCATCTCCTCAAACCTACGGAACAGATCTCCTTCCCGAATAAAAAAAGTAAGTGACGTACGACATAATTTATCTGCATAGGTATAAATATTTTGCCAAATGTAGGAATAATCCTGATCATTTTCGGCAAAAGTCTGGGAGTGAAAATGCTTGACAATGTTTCGCTCAGTTGTAACATCAAAAATAAAAACCCCAGATATTTCGAGATGATTCGACACATTTCGACAAGCAGTCTCAAACTCCTGCTCATCAATCATATAATTAATACTGTCATAGGTACAAACAATCGTGTCAAATTTCTGTGGCAGATCAAAGTCACGCATGTCGCCTTGTTGAAATTCAATTTTTAGATTCAATTGTTCCGTTTTCTGACGCGCTATTTTCAACATTCCTTCAGCTCGATCAACCCCCCACATTTCATAACCTCGTTTGGCGAGAAGCATAGTCAATTGCCCTGTACCACAAGCAAGATCCAACATTTTCTGTGGTTGATGATTATTACGAAGAAATAAGTCATTGATATATTCCTCCCAACGAGGATAATCAACATTGTACATAATACGGTCATATGCATAAGCAAACTTTTCATAAGGATTTGCTAAATCACTCATTTCCTCCCCACNNCTCTCTTTATNCCAACAGTTGCGTTTGTCATNTTCAAAAGTGTGCTAACCTCCTGTGNAGTCCAGATNCCATCCGAGTTGGATTTTCTCGCATAGTCCGCNGCTGTTTTAGCTTTACTCAAGCTAATCTTACCATTAATCACACTCCATGGAATCCCTTTAACTGCANCTTGAACATTAAGAAACGTTTGTTGAATTTCCGAAGCCCCAACGCCCGANGGAGCTTGTTGNATTAATTCCGCTTCTATAAGTTCAATTGCNTAACCCAAAATCTGTTGAATCAAATNCCACTGAACAACAAACAAAAGAAACATCAATACCAGTCCAATTGCAAGAANACAAGCAATCAAGGATAAATGTNCCNGAAACTTCTCTCGGATCATATCACAATTGTNAAAAATCNTTATTTTTACCAGTTTCTTCTAAATTAGAATTTAAGANCGATACAATGCCANGGGTNCCATCGACACGAACCATCTGNCCAGATTTNATCCGTTTCGTTGCCATAGAGATACCAGCCACTGCAGGAATTCCATATTCGCGAGCNACAACCGCACCATGCGAAAGCACACCNCCNCGCTCCATTACTAATGCTGCAGCTCCCAGAAAAAGNGGCGTCCACCCCGGATCAGTTGANGGACATACAAGGACATAATTCTTTTGATCTATGCTTGCTTNAGTCGGATCGGTAAGTANTTGGGCGATACCATTTGCAACTCCGGCCGAAATACCAGTNCCTTNCATTTCNTTATGCNCCTCAACAGGNATTGNATCTCCAATTTGATTAAGTGCATCACTATATATTACATCAGGNAATTCAATACGCAAAATCTTTGACCTTTCCGCTCGACGCGCAGAAATCTTCTGCATTGCACCATCACGGTCAAAAGGCATCTCTAATTCATCAATCATCAAATAAAACACTCCATCACCAAGATTATAACGCCGACCAATTTCAAGTAACGCTCTCCGAATCAATTCATAACCAAGCATCAAATAAAATTTTGATTTCTCACGGAAGGGCATATAGCGCCGTGTCAAATCAAGGATACGTCGGATTTGTTTTTGACGAGTTTTACTCAGATTGTTTAGTTCCTTCTCAGCTTGAAGCTTATTCTCCTCCTGACTCTGGATCCGGTATGCCGGATTTGTTTCTGGATTCATTTGAAATGAAGCCACAATCTGTTCAATATAAGACGTATCTTCACGCCACCGAGGTTGGGCCAATTCAAATTCTTCAGTAGCTCGATGTCCAAATTGTGCCAGAAATTCTTCAACTGCTAGATTCCCCTGTGCTACCTCCCACATCTTCAGATGAGATATAACCGTTGGATTTTCATTTACAACATTCGTCAAAGCATGAATAATTTCAGTAACCTTGGTTTTATCTGTAAAACTTTTCTTCAGTAACAGTTCCAATTTTTGATAGGCATAAACGGCAAAAATCGATCCTTTAAGCGCATCTCTTGCAAAGTCACTCATCGTTTTTCTCTGCCATTCATGTAACTTGTCGACAAGCTGGCTGTCAGTCAAACACTGCAAATTCACTTCGAGTTCTCTTCTAACATAATCCTCAAATAGCGGAAGAATCTGGTTACTAAGGGTATAATCAAAATTTCTGATCAATCTTTGTAGATTATGTTCTACAACCAGCATTTTTATAATGCTCAACAAAAACAACTTAACAGAAACAATACGTTTAAGATTCGGACTTGGCTGAGGGTACATCGCCTTTTGCGGGTTTTTTTTGAGTTCTTCAAAATTATACTCGTATGGAAAACCATAATACAGATTCTCAACTTCACGGCTCAAATTGAAATATGTCCGACCACATATTAAATCCAGCAGACCTTCTTGATCAACCCTCGGACTAGGAAAGAACCCAAGATCACGAAAGGCAAGGCCATAACCACCTCTACCAGACATAAAACTCTTGATAATTGACCACGTCATGGGAAGAGGTGCAGGCAGAACCTCTGCTAAATTATACCGACTCCAAACAGTTCCATCAGGATCAGATTTTTGTTCTAACACATCAATTTCCCGTCGGCGAAGAATTTCAATCTGTGCGGTATCTGTCAAAGTAGTAACTGCGCGTGCTTGCAGGATATAAAACTGGTTTTCAGCGTAAGCCCATTCAATGTCTTGCGGAGTACCATAAAAGTTCTCAATATCCATCCCATGATTCACGAGTTGATACACCAAATCCCTTCTTAAACTCGGTATGTCACGCTTATCAATCGGGACTTCAATTAGCCCCATTCGACTGACCATTTGGCGTTTGGCAGCTATCTTTTCAGACACAACCTGTCCATCCAACTTAGAAACGATAAGATGATCTGGGGTGACTTCACCAGAAACAATCGATTCTCCTAATCCCCAATTCGACTCAATGACAATCTCATCTCCGCCAATTGGATTAATAGTGAACATCACACCAGAAACTTCTGCATCAACCATAGCTTGTACAACGACAGCTATACCAAGTCCCTCCTCATCTATCTGCTGATCCCGACGATAGGCAATAGCACGACTCGACCACAGTGATGCCCAACAGGCTTTAATTTTATCTAAGAGTAGTGCCGCTTGTGAAATGTTAAGGAAGGAATCCTGTTGACCAGCGAAACTTGCCTGAGGGAGATCTTCCGCCGTTGCCGAGGATCTAACGGCAACATTCCCTGTCTCGAGCTTCCCATAAGCAAGTAAAATAGCATCTTCNAGCNACTCTGNAAGTNNTACTTTTTGAATTTCATCCGAGGATAGTTGATCTAATGCTCTGATCGTCTGTCGGTAAGCATCGGTAGTAACACAAAAACCTGCGGGCACATGGAAACCAGCTCGAGTTAGCTTTCCAAGATTCAGCGCTTTTCCACCAACAAGACTAAGATCTTCATCACAGATATCCGAAAAATGCTTAATATATTCCATGGAAGTGAACGATATTAGCGATCAACCTCCTCTCGAGGTTCTCTCTTCTGCTGAAAAGCAAAAAGGCGTTCGAACATGAGGTTCAAACGCCTTTACAGTTTATGTACCTAAAACTTATTGTTTACCATCAAGATATGCCCGAATTTCGGAAATCTTGCGTTGTGCTATTTTCACCGCATTACTAACCTGAGAATCAGTTGCTGGCGCAGCCTCATACTTTTTCCATAACGAATCAAAAGTATCAATTGCATTCGCATAATAACTTTCTTCCTTATCCGCCATGACCATATAAGCCTCTCCAATCTGAACGTACGCAAGATCTGCATACTTGGTATTTGGATACGTTTTGATCAAGTCATGAAACACAGCTATTGCACTTTCAAGTGCTTCTACCTCTTCCGGACTTCCAGTACTAAACGCACGTCGAGTCGTGGTCAAATGATCTCCAGCCTTAGTATATATGTAGTATGCGAGAGTATTTTGAGTCTCCCTCACATAGAGCCCAGCTCTTTCTTTCGCCTCAGCGTCAATGCCCGCAATCTCAGTAGCAGCAAGGTACTTTTCAACAGCTAATTTATAGAGGCGTATCCGTTCGGAGTTCTCTATATCAGGAGCACTACCCTCGTTATAAAGCTTATTACCAAGATTAACCATAGCATTCCCAGCATAAGAACTCTGTGGATATTTCCCCGCAAGAACTTCGTTTGTTTCAAATAACTTACGGCGCCACTTTGCACTTTCAGCTTCATCATCAGCACCATCAGCCAACATATTATAGCAAGTTGAAATTGCATAAAGCGCTTCAGGAGCGCTTTCCGATTTCGGGTAGTTTTTATGGACTTTGTCATACTCAACAACAGCCCGCTCGTATGCTAAAGAAGCATAGTAGGATTCTCCCGATTGAAACTGCCAAGTTGCAGCATCCTTTGCATTTGGGAAACGTTTTGCCAACGAAGAAAACGTATCAGCAGAGGAACGGAAAAAACCTTGAACCACCTCGGAGACACCTTCATCCTCACCTAATTGCAAGCGCCCTAACTCGAACTGGGCAGTACCAGCATAAACCAGAGATTCTTCAACACTCTCCAAAACCTCAGGAGAGGAAGCAAAATACCCTTGATCTACATACTTAGCGAAAAGTTGCAACGGTTCAATCGCCTTTTGAAGCTCATCCTTATACTTGAAGCTGGTACCAATTGAGTAATAAAGCTGACCTGCTTGAAAGAGCGCATTCTGCAGAAATGGTATTAGCCCTTTATCAAGATTCTCAACTGGCAAGCTAAGTGGGTAAACTGCCATATAAGCTGCAGCAGATTCTCTACTNGCATCAATGTAAGGCTGTAAATCTGTGCCCGCTTCATCAGAAAAAAGCGACCTTGCTCGGTCAAAGTAGAGAGACCCAAGACTATACTGCGCCGATATTTTTTGCGATTTCAGTTGTGCTCGACCACGAGTTGCTATCGCTTCAGCTATAGCATCTTCCAGACGTCCTAGCCTTTGATAAAGATCCGACTTTCGCAGTGAAGCATCTCCTACCATCTCTTGAATACTTTTGTCGGGTTCACCAGAATAATCTTTAACCAGCGTTTCATAGGCTTTCAGAGCCTTTTCCTGATCATTCAGCTTTTGTTGGTAAAGCAAGCCAACCCGATAGTATGATTGAGCATTCACAATTGCTCCTGCCCCTGCCTGTATCGCATTTTGATAAGCCAATAATGCATCATCATACTGACTTAAATGATCATCAAGCGCTATAGCCATTGCGAAGTACGAATTTCCTTTCAGATTCGCATCATCAGTATTCTCAGTAATATACTGATATTCTTGAACTGCATGACTGTATGCTTCCTGCGAATTATACAATTCGGCAAGACGCGAATGAGATTGAAAAATCAAATCTTTTCGTGCTTCATCTTCGGTTTCACCTTCATACGAAATAGCCTTAGCATAGGCAACGACAGCAGCTTCGTCATCCCCCAAACCAAATTTTGCTAAACCGAGTGTATAATACCCACTGATCATGCTATCAACGCTGTGATTCAGCTCAATGACCTTATCCGCACTACTAGCTGAATTTTGCAACGCAAGATTCTTTGCCCCTGAGTCTTCTACNGACTGTGCTTGCTGATAATAGCAAACAGCTGTTTGATAATATGCATTAGCTAAAATCTCNGGATCAGCACCTGGGAATTCTTGCGCAACNTTNTGATATTCTGAAGCCGCAGTACTATAATCTTTATCACGATAGTAAAGGTGGCCTATCTTCAACTGTGCTCGTGTCCGGGCTTCAGGNGGAGCACCTGTATTACCAACAATACGCTGTAAGCTNGCAATAAGTAATTGTTTATCCTCTTCTGAGTCAATTCCCTGNTTCTCAATAGCTGTAGCCTTGACGAGATCGATATGCCCCAAGGTTTTAAGGACATTCACCTCACTACTGTCGCTAAAATTATCGCTTGCCTCATCAGCATATGACATTACGTTTTCCCACTGATCCGTATCCCGAAATGCAAGCACAATCCCATAATAAGCTTCGACGATGTTTGGACTATCAGCATAATCATTAATCATCTTTTGAAACGAAGNTATCGACTTGTCAAATNCAGAAGAATCGTCTTTAGCAGCTTTGTAGTAACACAGACCAATCAGATATTGTGCGTCATCCGCATANTCACCNNCAGGATTACCAGCCACGACCTGCTCATATGCNTTCGCTGCTTCGATAAAGCGCTNTTCGTTTCGTAAGAGGTCGGCAAGCTTAATTTCNGCCAGTGAGCGATTATCGGCACTAAGNATATCCAAAATAGTCCCGTAGAAATCGATAGCTTCTGCTATTTTACCTTCCTCAATATAACTTTGGGCTATCAGCAATTGCGNACGTTCGTAATTGTCACTATTCTNNCCAATAGCTTCATAAAGTNCACGCGCAATAAGCCANTCGTCCCTTTTCTCATGCACGAGTGCTTTGTTCAANATCGCCGCTTCAACTTGCTGGGTACGTTCTGGAAAATCATCATATCGTCCAGCTTCCACACCTAGCAGAAACGATTCATCATTAAATTTATCAATAGCTTGACCATAGGCATTAATCGATTTTGCTAACAAGTCTGCATCTAAGCTATCACCTTCACTATTCTCCGATGCAACCTCATAATAAGATCTTCCTTCTTGAAATTTGGCAATAACTTTGAGAAGATGGAACTTAGGTAATGGTTCATAATCACCATCCGGTTTGTCCCAGAGCCTAGCGTATTCTACTGCTGCCTCGTTATACTGTTTGAAATCATTAAACTTCATATCAGCAAACCTCAGCTGAACTTCCGCTGCCAAGATATCCAGTTGAGGATCCTCTCGATTTTTATCAATAAACTCTCTTGCAACTTGTTCGAGTTCCTCTTTTCGATCAAGATCATTGAGAGCCCATATTGCACCATAAAGAGCGTGAGGAGCGACGGGATCAGTTGGATAATCATTATAAGCTTTCTGATACCATCCAAGCGATATTTCCAAGTTTTCCGTAGCTGAATCAGCTTGACCTGTCTCCTTGAGACTACTAGCAAATTTGTAATGAGCCTCTCCCAGCTGGAAGGTTACATACGGAACCAAATCAGACTGGTCAGCGTGTTCATCAAGTACACGTTGGTAAGCAACAGAAGCTTCAGACCAACTACTCAACTTAAAGTGACTATCAGCAATTCCTAACTTCGCCTCAGAAATAAACTGGCTGGTTGGGTAATTTTCCAAAAGTGTAGTATAAGCGACAATCGCATTCGCATAATCTTCTTCGTCGTAGTAGGTTCGACCAATCGCAGTTTGAATTTCAGACTGAACATCTTCATCATTGGTATTCTGAATAGCAAGTTCATAGTTTACACGCGCATTGTCATAGTCCTTCTGACGCGCGTAGACTGCTCCCATATCAAAGTAAGCTGCAGTCACATACTTGCTTGTCGGAAACTTGGTGACAAAGTTCGTATAGCGAGTAATTGCTTCTTCATAACGAGAAATCTGGTTCAAGCAATAGGCTGCCTTATACATTGCTTCAGCCTGTAGATCCGGATAGTTTTTGAACTCTTCAGTTGCCAACCTATCAAATTCTTGGGCAGACTGTTCATAGTTCTGCTCATCAAGAAATGATTGAGCTATTAGATGTTGTGCATCATCTTTAAAATCAGAGTTAGGAAAACCATCAAGTACCTGTTTAAACCCCTGACGGGATGCATCATAATTCTGAAGTTTGTAGTTAAGTTGACCAATAGCATACCAAGCGTTTTCAACAAAAAGACTGTTTGGATAATTTTCAATCAGCTCGTTAAACTTTGGTTCTGCCAATTCATACTTTTCTTGCTTGTAGAGGATATGCCCCCAAAGGTAAGTCAACCCTTCCATATGCTTGCGCACCTTCGCATTTGGCCAAACTTCCTCAATTNNCGCNACNGCTTGATCAAAATAATTAACATCTCCTGTATCTTCTGCTAACTTTGAATAGCAAACAGNAATTCTGTACTTAGCTAATGTCACAAAGTCCTTGTCAATAACTGCGGTTTTTACGCCCCATTTTTCTGACTCAATAAGNGCNTCCTCAAACTTCGCAATCGATTCCTCATAATTTTCTGTACTNTAAAGTTGCTCTCCGTCCTTATATAGACGTTCTACTTTCTTGGAACTACCAGATGGCCAAAACAGNACAAAACCTANTGCTATCAGTGCCGTAGCGGTTAACACCNTCGGATTCATTAAGAAACACCTCTCTTCAATAATTTGACAGAAATTTAGATTTTANAGCCGAACAGGATCAAAAACCCGAGCGACTGATAAGTTATTTAAAATACGATTAGTATGGCNCAATCTTCGCCACTTAATTTTTTNAGAGAAAGAAGAGAACGCTACACNTGAAGGCANCGCNTANTCCACTTTCCGATCAGCTTTGGTAGGTACTGCNGGTTGCGCAAAGAATACAAAATCNGNTTCATCCACNCTATAAANCGGTTNNACTTGACGACGATCTGNAATCAAACTTNCCATCTTCATTTCAATTGATTCCCGTTGCTTAAGGATATCGTCNATTCTCTTATCAACCNGGTTCCATTGAGATACNAGGACAATTGGCNGNCGGTNGTGAGCCAATTGACGGTTTTCCACGATGNCAANTNCACTCGAAACTTCAAGAAAATTCGANGTTACATTTGCTTGAAAAACATGATCTTCGGCAACGTTAATCAACTGAGGAAAAAATAACGCCGAAGACGAAACAAGAAGCATCGCAAAAAACACGAAGCCCATTATCCATCTACTGTAAAAACGCTGATTAATCAAAAGTAGTACTGAAGAAACCAATCTTTCACGGATGTCTTCTATACGCCAGAGAACCTCACGGCAAAATGCAGGTACTCGCCACCATACCTGATACGATCTTTTATCAACTAATTGCTGTAAGTCATCTAACAGTTGCGTATTATACCCGTTTGGGAGATCCGGACTGACATAAAAGCCCAACAAGTGATTCGTTCGTTTGAGCAATTTCAACTCAGATTGACATGGAAGACACAACCGTATATGATCACGAATCTGCTCTTTTTTCCCACTCGACAAACTATCCTTAATAAAGTCAGACAAATACAGCTGGATATAAGAACACTTTTTTTTCATCTTAAGTCCACCGAAGTAGCATCAATATATGATTTCAACCTTTCCCTGAGCTGCTTTCGAGCATAATGCAACCGAGATCTGACTGTCCCTTCTAAACACCCCAGAATCGAGGCAATTTCCACATGCGTGAGTCCTTCAAACTCGTATAAAACGACAACAGTCCGGTGCTTGAGCGATAGGCTATTTACCGCTTGCGTTACTGTTTTCTGTAATTCCTGCTTCTCGACATGTAAATGGGGAACGTTTATCAAATTCGAGTTTCGCCTAAAGTCAAAATGGGCGTCGTGCTCGCAGACAACTGAAAGAGACGATTCACAACGACGATCTCGGCGCTTAACCAAGTTGGTAGCTTTATTTACCGCAATCCGGTAAATCCAAGTTTCAAAAGCGGCCTTCCGACGTAAACTATAAATTGATTCATATACCTTAAGAAACGTTTCCTGCGTTACATCACTGGCATCTTCATGGTTTCTGGTAATCTGCATTGCGATACGATATATGCGACGTTGATATTTATGAACCAACTCCGCTAGCGCTCCAGCTTTCCCATGTTGCAAACCCTCGACCAGCAATACACTAGATCCAACTCGCTCCAACTACAATATCCCTTTATGTATTAATTAATAAGACAACTCAAATGTATAAACCGTTCAATTTAAAATGCTAAATTAATATTGTTTTCATTCTTCCAAGAGTCTATTGATTTTACCATCAAACTGATCAGAGACCCCAATTAANCATTCNAGAGATTTCCTNCCNTACTCGCGATNGCCTTGTCTATACTCTCGCGCACTGCTATCAATTAGTNTTCCAACGTCTTCCGGGGCAACCTTAGCTAGTTCCCGAAACGCTGCGGTTGACTNTTCCCCACTTTCCTACCTTTCTATAGCAAACACCCAATTTCAAATACAGCTCTGCNTCTCGAATTCCAAGCTCAACTGTTTTTTCCAAACAGGTACCCGCACGANGATAATCTTGTGTCATATAGAACTGTAATCCAANATTGAAAACAACATCATCGAGNAATTCNCCTTTACCCGCCATACTNNTTCTAACTTCAGCAACATCGAGTAGGCCACTTTGCTGCAACAANACCTTGGCATTATAACCGAAAATTGNTGATTNCGTCCAACTAGCAAAAGCCGATTGCGCATCCGGCCGNGTAAGTGGNCCAATGCCAGCTTCCGAGTTNTGTCGGATAAGATCAACAGAACTCACCTTTGANTGANTTCNNNNGTCTNTCATATCAGAAGNCCCAANANNAGCAACACCACCAAGATCNAATAATTTTTTTCGAGCGACTTCAACATGTGGCATCGCATTCGGAAACTCCTCGACAACACGTGAAAANACTTTTCTCGCCTGNATTANAGANTCNGGCTGACNGGCATAAACCGTACCAATNCTCAACAGAACATANGGTAGGTTCTGCAAATCGTCAGGATGTCGATTTCGGTAATCCACGTAATATTTGACAGCTGAGTCCAGATCCCCTAACTCAAAAAAGCAATCTGCAANACGCANCCTTGCNACCTGACTNCGTTCATCGTCTGAAAAATCAAGCATAAATTGCAANAANTTTCGACATGCCAACCCATATTCATTCTCTCGAAAGTGATGTCTNGAAATATACCANAATGCTTCNCCCGANTCCANTGCCANTGGATTGGACAAAACTAATTTCTCAAATATCTCAAGCCCACGTTCAGGATTATCAAACTGATTATAATAAATCTTNCCAATTTCNAACTGCGCCTGACGGGCCTGNCNNGACTNCGGATTCAGTTTATATACNCTAGNNTAATGAGATATCCGCTTTCGAGGATCANTAGNAATCGAATAAGAAGAATTAAACAAACACCCNAAGNAGAGAAANGAAGACGNAATCAGTNCAACCANAACCTGCCAATNCATTCCTACNNCTNNCCATTCCCATNTACCTCTCAACAACTAGCAAAAAAAAAGGCAACATGCCAGAAGACACGCTGCCTTTTCATTNAAATTCAGGATCGGAGTGCTTACTCCTTACCCTTCGTGGTAAAAGAAATTTTAGCTTCGGCCATCGCATTACCAGCGGCNTCTTTCACACCTTTGATAANAATCACNTAGGTCGTTTCATTGGCTAAAGCTACTCCTGCATTCAGGGAGAGTGTCACTTTGTCAGCAGCCCACTCAGCTTGGGTACCTAGCGCATCTCCACCNTCCACACCAAGAGACGCTTCNCCTTTNACTACAGCCTCACTAAACGTCACTTCAAGTTTCCCAGACTCATTAATTGGCCCNGGGTCGACATCCTTGGCACCGTTCTTAACAGTTCCGCCTTTAACCGTCGGAGCAGTGTTATCCACAGCTTTGACCGTCAATGTNACACTAGCTGCACCATCTGTNCCATCCGTATTTTTCCACGCAATAGCAAGGGTAGCAGATCCACCTGGTGTCAGTCCTGCAGCNTTCCAAGTCGCCTGATTNCCAGCGAGAGCTGCTGGTGTACCATTTACGGTAACCGCTCCGCCATCAATATTTTTTCCATTNTCAAAATTNATGATGAGCGCACCATTTGCTGCAATCTCACCACCTGTCGCCGGAACAGTCCCCGTAACAGCGGCAACTCCACCAGCANCATCATCATCGTCATCACCACCACAACCCACGAAAGGTAAAAGGGCTAAAGTAACAACCAACATCAAAGCTAGGGCTCTGAATATTTTTTGCATCTTTACGCACTCCTTCAAATAAAGAGAATTCTCTATANAATAGNTTTTTNAAAAACTCAAATATCAACTAGNCCAATAGACCAGGTTGTACACCCTGTAAAGCCTAGCCAANCCGCCTTTTTCAAGGACATTAATGAAATTTCAGCATAGTCTAACAAACTTTAAAGTCTTTGTAAAGGGAAAATTTAGCATTTTTTTGATATTTTATATGATTCCNTAGCTTCCTCCNAAAAACCCGTCACAGGNCACCANCGCGAANCANTCCTAAAACAAATCCATTTGTTCTCCATCAAGACCAACTTTACGAAACTTTTCATCTGCTTCCGGCTNCATTAATGCCTGAATAAAGGTATCCAAGCATTCAGCAGNAATTGGATATGCCCCATGNTTAACCAATTCTCGNGTTCCTTCGTTCAATTNCCCATTTGATTGCCAGTCATATGCACAGATAAACCGGCCNTGTTCCAGTGCGAATTTTGCTGTNCGCATAGAANCATCANCAATAGTTGATTCCATCACAATTGTTGCCATGGTCAATCCNCTGATGATTCGATTGCAGAAAAACAGATTTGCCCGAGAGAAAGATGCTGGTAACAAGAATTCAGATAAAATCATACCATTCTGACTAATTTGAGTAACCAATTGACGGTTGTCCGCGGAATAGATTGAAAGAAGATCCGACCCAACCACAGCCACGACTTCCCCACTAGCCGAAATCGCACCTAAATGNGCTGTNGTATCAATCCCATNAGCAANNCCACTGACAATTGTAAAACCAGCTTCNACAAGTCGCGTTGTTAAATTTAGCGTTTCTAAGATAGCTGAATCACTAGGATTNCTTGATCCGACAATTGCNACAGATCGATTACACGNAATTTTTCGTAGTTCCCCAAGATAACANAGCACTGGCGGCGCATTNTGAAGTTCTCGCAATTGCATTGGNTANTCTANNTCTTCAAAACAAATAATATTAANATTTTGACTCTTCAGCCACNCAATCNGACGCCGGATTTCAGTCAAACCTAATCTAGCACGCAAAACACGTNANGCCAGAACTTGATCAAACAGCGGAAGTCTAGCAATCTCAAGCANTTCAGCANCNAAAACTNNTTCAATTGTCCCAAANCGGTTCAATAAATACTTAATGCGTACAGGACCTATCCCTTCAACGGATGAAAGNGCAACCCAATATTCATGATTGGACATTTTGTGCTTTCAATTGATATTTCACTGTAAAATTTGATTTCTNAGAGTANAATAACGCGTCTGTTTCTCAAAAGAATTAACCATACTAAAAGTAACCAATTGTCCAGAGTGTTCGCAATATAATAAGCCCAACACCCATCCCGCCAAAGACGAANATTAAGACTACGTTGGTAATCGTTGCTAACTGAATNATCTTGTCACCTAATTCAGGTTGTTCGGCAGACCACGNACGAGCTAACCAAAAAACTAATCCAATACTTACTAAGATCAGTATCGATACTGCTAATGTTGAAAGTAAAATCCCGGTAAAGTCAACCATCATCAGGAGATCTGGTATAGACTCAAATTCAACCCAATTAATGATAATAAATATTAAAATTACCACCAAGGATAGAACNAATAAAAATAAAGCGATAAGTACCCGTCTAAAAGCATTCTTCATTATCAAGTCAAAACTCTATTAATTATAGACATAACGACGAGCTAGAATGACCGCATGCATCTGGTGTTGGGTTACATCAATTCGTAGAAGGGATTCNAAAGCATGGTTNTGAATTCCACCNATGGCATATGGNTTTTGCGTAGGANGCCTACGTATAAACCAATTTGCCNTAGGACTGCCAACTTGCCAAGAAGTCAGTTTCNTTAACCCCGTGTCGATAACNCAGGCAAATTTCTTTATATATTGATCATNGCCACCTAGNACCGATAATTGATANGCATGNATGATNCCTTCATAAGCATAGGCGGTGTTACGNCTCCTCCACAATGTCTTATGTGTATCAATCATCCAGTCGGCAAGCCTAATNACATANTCTCCATACTTTTCCATGNCNNCCCATCCTGCTGTNGCAAGTTCAAAAAAAGCCATGGAACTCCACTGATAATAACCTTTGGTTATTCGAGAATCAGGATCGAACTCGCAGAGCTTCTTGAATATTGTGATTATAACCAACATCCGCTGCCTTCACGATAACNGGCNGAANTTCCTGNTANCCCATATACTTNGCGGCCTTTACTAAAGCCAATAACGACTCNCCNTCATAGTGAGGAGAAGAANCNCCAAAAGGAAGCCCNTCTGCATCATAATATCGATGCCAGAGTCCTTCTNGNGTTTGNGCGTTAATGAGAAACTTGAGNTATTCNCCAAGATGCTGGNGGTAACGTTGTCTCCTTTCCACATTAATATTAGAACTTGGNACACGAAGGTATTCAATATATGCCAAAGTGCAAAGCGCNACTGTGCCNGTACGACCAAAAGTATTGCCAGGATAGATTACATAGCGTCGNCCATCAGTCGTAATTTTCGAATGACGATTAAAAAANCCCATTGCTTTTTCTACTGCAGNCTGAATTTCCAAACTNGGTTGATCCTGATATATTAACGCTAGTCCCCACATTGCTCCGGCCTGTCGAACNGGACTATCCAATTGGGTATAAACCTCATTNACCCAGTCATANTCATAAGTAAAATGNCCATCAGTTTTTTGGTGGTTGATCAGAAATTTAGTNCCAAGTTCAAGCGAATGGTCCAGATCAGCACGAGTTAGNTGTATTGAGCAATGCCCACGTGCTGGCCACTCGAAAAGACGATAAGAATAGAAAGAAAGAAANAAAACNGNNGACGCTATCATAATCGTTACNAAAACAGCANAAAANAGCCAANTCTTCATTTCTTTNAATTCTNATTAAAATTTTCTATAATCANTANGNANNTGAAGCAACCNAGTGCTCCAAATTTNATTANGTATGCNATTTTNGTCACTTAACCANAGAAACCAGAATTTCNCCANTANCCCNGAAAACTCCNGCTAAAAGNCAGCTCTCATCCGCCATTGTGGATGTAAGNNCAAAAATGAATGTATTCTCTGAACCACCTGCTGTTTCGACTCACAACCNNAGTTATTTAATATATGCCTAGTGAGGAATCCACTCCAAAAATGAATTCCAATCCTTTAGCAAAAGAACTAATCGCATGTTGAGTATTATCGATACGTAACCGGGGCTTAACCAAGCTTTCCCGAAAACCTCCAACTGTTTTTCCAAGATGATCGGAATCAACGGGATCAGACTTTACATACTGCAACATCAACAACCATCTATACCCNATTTTAGCACGTNCACAATATAATTTAAGCCGCTGTTGATCTTTCACCAATTGCGCAAGNTGTACAGCATCTCCTAGGGCTTCCATGTAACTCCCAGTATTNGAGGAAGGNACCCCATGAAAACTACCATAAACTTCATCATNACTATCCAAATTCTGTTGCTTCAAAAGGNGGTCAGTCAAGTAAAAAGCNTATTCGGAGTATTTTGGTTCTCTANCCTGTTCGTATAAAGAGACAAAAGCAGAAATCGTCCAAGGCAGAAAAGCTTGTGANATCCATCGTTCACGTGAATAAAATTCTAATGCCCAATCCATGCTATGCTTATATTGGGNATCTCCAAAAGCGAGGTACATTTTCGCCAAAGCATATAATGCCTCACCGGGATAGATTTTCGACTCCCACCCGGTTTCCTTCTCATATGCATAATTGCCACGATAAACATATGTACTTTTATATTGTCCTGTCTGATATTTNTCTTGTAGAAATAGAATCATATTCGCCAGCTGAACCAAGGTTTCGTCAAATTCACGCGTGCCAGTCAATTGACGCATCTCAAGCATAGTAAGCATTGGAAGACTAATTCCTCCCANTTTTGCTTTTTCGTNAAAAAGAAAGTACGCCTTATCAACACCAAGTTGCTTCTTAAATTGTAAAAGGTAAGAGACACTTTGNCGCGCAGCAGCAAAATAACGAAGATCTGCAGTCATTTTATACACTAACATNAAAGAGAATGAAGTACCNGCTTGGCGCAAGAAATTGTCGTCAGTCTTGCTACTAAATTGACCCAGAACTGGATCGTACCAGTACTGAAAACGTCCGGATGGTTCTTGCATAGAGAGAATCCACTCAGCACCAAGCCTCATCGAATGCTCGAGCCTTTCTAGCGTGACATGTGAATAGCAATCAGGTTGCAGGGAGGGAGGAAATACTCGATGCCCAAACCTCTCAATCTCTAATTCAACGGCCAGATATTTCTCCGAANTGGAAAGCCTTTTCCAATAGCTCCATTCCTTTGAATAACGGAGTGTCAAATAATAACATACGCTAACTGCTGACAACACTAATACCAAAAATAGAACACATAACAATCGAAACCGTGGACTAAATTGGGCCATGCGCATTGAAATGAAAGCCTTGTTTTGTAAGTTTCATAAATTCAGCAGAACAAGAAAATGCGAGTTAAAACACGGACAAAAGAGGCNTGATTAAGGAAGGGAGGAAAAAAATTCTTAGTCAAGTATAGCTGTCAAATTTGATTATTCCAAAGTAAATTACAATTTGTTACTTCAGAACAATCATCTTACGTGTCGCTGAATAAATCCCGGCAGATATCTGATAGAAGTAAGTGCCGCTGGAAAGAGACTCGCCTTTGTTGTTCTTCCCATCCCAATACACGGCTTTATCCCTTGCCACATAGTATCCTGCAGGACGATATCCAACATCCAGATGTCGGACAACATTACCCCGTTGACCATAAATTCTGATAGCAACTGACGCATCATCAGCCAACTCAAACGGAATCCATGTCTCGGGATTAAACGGATTAGGATAATTAGCTAATAAACGAGTTTCAACTGGAGCCAACTCTGTATCCCCTATTAAACTCAGAAGTAATTGACGCGTTTTAACGAAGTCAGGCATATCAGTCAGTGGATGCTGCTTAACTTGGTCCAACACCTTTTTTAAGAAATCAACACTTACCTGATTTGTTGGCCCTATTCCTGACCTTGCCACCGCTGGTATAACCCCAGTTGAAATAGGGTCATACGTCCAACCAAATTTCGCACCCACCTTCACAAAATCATAAACATCAACAACGCCATCACGATTCACATCCGNATTAGGNCGCAACTCGCGAGTAATTTTCCGACCAAAATTCTCACCCAAAACNACTAAATCGAAGATGTCAATGACATAATCCCTATTGATATCCCAATTTGGCGATGCAACAACCGCAATCTGATCATTAACCAATACTGGTATCTCTGTGGTTTTCAGTGGCCCATCGAGGAGACCATTTAACAGCTCAAATTTAATTTCCCCACTTTGATAAACCNGGAATTTAAAGGTTGTATCTTCGACAATATCAGTAATCACATTATNATAAACATCAAGACCNTCCTCAAAAACAATTTCCAAATTACCAGGAAACGACAAATCAACTGAGTAACCATCAACATTAACAGGATCAACTATCTTTAATTCGGCAACTACAANTGNCCCTTCTATAGACGCCTTTATTACCAAATCAGCGGATATGACCGAAGGAATTTGCACGATTTGATTAACNGAATAAGAAACAACCGGATCCCCATCTGCGTTTGACAACTTCAGTTCCGAGAACTCAAGCTCACTTTCATNNGTTTTCTTTGGGATAAAAGTAATTGTAGCCAATACCCCNCTACCTNTAACCTCTCCCGGTATGATACGAATCCCGAGAGAACTAGAAATCTTNCCATCTTCNTTATCGATTTCCCCAGCAATCCANTGTGTTTCATCCCCGCCTGCCCATCCAAAGTCTCCCTTTAAGAAATTACCTGGAGATACACTCTCAACCTCAAGCACCTCAGCATCAAACTTAATAGCAAATTGGTAACCATACAAATCTTTGGCATTTTCAGCCCGCACTTCGGCAATCAGATTCTCAAATGAAGCTTCTCTGACAGCAAACTTAACAATCGTTGGGTCAACAAACGGGCTCATATCCCAGATCAGAATTTCTCCATTGTTTGTACCAGTAACGACCAAGGATCCATCTGGTGAGAACGCCAAAGAATGNATATAGTTGTTATCCAATTTCAGTGTTGCGATCTCTGCTTTGCCAGCTATCGACCAAACTTTCAATTCACGTGAACCTGAAGCAATAACTCTTCCATCCGGAGAGAAAGCGACTGACGAAACATCGGAAGTATGTCCAGCCAATGCCACGATCTCGTTTTTTTCATCAACTGACCACAGCCTCACTGTATTATCAGACAAACCAAAAGTCAGCAATTCCCCATCGGGTGAAAAGTCCAGAGACCAAATCCAATCAGTTCCTTTATATAATTTCTCAAATTCAATTTCTTTCCCAATGAGTAGTTGATCAGTTTCTTGGATAACTCCCAGGTATTCAACCAAGGCTGTGCCAGATTTGATTTCTTCTCCAAAGCTAATTGTAAAGATTCTCCCACCATCATCATCAACAAAAGTTGCTTTACCGTCAGGGTCAACGAGTACGGATTTAGATTCATCCAAAGCAACCATAAATAAATCATCTTTACCATCAACCTCTACCCTATCAACATGAATCTTATGTAAGCCTNGTATCAAGGAAGTTACTAATGGAAGATCAACCCGAACCAAACCTGTACCGCCGTCGTTTTCGATTTCCACTACGTCTATTTTNNCATCTTTTCTTTCAACTTCAACTAAAGCCATACCAGGCTTAATTTCTTCACCAAAAGANAGNGAAATCAACTCATGTCCNTCAATATTTATAAAAGTTGCCTGACGATCCGTAACGACTTCGGTGCTCTTCTCATCGAGGAAAACTAGAAACTGATCGGTTCCTTCTCTCATTTTAACACGAATCTTATGTAACCCGGATGTCAAAAANGTTTCCGATGGCAAGGAAACAGTAAGCAGCCCTGTGCCACCATCGCTTATAATTTCAGCGGTAGACATTTTCGGAGGAAGTGCATCACCTTGTTCGGCTAATGACCAAAACCTTAAATCAACTGAACCAGAAGCAAGAATACCCCCATCCCGAGAAAAATCTAACGACTGCAGGATGTTTTCTTGCCGGGGGAGGGTTCTGATTAACTGCTTATCGGCTACTGACCACAGCTTAATACGATAATCTCTACCACCAGAAGCAAGAACATCACCATTCGGTGAAAATGCTAATGTTTCAACACCATAACGATGACCAACAAAAGTCGCAATCTCCTGCTGATTCTCAACAGCCCACAGTTTGATGGTCTTATCGTTTGAAGCCGAAGCAATAAACCTTCCATCTGGTGAAAAGGCAATCGAAGTAACTCCTCCTTGGTGACCTTCTAATGTTGCGATTTCATTTTGACCTGAAAGTGACCACAGTTTGATTGTCTTGTCGTTTGAACCAGAAGCAATAACTTTCCCATTGGGTGAAAAAGCTACAGAACTAATCCAAGCCTCATGCCCCCACAATATATGCTTTGGTAATTCGCGAGACTGCTGAGTATTACCAACTTTGGAAGGTAAAAACAAAGCAACGAAACATAAGGTCACGTATAATATACTCAAACAGCTGAAACTTCGAAGCACGAATTTTATTCCTAAAATCAATATCCTTCTCGTTCCTAAATATTTAGACTGGCCTTGCACAATGTAACCACTTAACGCCATTATCAAGACAGGTGAAAGCCCAGCTGACACAAACGAGCAAAACAAATGTCCAAAACCACGCTCTACCCAAACAAATCTGTTCAATTCAACACTAAGCCGAATCAGCTCCCAAATTCGGCAAACCTGCTTTTATTAAGAGCCTTGATTTCATGAATTCGATGAAGACTGTTAACTTACACTACTGGGTATGGCTAGCTATCATGGCAAAAACAGCCCTAATCATGGCCATGATTCCACTCTTCAATTTGCTTGCCTTTGAGTTCTGTGCGGTTCTTGCATTTGTCATATCAATAGCTTCTGCCCATATAACTATCAATACTCCACAAGTACACTTCTCAAAAGTTGTGGACTCACCATATCAGTTCATCAGTAACACATTCTGGCTATCACTAACTATTAACCTCACTTTGCTGATTTTACCATTTCTGATCATCATACTCAATGCATTTCGTGTACCGAACTGCAATTTCACCGAAGGATTTCTATTTTTTCTGCTTTTACCAGTAACCAGTTGTATTTACGGAACGTCGGTGGGACTATGTTTTAAGCTGCTACTGAGGCGCCATGCATTTCTAGCTTACCTCAGCTACAATTTTGCTACGCTGTTACTGCTTCTACATAATATTGCTTTCGATCCCCCTGTGTTTGGATTTCACTCAACTTTCGGTTATTTCCCCGGTCCAATTTATGACACGCAAATACCAATTACAACGACGCTGCTCCTTGCTCGAAGCACTACTTTGCTAATATCTGCGATTTTCTTTCAACTTTCCCGCTTGATCCACCAAAAACCTAGAATTCACCGTCCCAGCTCATTGGTGAATTTTATTCCTTTAACGATATTGGTTCTGGGGTTTGCATCGATCTGGTTATACAAAAGCGAACTTGGCCTGCGGCCAACACGCAGTTTCATCGAAAAAAAGTTAGGAGGCTTTTACCAAACCGAAAACTTCTTATTATTCTTTGAGAAAGGATCAGTTGTTGAAAACGAAATCGAGAAAGTTGCAGTCGATCATGAATTCAGATATGCACAATTGATCAAATATTTTCAAATTAAACCAGACAAAAAAGTGCGGTCATATATATACACATCTCCCGAACAAAAGAAACGCCTCATGGGNGCTAAACATACATCATTACAGGACGTAACTGGCTATGGGTTACACATTAATTTCGAAGACTTCCCTCACCCAGTCCTAAAGCACGAGCTGGCACATGTTCTAACCTCGGAATGGCACTCTTTTCTACCAATTAGCCTTAAACTAGGCTTACATGAAGGAATCGCAGTCGCTGCCAAGTGGGACAGCGGAGATTTAGACCCGCACCAATGGACTCGAGCCATGCATGACCTCAATATCGCTCCATCAATACGAAAAATCATGGGACTTGGATTCTGGCTACAATCGGGTTCCTTAAGCTATACGGTAGCTGGTTCCTTCGTTCGCTTCCTAGTCGACACCTACGGCATTGAGAAATTCAAGCACGTATTCCCAACTGGAAATTTCGAGAAGATCTACCACAAGAGTCTAGCAACACTCAATCAGGAATGGCAGGCTTTTTTAGATAAAATCGTCCTAACAGATCGAGATCTGCGTGTTGCTGAATACCGGTTCAAACACCCAAGTATTTTTCAGGAGCATTGTGCCCATGAAGTAGCTGACCTTTCCACAAAAGCTTGGGCAGCTTATAGTCGATCAGATTGGTATACAGCGATCGACTTCTTCAATAAAATTCATAAACTTGATTCTGATAATCCAAAAAATTTCAGGGGTCTGATGTTATCTAACTATCAACTTGGTCTACAAAACGAAGCAACTAAGATCGCCCAACATATAATCAAACACCCTAAATCAAATATGCATTTAGTTGCCGAAGCAAAAAATATTATAGGTAATGTTCACTGGCAAAACGAAGAATTAGGCGAAGCAACGTCAACTTTCCAAGATGTGCTTGCATTACATGCTTCAGATTCAATTGATCGTAATATACAAGCAAAACTAGTCGCATTAGCTACAAAATCACGGCCTCACCGAAAAAGATTAAAACGAATCCTGATTGGCAGGTTATCCAATAGATTGAGAATGGTACTTCTTAATGAAGCCATGCAAAAACAACCAGATTCCGGTCTCATTCACTACCTAATTGGGCGACAACTCCATCTCGATCAACAATTTTCTAAGTCAAATCAATACCTACTTCAAGCCAAGGCTCTAAACTTACCTGATAACCTGAAAATCGAAAACCTTCGCTTAATTGGTATAAATGGATACCACATAGACAAATGCAAACTAGCAATCAATCACTTCAACGAGATACTCAAGATTTATAATTTACCAAGAGGAAAGCTTAATCGAGTCAAAGAGTGGATTGAACGTTGCCAACGGAACTTTCAAGGGAGCCAGTCGCAACGAAAATAATTTGTTCTAATTTGATCAGTTTCTTTGTTCTTTCTTACAATCTTGACATGACCAAGGAGGTACGCTAAAATAGCCGGACATGAACAGAAAGACAGATTTAGCTAACTCTGGAATGACTCGAATCCAGTTGCTCATACTAGCGGTCTTGGTCATAATAATTATTGGCCTGTCCCTTCCACCGTTTCTAAAAGACAGAAAAATTTCTCAAGCCGATGTTGATGTTGAAACAATTGCAAAAGCAATTAAAAAATACCATAAACATACTGGAGAATATCCAGATAAATTACAAGATTTGGCCAAAAACCCGGGCGTCAGAGGGTGGAAATCCCCCTACCTCGATAAAGTTCCGAAAACACCATGGAACGGAGATTACCAGCTGATCCACAATTCATATAAAATATGTATAGCTGAAGATAACCGGGTACCACAAAAATATCGACTTGGGCAAATTGCAGAGATCAGTAGAGTTTATGCAAAAAACCAAGAATCGCAAAAATATTGGTGGTAATACGATTAATTCACCTCGGAGGTCATCATGTCTCAAATAGTTTCTTCAGGCCCCAGTTTTTCCAAAATCCTGTTAGGTCTAGACGGATCTGACTACACCCAATCAGCAACGCAGTATGCTTGCCAGATTGCGTCAAAGCATCAAGCCGAAATCACTGGCATGGCTATAATTGACATACCAGGTATTGAGAGTTTTGGAGGGCCAGCACCAATAGGAGTAATACACTACAGCAAGGAATCAGAAAAACAACGCATAGAAAAAGCCCAAGAAAAAGCGGTCAAAATACTTCAGGGCTTTGAGGAAACATGTAAATTAGAAAATGTTAACTACAACATACACGCAGATACAGGTCGGCCATTTGAGGAAATTGTCGATGAATCAAAATACCACGACTTCATTGTCGTCGGGCAACAGACTTTTTTTCAATATAACCCGGATGGTGAACCCGACGAAACGCTTGACAAACTCCTTACACTCGGTATGACACCAATACTTGCTGTACCTGATTATACCAGAGATATCAACAGGATACTTGTTGCTTATGATGACAGCGTACAGTCTGCCCGATCAATACAGATGTTCCTTATGCTTAATATCTGGAATCAGTGCGAAATCACGATTTTAAATGTCAACGACGACAAAGACAAAGGGCTCCAATTGCTAAAAAAATTGGAAGGTTACTTTACCAGTTATGGTGTAGGTACGCAAGACCTATGTTGCATCAAGGGAGACCCCAGTTCAGAAATAATGTCTCAGATTCAAGAACTGAGCATAGATTTGTTGGTCATGGGAGCATACGGTAGAAATAATATTGTCAAGTTCTTTTTTGGTAGCGTCACACAACAAATACTTGAACAAGCAAACATCCCGGTTTTACTTTACCATTAAATAAAAGTCAGAGGCAAAAACGGTTTCATCGATTACTTTTTTTNAAACAATCTGGAGATTATGATGCCGGATAGGATTGACGAGTTTGAATCGGTTTTTCGAAGTGCAGATAAACCAGCTTTTCATTTTGACCCACCTAAAATTGAAAAGCTTTTGCTTCTAACAGACCTAAAAACTCCAGAAGCACAACAATTTGAAGACCGGCTAAAAAAGTTCATTGATAGTGGTGAACCAGGTGGAACATTCTCCTGGGAATCTATCCACGCTGAAAAACCAGATACACGTACAGCCTTCATTCAAACCATCGAATCATCCAATCCCGATCTCATTATTACGCACCGGAATCTTTTCGACGACTTCAATAATGCACACTTTGGACTAGGCGTCTTCGTTGAAGTCCTAACCCAAAGCACTGAAACTCCAGTAATGATTGTTCCACGTTTGTCACACCCATCCTTCGAATCTGCCACCAGAAAATTGGAAGATGTAATGATTGTCAAAGACCATCTTGCTGGTGACAACCGCTTAGTAAACTGGGCAATCCATTTCGTTAACGATTCGGGGATTTTACTCTTTACCAACATAGAACCTCAACTTGAGTTTGAACGTTATATATCAGCTATCTCTCGAATTCCCAGTATTGAAACAGCACTGGCGAAGGAAGAAATCCAGCAAGAACTATTCAAACAAGCCAACGATTATATCCGCCGCTGCCAACAAGTCTTGGCTAATGTCAAACCAAATTTGAAAACTGAGGCCATTATTGAAATGGGTTATCCACTCTCTACCTACCGCAAAATGCTATCGCAAAGTCAACATACTTTACTGGTAATAGAAGGCAAAGATGAGAAACAAGTTGCCATGCGTGGACTTGCTTATACAGTGGCTATCGAGTTCTCAGATATTGCGGTCCTTTTGATTTAAATCAAGAACAAGGAGCATAGCTGTCAATGCCAATCTTGATAACTTTGGGTTCTGGACTCACTTGTTTAATGTTCATTGCCGGTGATTCAAGTTTGCATACTGAGCACACTGTGTCAGGAAATGTAACTGCATTATTTGGCGTCATTCTAGCCCTGATGGTGTTTTGTCTTGCCTTTGAGGAAAAATTACACGCCAAGAAGTCACTCATTACTGGCATCTTTGCTGTTATTTCCCTCCTTTTCGCTACCGCCTTGAACCTTCTTCCGTTTGGTGAAACAATCAATGTTTTCGGTGAAAAGCTCAAATTGCCTATTTACATTCCCGGTGTTGACTGGGAAGTTATCGCTATCATTGTAGGTGCCAGTATCTTCGTAGACGTCACTTCCAAATCAGGCTTATTTTCATGGATTGCCATTAAGCTAACAAAAAAATCCGGTGGTGATCCAATGAAGTTACTCATCTATTACGGCTTAATGACTGTGATTTTCTCGGCTGTTTTAAATAATGTAACTGCAATGATCATCATTGGTTCTTTGACTGGGGTCTCACTCAAGAAACTCGATCGGGAGGACAAACTTCTGGGTTTTCTGATGATCGAAGGGTTGTTAACTAATGTCGGAGGCCTACTGACACTGATCAGTTCTGTCCCGAATATTATCGTAGGCAATTTGGCTGGCATTACCTTTGTCGAGTTTTTTATTAAGGCTGCACCTTTTGTTGTCGTAGCCACGGTGGTAACATTGGGGCTGGGAATGAAGATTTTCAAAATTGAAAAGCTGCAATCCGACCACGAAAGGAATGCAGCGCAAGAACTCGTCGACAGTTTCGATGAAAACGATGGTATTCCAAGCCGAGCTTTTTTCCGCTATAGCATAGTCCTCTTTAGCTTACTAATTCTGTGCTTTTCAACCCAATCAGTTTTACCGCTTCTTAAGCAACTCGGAATGGGTTTTGTGGCCCTAATGTTCGCTTTTATCGCTTTACTTAAATATCGTCACGAGGTCAATAAATTCTACACAAATATCGACTGGGACCTGATTATTTTTTTTATGACGCTTTTTGTGGTTATCAATGTAATGGAACATGCCAAAGTCCTAGAAAAGATAGGAGAAGGAATTGCCATATTGACAAGCTTAGGTACTCGTGGTGGAGGTGCTACGATCTTGTGGGCTTCTGGAATTGCTAGTGCGGTCACCGATAATATCCCATTGTCTGCCATGCTAGGGAAAATTTTAAATACTTTACCGGGAACTGGATACAGCCAAACACCTGGATTTTGGTGGAGCGTTATATTCGGCTCCAACCTAGGAGGTAACATTACACCAATCGGATCTGCTTCTACAGTCGTTGCTGTTACCATGATGCACAAATATCAGATCAAAATGTCGTTCGCTGGTTTTGTAAGTAAAGCTTTTATTTTTGCCTTCGTACAATTAGTGATTGCAACATTTTATGTCGTTTTGTTTTTAAGTTAGCAANATTTATAGCCTACTCGATTTAAGCAGAAAACCAATTCAAGTTCTTCAAACCAGATTGGTTTCCCTTTCGAAGTCATTACTTACCTTAAACTTTATTGCTCCTCATGTCCGAGTATGAAATAGAAACAGCAATTATTATCTTCGTCTTTGGTCTGGTCATTGGAAGTTTTTTGAATGTGTGCATTCACCGAATCCCGAACGATGGACTCTCCATCCACTTCCCACACCGATCCCTCTGCCCAAACTGCCAATCTCCGGTATTGTTTTATGACAACATTCCAATTATCAGTTTCCTCTTACTGAAAGGAAAGTGTCGAAGCTGTCACATCAGAATCTCGATTATTTACCCAGTTGTTGAACTAACGACCGCAGTCATATTTCTATTTTTGTTTTATCATTTTGGTTTAACACTTGAACTGATTCAAGGAGCGCTGCTGGTTTCACTATTTATACCAATTGCCGTGATCGATACTAGGTGGATGATTATCCCAAATACAATTATTCTAACCGGCCTAATGACGGGCTTGGCAATAATCACATTGATGGCTATCTTAAAGCAAGATATTAACTATCTTTTAAAACACATCTTATGGGCATCAACAGGAGGCATGACTATTCAAACAATCGCAATCGTGGGTAGATTTGTCTTTCGAAAAGAATCTATGGGGTTTGGTGATACCAAATTGATGTTTTTGATCGGGCTCTTTTTGGGACGTTGGCAGAGCATCCTAACTGTCCTAACAGTGGCCGCGTTTACAGGGTCAATCATCGGACTCATATTAATTATATTCAGATCAAAACAACCAAACAGTGAAATCCCCTTTGCTCCTTTCCTAACAATTGCAGCAACATTAGACTTCATCTGGCACAATCAAATATGGACGACCTATTTAAGATTGATTGGTTGGTAGTACAAACTAGAAAGGTAATTTCATATCAAATAGCTTGGCCACTCTTTTAAAAACCTCCTGATGCCCTTTTCCAACTGGAACCCCAATTTCCGCCCACTCTTGTTCCCGCTCCCATTCCAAAGCCCCTGGAAGGGTAGCCCGATCATAACCTGGAGCAGGTTCCATCTGGTGAATACCACGAAGGTGTCTATCAATCTCTTTCTTATACTCATCAATGGCCCGAAATCGAGCAATATCAAAGGCACATATGAACGCTCCTTGGTTCGATCCCTCCCAAGCATCTGCATTAGCTTGTTGATCAAACAACCAGATACCTGCCATAAATCCCCCCAAAGCATGACTGACTGCCCCCAAACCAATAGACTTAAAAAAAGCACCAGGAATCATTTGGAACAAGTCGTTAGATCCATGTATCGAAGTCGCCATATCCACAACAATTGGTGGTTGATCACCTGTGGGNATNGCNAAACTCATTGGAGANNCTCCAGANGNAGAAAGTATNGAGGCACCAGCANCNGGCANAAATCGATGTGCNGAGACAGCAAAACCNANNCAATCCTCTTTGAGNGCCATCCGCGAATACTTNCCAGCACNACCAANATGAAAGTGGTTTCGTGTTGTAACCGCACCAATCCCNATATCTTTNGCCATNTTAACNGCNNTNTTNGCAGCNAAATANGCNGGCANATGCCCCATNCCNCCATCNCCATCAAAGACNGCNGTGGTTTGGGANTGNTCAATACACTCAACCTGAGGCCTCGGGTTNACCTTACCAGATAGTATCATTTCAATATAACCTGCTAACTGCTGCGTTCCATGNCTAAAAACNCCACGTAAATCAGTTANAACCANCAATTCAGCNAGACAATCAGCATCTGTCGTTGANGTACCNGCTTCCTGAAANNCNNTACTAGNAAAAGATCGAAGNANATCCGGCATGACCCGAATGAACTCCTTTGGNGGAACATTCATATTTTATTTCCTTACTAAAAATCATCATGTAGCAACTATAAATTTGCCCNTAATCTAAGTTTGGAGTTCAACGACACTAAGACGTAACTCATGTGAGCCGTCCGCTCGAACATACTCATAGTAATAATAGATCTGGTCGTTGACTATGATAGCATCCATATAGCGTAAAGATCCCGAACCATGAGGGGAAATTAGGATTGGTTCAGTGTCAGTGATACGTTCAAAACGACGCAAATCCACCGTTGTAGCTAGACCAGTACGCTCTTCATAATTTTCGTCGACACTTATACTACCATCATAAAAAGCAGTAAATATTGGCGGCGTAGATAAGACACANCTTATTCGAGTCGCGTAGGCATCCCANCCNCGATCGGGCGGTGACAATATATCGCCCTCCCAACGAAAGTTGATGCCATCATGGCTAACTGCTAGTCCAGTATGAGATTTTGTGATCCCCGTATTGTAGACATCCGCAGTTGCGTGCATCTCTTCNTTAACCCCTTTAGCTTGTAAGGGGCTGGGAGCATAACTTAAAATCATGTAGTAAAGATGACCTAAAACTAATACATATGGATCCTTAATACCTTCTGCATCAACATCTTCTGCAGTAAAAACCTTTGATCGGCTACCTGGACTCAGCTGATCAAAACTGTCGGCACGCAACAGGTCTATTCGCCACTTGCTAGTCTTCGGATCCACATAACTGATGTACAAATGCGCTTTTCCATCCAAGGTGAGACAAAGCGATGATTTCTCAATCGAAGGTGTATCCAGATCTTCCTTTGTCATTTCCCATATATTATCAAAGCTAATACCATCTGAACTTTCAGCGATCGCNCAATAGGTACCACGTCCAAGTTCACGTGGTTTTCGGCGGCGATAATATAAATAGAACTTTTGGCTATCACTATCAAAAAGGATGCTAGGCGCACCAACCCACCANCCCGAACCACTACTTAGCGGNTCTAAAACTGTTATACCTGCTGTTGGATCAAACAAAGGTACAGTACTAAACCACCTCTTGCCCTCCCGACTCACGTAAGTTCTCTCCTTGTCCTTTGAATGATAAAATCTCTGTCTGTTTCACTGCCTAGAAGTTTCGTTCCTCTATCATCACGACTGACGGCGGATTTAGCTAGTAGGCGAGGCAAATTCAACTGGGCAGACCGNATACGGATGAGGCCATTATCCACTGTAATCTTTCGCCACATCATCGGATAACATATAATCCCAGCAGTAATTGTATGGAAAACGCTGTTTCGTTCTACTATACGATTGAGATGCAAATGNCCATGAAACATAGCCAAGATATTATTGAAACCATCAATAATCCTCATTACCTCTTCAGAATTGTCGACCCGTGCGCTCAGTTCCTCAAACTCCTCAGAGGGCGAAACCAGTTGATGCGCAAAGATCAACACTTGTTGCCCCTCGTCCAACGCGTCATTTAATTCGTCTTCCAGCCATTGCAATTGTTCAGNACCAATATGCCCATGTGCTTGATCNCCATCAACCTCCTGAGCATCAAGCAGGATGAATCGCAAATCTTCATGNACGAAACTTGTGTAAGCAAACTGATCATATCCGAACCGTTCCTGATAAGCATCCTTAGAACCAGTAATCGGATCAAGATCATGGTTACCAGGAATATAATATATTGGCGCCTCAATATTAGAATTTAGATCTTTCGCTTCATCCAGTGAGGCCAGATACTGCTCCGAGGTCATACCGAAACTATCTCCTCCACAAACAATATCACCACCATGAATCACAAATTCAGGTTTAAAGTCATTCAATTGCCGAATCAATTCCTGGTGAATTTGCAAACAATCCTCCTGCATTTGCGTTCCATTACCAAAATTCTTGGGAGCGTTAGGGTAAAGGTGCGTGTCGGTGATAAATGCGAAACTAAATGACATCTCAACTCCTTAGTTTTTANAACTCAAACAAATTTAACCAATCATGATGACTCTTAGCAATCAATTCAGGATTTTCTACAGATCTGGCAATAAACCCAGAGACAGAATCCCGCCCCGTTGGTAATCGCGGATCACTATAACGAATATCAAGGCTCCACCGAATATGATCAGAAAAGTTGGGCGTCGACCGATGTACAGTTTTATGCTGAATCAGCAAAACACTACCAACCCTAATTGGACAACATACAATCTCTCCATCAGGGATTNATTCTGGAACAAGATCTTCCGCACCATTTTTATAAGGGACAATACCATAATTATGACTCCCACGAATTACCTCAAGGCAACCATTCTCCACTGTTGCATCAACAAGAGGCAACCAAAAGTTAACCATAAATGTGTCTTCAGCNTCTNTATCCAGATACCCAAGATCCTGATGCCACGGTACTACAGATCTACCGTCTGGCAATTTAGCCCGGGCATTAAANTGCGGATGTACCAGAATTTCTGCCCCAATTACCGATTCTACCACCTCCAGTATTTGAGGAAGCATCATNACATGAAACATCCCTGCCGTCTTNCGCTTTCCACTAACCGCTGATAGNAACTCATAACAATTACCTTCCAGAGCCTGATAAATGGAGAAAAGTCGATGTTCAAAAGGGTCATCTTNAAAAAGGTTGGATAATTGGCCTTGTTTATAATAAAAATTTGCCCAGTTGTCTACTACGCTATTAAAATCGTCGTAAAGAACCTGCAATTCAGACGGATCAAACAAATCATCTATCACCAAAAANCCATCTTCCTTGTAGGATTCAATTTGATCAGNCGTTATCCCCATTCAAATCCTCTCAAATTCCCGTTCCATTACGGTAATCATCAACTAGAAATCAATAATCTTAAAATTGGCATTTCCACAAAATTAACAGGAACTTTAGACAATATTAAGATAACTTTCACAAATATCAGGTACCGAATAAACCAGANCTAAATTGTCAATAAGGCGGAGCAACATTTTCAACATCCCATACTAGACAAACACCACCTTCCCAAGACAACGAAGCCAAATACTTGCTGTCAAAACTGAATTGCAGCAACTTAATAGAACTACGATGGTCTGTCAACCATTCACGCTGGAGTTTGGCACCAAAATCAAGTTCAATCTTTTTTCCTTTAACAGTGGCAGTTATTTTGCCATTCTTGGCAACCACATGCGAAATTTGCTGACGATGCAAGTTCGGCCAATATACTGCGTTACGATCATGATACTTGCTGTGAGTATTCCACAATCGAAGTTTATCTTCAGCAGTCAAAACGATGTAGGTTTTATCCTTCTTGAAATCGATAGCATCCCCAAGTTTTTCAACTTCAACATTATAAGTAAAAGGGGCTATTATGGCTGGAGGGTTAGCACCGACATCTACCGCTTTTCCTTTTCGTCCTACAATTTCATCAATTTCCACAAAAGCCTGAGAATCCCACAGACGAATGATATGATCCCTTTTTCCTTGATTGTTCNCCCCCGGTTCTCGGATGGCANGTGACATGATTTTTGTACCATCGGGACTGAATCGGACTGAGGTAATTTTAGCATCGTGAGCCGTCCAACGTTTGATAATCGTCCCGTTTGNGAGATCCCACAAGATTAGATCTCCTTTAATTTGAATAGCAGACGGATCTGCCGTCGCCGGCACAACATAAGTTGCTGCCAATACCAAACGTTTGCTGTCAGCGCTAAAGCCAAAACCATCAATATGGTAGTGACCTGCTCCACTAGCAATCGGCCTTCCTGTGCTTACATCCCACAGTGTGGTCTGGTATGGCGTTGCTGTGACAAGGCGTTTACCACTGGGCGACAGTACCGCAGTAAACGTATTAGGTTCAGTATCAAATTCGACCTCCTTACTCTTAAGATCAACATCCCAAATTGTCACCTTGCCATTAGAATTAACGACAGCAAATTTGGAACGTTTTTCATCAGTAGTAATCGAAAAATTGTGACCTTCTCCGTCAGCAAAAATCTTGCCACGCAACTTGCCAGTATTCACATTCCAAACCCGGACGTTGCTCTTAGTCGCTGAAACCAAAAATCTACTATCAGCAGTGAAAACAATTCCATTTACGATACTGGTACCAATCAGCTTTCGGTCAACTTTTGTGGACTTAACATTCCTGAGCACAATCTTCTGGTCAGCTCCTCCTGTCGCCATCCACTTCCCATTTAGTGAAAAATCTATAGCTTTAACTCGGAAACGGTGTCCTGCTGAGACAGTTGACATCTGCAAATCAGGAGTCCACGTCTGAACAAAACCATTATGTAAAAGTGCATGGATCTGACCGTCTAAGGAGACGTGAACTGCATTTACATTCTGTGAATTATTGACTAATGTAACTTCACCAGTCACACGATTAGAAATCAAGAGTTTCTTGCCTGCAGAAACTACAAGTTTTTTGGAGTCTGGGCTATACGCGATTGACTCAGATTNNCCTTCTGTTATCTCAATCAAGTCAATTTGCTGTAGCGTGTTGGAAGCTANAATTTCNACGCCAACCGATGTACCTACTGCAATCTCGCGCCCATTAGGAGCAAAGGCAACCGACGAGATTTCNCCTGTTCCAATAATTTGTGGTTCTTGAATGGTAAAACTGTCTGAAGCTGGAACAATCTTGATCNCCAACAAACCAACACAGACAAGAAAGACTNTTTTGAAAATGACACTTCTCATATGGACTNCTTCTAAAAGNGGATTTAAAGTGGATTTGATGTTCATTTTACAAATTGAGTCAAGAAAAATCAATCAATTTTTGCTGGATGAACCATATCATTGCANCATAAACATAAAAGACTNTTCANGAGCTAAAGNTTGACAAACAATTCAAGAGGATAACATTGTATTATAAACATGCACACAAAAGCATCAGTTAGATAATCAACAAAACTAAATATAAATTATTGGAGAAATTCATGTCAAACCGACCAATNNTACTCATAGGAGCTGGNGGTATNGTCGAAAGTGCACACCTACCAGCCTATCAAAAAGCAGGTCTGAAAGTCATAGGAATTACTGATCTTGATCAACAAAAAGCACGGAATATAGCCAAAAAATTCAACATCCCAAATGTATATGACTCAGTACACCAAGCAACAATACACGCACCAGAACATGCAATATTTGACATTGCTATCCCTGCTTCTGGACTCGTCGATCTACTACCAACATTTCGAAATGGGTCAATGCTTCTAATCCAAAAACCAATGGGTGAAAACATCAAACAAGCGCGACAAATCAAACAAATCTGTCGGCAGAAAGACTTCGCGGCAAATATCAACTTTCAGATGCGTTTCGCTCCACAAGTAACTGAGGCGCGTAAGATGATTAGTCGGGGAACTATTGGAAAACTGCACGACATTGAAATGCGAGTGACAGTCTATACTCCGTGGCATTTATGGGATTTTTTAGAAAAATGTGACCGGGTCGAAATTCTCTATCATAGCATTCATTATATTGATCTAATTCGATCATTCTGGGGAAACCCAATCGGTATGTTAGCTAAAACAACCAAACACCCAGAAATGATGAACATGGCATCTTCAAGATCCAACATCATTATGGACTATGGTGATATCAAACGCGCGAATATCACAACCAACCATGGACATAAATATGGATTGAGACACCAAGAATCGTACCTAAAATTCGAAGGAACAAAGGGAGCAATCAAAATATGTTTCGGCTTACTAATGGATTACCCAAAAGGCACAATTGATAGTTTTGAATATCACATATTGAATAATGAAAAAGAAACTGAATGGATCTCCAAAGAAATTTGTGGCACCTGGTTTCCAGATGCTTTTATCGGCTCAATCTTGAACCTGATGGACCCTAAACTGAAAGAAGAACAAATGGATTGCACAGTCTCAGATGCATATGAAACTATGGCTTGCGTCGAAGCTGCCTACCAATCTAATCGATCTAGCCCCATACCTGCGAATTAATAGAACAGATGATCATCCAACCAATGCTGATCCAAATTTCCAATGTCCACTTGGATCAGAATCTCCGGCACAAAAAATCCCGACAAAATTATCAACTCGAATTGAGGTTCAACTATCACTAAAAATGTCGAGCACTTTCCACTCATTCGATTACCAAACAATTCAGAAAAACAGAACTATAGCCCGATATGCATTCTCAAAACTTCTACCATCTTTCCCACCCAAATTCAAGATAAAGAACCAATAATTAAATTCATCTACAGGATCAATTTTAGCCAAATTATCGCATTAGAGCACAAAACCTAACTGTAATATAAACTTACTAGTTTTTAACAATTCTTTGGTTTTATTTGGGTTGCGTTTCTTAAGGTGTCATGATACCCTCGCATATATTGCTGAATGGAGATTTTAGGGGATCTGATGACTACAAAATTACAATATACTTCAGAAAATCTATTAGTGTTACCAGAAAACAATAAAGAAGATCCTGATCGGATCCTCTCTATTACACCAGAAAAAGCTGGCTGGGAATTAATTTCGTTTGAAGTGCGACGATTGGAAAAAGGTCAAAATTGGTCCTTCAAAACTGCTGGACATGAGCTAGTCATTGTCAATTTGAGCGGCCAGTATTCGGTGATATCGAACCTAGGGGAATGGACAAAGTTTGGTGATCGTGAAAATGTTTTTTCAGGTGCAGGGTCAGCACTTTACCTTCCTTGCCACACCAACTTTACGATTCATGCCGAAATCGCAGGTGAATTCGCGGTTGCTTGGGTTCCAACCGATGAAAAAAATGACCCATGGCTGATTTCCTCTGATCAAGTTCCAATCTCTGTGCGTGGAGGAGATAATGTCAGTCGTCAAATCAATGACCTACTACCTCCGGGATCACCTGTGCACCGTTTGGTTTTAGTGGAGGTCTATACGCCAAGTGGAAATTGGAGCAGCTATCCTCCACACAAGCACGACGTACACCTTGAGGATGAGGACGGCACCTTAATTGAAGCTGATTTGGAAGAAATATATTTCTACAAGATTAATGCCCCTAAAGGATACGCATACCAACGTATCTACACAGATGGAAACTCACCAATCCNTCAAGCCGGACATCCAATTGATGCNCTAATCCGTGCAACAAACAACTCAGCTNTTTTAGTTCCCGAAGGGTATCATCCAGTGGTAAGTGCNCCTGGTTATATGACCTATTATTTGAATGTGCTAGCGGGGAGTGCTCAGAGCTTAGCCAATCAGGATGATCCAAATTTCTCTTGGGTCAAGGATTCCTACCAACAGGTCGATGATCGACTACCATTATACTAAACTGAGGTCGGATTAATGGAGCAAAAAGNTTTTGTAGAATACACCTATGATTCCATACANATGGGACGATCGAGTATAGATCTATACGCAAACGAAGTGGGTTCGCCCTTTATTGACATCAAAAATTTTGCAGCTTATGTTGGAGGTTCACCCACAAACATCAGCGTTGGCCTACGTCGATTAGGCTCAAAAACAGCTATCTTAACTGGCTTNGGTCAGGATCCAGTCGGAGATTTTATACTAGATTTTCTTAGGAAGGAAGATGTAGAAACCCAATTCAGTCCACGGAAGGAGGGNCATCGNACTAGCGCGGTNGTCCTTGGTATTGAACCACCCAACAAATTCCCTTTGGTCTACTACCGAGATAATTGCGCTGATATCGAATTGACGATCGATGACGTGTTAGCAACTCCNATTGCAGAGAGTCGTGTTTTCCAATTCGCTGGAACAAACCTATATCAGGATCCGTGCCGNAGTGCCACCCTGTTTGCAGTTGAGTTGGCTCAAAAATCTGAGACAGAAGTGATTCTTGACATCGATTTCAGACCAGACCAATGGCATGACCCACGAGCGTTTGGTGTTGTTATCCGTTCCGTATTGCCAAATGTTGACATCGTACTTGGTACGGATGATGAAATTAACGCTGTCATGCTAGCAGATCCCAATCAGNTGGAATTAACAGATTCACAGGTTTCCGATACAAAAGTACATGGTGATGTCNACACCGCTATCAAGTCAATATTATCANTTGGACCAAAAGCGGTATTACAAAAACGTGGATCNGACGGTGTACGTGTACATCTGAAGCAGGAAGATGGNTTATCAAAACAGATAGAGGCACTTGGATTTCCAGTTGACATCTACAATATCTTAGGCGCGGGCGATGCTTTCGCAGCGGGTTTCATCTATGGATACATAAACGGCTGGGGATGGTACAAATCCGCCCAACTCGGCAATGCTTGTGGAGCCATAGTTGTAACCAAACATGGATGTGCCAACTTTATGCCAACCTACAACGANGTAATGGCGTTTGTTGAANCACGTGGTGGATTATAAATCATANTGTGGAATAGCATATGGAACAACAAAGNCTAAACACNGAATTAAAGNCTTTCTGNCTAAAAGANCGAGAACGAATCCGNAATCGCCATCAATTTGGAATTGATGGGCAGGAGATTGTGCTGGAATACACTAATTTGGCCGATTCGGTTGTCAAACGGATCTACCGATCTGCACTTGAAGCAAAAATCATANCGGAAGGAGCACCCGTTGCCATTCTCGCAGTCGGCGGATACGGCCGTGAGGACNTAAATTTATACTCTGATATCGATATCATAATCGTCTACGACGAAAAGAAACTGAAGCTCANATACATTGAACACTTTGCAACGAAGGTAATCACCGCCCTNTGGGACAGCGGTTTTGATATCGGGCATAGTTGTCGTTCGATTAAAGAATGTGTTCAAGTGACANCAGGAGACATATTCTCGAGAACNTCGATGATTGAAGCACGNTACGTTGTTGGGGCAAAAACTGTATACCAGAAACTTAAGAAAAAAATGTCAAAACATATCTTCAAAACACAAGTNAAAACATTCATCAACAAAAAAATCGAAGAATGGGAGGANCGACATCANNCNTATGGATCAACAATTTATTTGCAAGAACCAAATATAAAGGAAAGTGTCGGCGGATTACGNGATTTTCACACTGCNATNTGGCTGACTTCAGTCAGTTACAATATTAACAAAATTGACCAGTTATGGAAACATAANATTATTTCAGAANCGCTTTATCACAAATGCACTGAATCAATCAATTTNCTCTTACACTTAAGAAACGAACTACACCATATTAGNGGTCGCAAAAACGATAAACTTANTTTTGAATTACAGGAGAAAGTATCCAAAAATCTCGGCTACAAGGACAAATCNTACATACTCGCTGAAGAATTTCTGATGCGAGACTACTATCTCCATGCTGAACANGTCTATGAGTTTGCCAAGCTGATTATAGATCANACACGNCACCAATCCCACAGCCTAACTCACTGGTTAACCAACCTATGGCAGAAATCAATAGGCGATGGTTTTATCATAAAAAACGCGGAAATTTCCTTCCAAAAAGGATTTAATAACTTTAAAGACCATGACCTGTCACGGTTGATGAAATTGTTCGCTCACCGCCAACAAGTCCACGGAACCATCAGGAACCAGTTTCCCATTAGTGCTGATATCCGAAATGTTATAACTACGAGCCTTGACTTGATCGATGATGACTTTCGACACTCTCCTGAAGTTGCAGAATCATTCATGTCAATTTTACGTCATCCCAAAAATGTTGCAGTAACCTTGCGTCGTATGCATCGGTGGCAAGTTCTTGATCGCTATATACCTGAATTTGCAACAATCCGCTCCTTAGTAAAATTTGATTATTTTCATCAGTATACGGTCGATGAACACACGCTTTACGCTATCGAGAATCTCGAAGAAAAAACTCTAAAAGATATTGAAGAGGGTCAAATTTTTATTGACATTATGCAAGAGATTGAAAAACCTGAAATTCTAAGACTGGCAATTCTACTACACGACATTGGCAAAGGAACACACAACCAAGGCAATCATGATTCACTCAGCGTAAAAATGTCAATAGAGGTACTTGAACGACTTGGTCTTGAGCAACCAGATAGGGATTTAGTTCTCTTTCTAGTGGAAAACCATCTGCATATGAGTCGCATTGCGCAACAACGAGATTTAAATGATATTAAGGTCATTCAGAATTTTTCGGATCTGGTTAGAAATGAAAGCCAACTCAAGATGCTATATCTCTTGACATTCGCTGATATCCGTGCCGTTTCACCATCAACCTGGAACAATTGGAATGCTATTTTGCTCCAGGAACTCTATGTACGAACACTCGAATTCTTAAGAGGAGAAACTGGTGAGTTCAAAATCGCCAAACTAAAAAAAGACGTTATCGACTTAATCGATCCAGAAACTAATTTGAACAATATCGAACAACATTTCATGCAAATGCCAAGACATGAACTTATCTTCCAAAAACCAGAATTTATCGCCAAACAAATTAGGCTGATAGACAAACTAGAAGATAATCCGTTTATATTAAGCTGCTTTGAGGAAGGGAATAACTATGCTCAACTTGNTATCTGTGCCCACATTGAGCGTGGAGATTTTCGGAAGATTGCAGGTGTCTTAGTCGCCGAAGACATCAACATTATGAGTGCCACAGTCAACACTAGGAAAGATGGATATGCTATCTATGTATTTACTATAAACGAAATTGAATACAAAGGTCAGAATACCAAAACGTCGATCATAGCACCAGCACGACGCGAAAAGATCAAAGAAACATTGACAATAGCATGGAAAAACGAAAAGCTCATAGAAGAAATAGTTAAAGAATCCAATGTCCCCCCTTCATCACAGATAAGGACTCAGCCTTCATCAGAACATCCGGAGATCAGGTTTGACAACACTGAATCTGATCAAGAAACCATTATCGACATACGTACCAAGGATAAACTTGGACTTCTTTATGCTATTTCGACTATTTTATATGAACTCGGCTTGAATATTTCACTGGCGAAGGTGACAACCCAAGCAATGATGGCTATCGATTCATTCTACATTTCAGATCAAAATGGCGAAAAAATCCGTGATGGGATTATGATGGAAGAAATCCGGCATAAACTTACAGAGAAACTTATTAGCTAAGAACACTCTGAGGAGCTTTGCGTTTCTTTCGTTTTGTTTTTTTTGATTCTGTGGCAATCAGCAAACGTTCTTTCAAGGTATCATTTCCACCACGATTCTTTGTTTTCCCCTTTGTTTTCCCTTTAATCGATGTTGACGTTTCAGATCTTTGATGATTTTCCGAGTGTGCTTCATACTCTGCATAGGTTCCCGGAAAAAGTGTCGCTCTACCGTTTGCAAAAACCAAAAATTTGTTTGCAATCTTGTTGAGAAAGTGGCGATCATGTGATATTACCAATATCGTTCCCGAATACTCATTTAGTGCGACCTCAAGCGCTTCAATTGATGGAATATCCAAATGATTAGTTGGTTCATCGAGAAGCAAAAGATTGGGTTGTTCTAATAAAAGCTTAGAGAATATAAGGCGCGCCTTCTCTCCAGCGCTAAGGTGCGCAATTACTTTAAAAACATCATCATGCAAAAAAAGGAAACGAGCCAAGTAATTTCGCAGTTCCTCCTGCGACCAATCCGGTTTGAGCTCGCTAATCTCGTTTATAAGGGTATTTGAAGGGGCTAACCCTTTCATTTCCTGATCATAGTAACCAATTTTTAAATTTCTACCGAGCTTCAATTTCCCCACAGTTGGCTCTATTTCACCTAATATTAGACGGAAAAAAGTCGTTTTGCCAACGCCATTGGGACCAATTAAACCAACAACATCCTGCCGTGAAACTTCAGCATTGATCCCCGTGAATATGGTTTTCTCCCCAAAGTCGATGCCCAAATTCAAACACTCTAAAATGTCATTCCCACCTCGGACTTCAGTCACGAAATCAATCTTCATCGCTGGCAATTTAGACGTTGGTCTTTCGACACGTTCGAGCCGATCCAGTTTTTTTTGACGTCCCTTGGCTTCCCGCGAGCGTTGTCCAGCGATATTCCTTTGGATAAATTCTTCTTGATGCGCGATGTGCTGTTGTTGCTTGTCATACAACCTTTGCCGAGCTATATCTTCAATTCCCTTTGTTTTCAAATACAATGTATAGTTCCCACGGTACTCCTTGATTTGGCAACTACGTAACTCAATAACTTTACCTGAAACTTGATCGAGGAAATAACGATCATGAGAAATTGTCAGGACTGCTCCTTTAAACTCCGTCTCGATGAAATTTTCCAACCACTGAATTGTATTAATGTCAAGATGGTTAGTCGGTTCATCAAGTAGCAAAAGATCCGGTTTTTGCAACAGAAACTTGCCGAGTAGAGCCCGACTTTTCTGCCCACCACTTAGGCGACCCACCTGTAGATTAAATTCTAATTCAGTAAACCCCAATCCAGACAAGGTTTTTTCAACCTGATACTCATAATCATAACCACCGAGCTGTTCATGTCTCAACTGTAATAATGACAATTCATCAATCAAATTTCGGTTATCCGGTTGAGTATCCAGTTTCTCGCAAATAAGTAGGATTTCATCCTCAATCCTACGGAGATCACGGAACACCTTTAGCATCTCCTGACGCAACGTTGTATCCGAATCTAATTGCGCGTCTTGCCGAAAGTAAGCAATTTCAGCATGTTTCGCTTTATACAACTTTCCTTCAAAGTCGAAAACTTGCCCAGCAATAATATTAACGAGTGTAGTTTTACCTGAACCATTTCGGCCAACAAGTCCCAAACGGTCACCATCGTTAATTTTCAAGGAAACACCAGCTAAAATCTGCTGTTTTCCATACGATTTGTTGATATTTTCCAATTGAATCAGTGACATTAGTTATTAATTAAAAGAGTTCTATTATCCCTATCCAAATTTTAGTTTTCCTGTCTTTCTTCAAACTCAGACAGCAATCGAAACGCCAGCAGACCAGCTTCAGATTCTGGGGCACAATCTACTGCCATACGATAATCGGACACTGCCCTTTCCATAAGCTTTTGTTTCTGGTTGAGCATACCTCGGTTACAAAATGCTTCTGCGAACGTGGAATTTATTCTGAGGGCTTGACCGTAATCCTCAAATGCTTTCTCAACTTCACCTGCATTCGAATACGCAAATCCTCGGTTGAGGAAAAGCGTTGGTAACTCCGGATTTTCTCGTGTTGGATCAAGCTCCAGTGCTTTTGTAAAATCCTCAATTGCCTGTTCGTAATCCTCGAGATAAGAATGAGCAAGCCCACGATTAGCATAGGCATTCATATGTCCTGAATCAGCATCAACAACTTCAGCGTATATGTCGATTGCTTCCAGTAAATGGCCTTCTTCCAACAAAGAATTCCCTTTTTGGAAAAGTTCTTCCGTTTCCAAAGACTGGCAAAAAAAGATTAGCGAGGAACTTATCAGCATAACTTTAAACCTCCTTTGACTAGTAACACAAGATTATGATAACATGTCGTAGATGTGTCTCGCCAGATACCTTTACCTAACCACTATCCCAGACCAAAATAGTGATCTCATCAAATCGGAAACGGTAGCTCTAGTCGGAGCAATACCGAACTCACTTGGCATTGCCATCTCAGAGAGACGTGTTGACGTAAGCCGAGGAGCCTACGTCAAAATGTGTGTTGATATTATTTTTGTAGGAGAACATATTTCCGAAATCATCAACAAAATTAAAGACATGCAACTACACGTGGAGGGCTTCCGCGTCTCCGTCGCAAGGCGGCCGCGTAAACTCAAAACCGACTCCAAATCCATTGCCCGCCACGTGGGCGCAGCCATCGGTGGAAACCCAAATCTCGATCACCCAAGCATTAATTTCTTGGTATTGGTAACAGAAACAAAAATTTATTTCGGCAAAGTTTCGTCTGAATCAGATGGCAAATGGTATCAACATAAAAAACGGCCATATAGTACATCAAGCTCTCTCCCAACACGCTTAGCCCGCACAGTTGTTAACCTAACTGCGAACCCAGGCGAATACATCTTAGACCCATGTTGCGGAACCGGAACAATTTTGATTGAAGCCGCATTGATGGGTATTAAAGTGTCCGGTTACGACAACAATAACAAGATGGTTGAAGCGACACGACGAAATTTAGCACATTACAACTTACAGGGCGAGATTAACTTAGCTGATGCGACACAGATTAGAGGGAATTTTGACGCAGTAATCACTGACCTACCTTACGGCATAACACTGACCACCAACAAAACTCTAGAAAGGAAGATTATGCAGAATATACGACACCTGGCACCTAAAACAACATTTGTAGCAATCAGAGATTTAACCACTGACCTTCTCGATCTTGGTTACCGAATCCAACAACACATCAACGCAAAAAAGCATACGATTACACGACAAATTTTTGTAACAGAAGCAAATCAATAACAACCTCTGTTTATTCGTCGTACTCATCATCATCCAAGTATTCAGGGTCCAAGTCGCTATCTTCCTCATACATATTATAATCATCCTGATCCATCAAAGATTCAAATTCGACACTGCTCTCAAAAGCAATTTTCAGAATCCAACCATCACCCTCTGGAGAATGATTGATAACATCAACATTTTCCTCAATCAACTCATTGATCTCAATAACTTCACCAGTTACGGGTATATGGATGGGAATTGTTTCCCCGCTCACCACGTTAATCTGACCAATTATCTCCTCAGCCTCAAATTCATCGCCTATTACAGCCATTTCAATAAACACGATGTCGCCATGGATTAGCTGAACACGTTCAGCAATACCCATCGTGGCAATCCAATTAATTTCATCAGTTACTATAATCCACTCATGCGTCTTCGTATATTTAATCCCGCTCAACAGCTGCACCTCTAAAAAGGACTTTCAAACACCTAACTTAATCCATTTGGCAAAGATCGTACGCCTGTTGTAAGGCTTCAACTGGATTACCTTGAGCAATAAATTCATGCCCCACATAACCACCATAACCATTCTCAGCAATCGCCTTTATAATAGGAGGATAGTATATCTCCTGATTATCATCGAGATTATTGCGGCCGGGATTCCCTGCAGTATGGAAGTGACCAATACAATTGACATTTTGGCTGACTGTGCGAATCAAATCACCTTCCATAATCTGCATATGGTATATATCATAAAGTAGCTTAACGTGTGATGAATTAACTGCCTGACAGACAGCAACCCCCCAAGCTGTTCGATCACATTGATATTGAGGATGATCTACCTTGCTATTAAGCAGTTCAAGAACAAGCGTAACATTATTCTCTTCAGCTGCTTTAGCAACCCGACCTAGCCCTTCCGCAGTAATCTCGATTCCTTCCTCATCCGTTAACCCATCATAACGATTCCCCGAAAAACAAATAAGATTCGGAATTTTGTGTGTAACTGCCACTTCGATATTAGCGAGAATCTCATCCTCTATCCGATCGTGGTTCTCGTGTTTGTTTAAACCATCGGTCAATGAATCATGTCCACCAATTGTCGCAAGAACCAGCCCAAGGTCGAAGGCCAAACTCCAATAATTAGTATCAATCATTTCAACACCAGCATAACCAATGTTGGCAATCGTGTTAAGAAATTTTTCGGTGGTGAAATCACCTCTCACAAAACTCCATCCTGTAGCTGTTTGTTTAATCATACTTTGCCCCTTTCTACATTTCCTCTGCTACCAAGTTTATGATATCTAATTGTCTTTGAAAATGCTGGACTTTCTGCTGTCGCATTTTAAATTTAATATTGATGACCTTATTGTAATTTACATCCATTAACTCTGCATTGAAGCGATCCAAAAGTTTAAACAGAGTGCCAACTTGACTGTATCCTACCTGAATTTGTAATTCGCTACACAAAATTTCGGTCTTTCTACTAGCAGTACTTAGGCAATTTCGCGTACATTCGCTGTATGCTCTAATTAATCCTCCAACACCAAGTTTAGTTCCACCATAATAACGAACTACAATGCAAGTAATGTTCGACAACCCTGAATTCTTCAAGACAGAAAGAATTGGAGGCCCAGCACTATTCCGTGGCTCACCGGCATCATCCGCATACTCAAATAATTGGTTTACGAGTTTAATTTTATAGGCGTAGCAATAATGAGTTGCACTAGGNCATTGCATCCGCACAAAACCCAAAAATTCTTCAACCGATTCAAGATTTCTCGTTGAAGTCGCAAGTCCAATAAACCGGGACTTTTTTACAACTAATTTCGACTCGATAATCCCATCAATCGTCTCGTATTGATCNAGCATTTTAGAGGCTTTGACGAATGGAAAACATGTAAACGGCTCCCCCCCGATCAATTCGGATTGTCTCATCGGATTGTACTAACGGACGCGCTTGAGGCTCAAAACTAATACTTATTGATGTAGCCCCCAACCTAACATTCCCCCCCAGAGTTATCCCTTCAATTGTCCAGATCCTGTCACTGACTTGTAACTCGTTGGATTCAACGGTTTCAAATGGGTAAGTACGCCTATCGACATGCTGCCGGTACCCAACTTGCCAAGTGATCGTTTTATAACTGATGTCACTACGAACCTTCGCACGGATCCCATCCTTAAAAGGGGGATTAACATCGACCAAAAGCGAACAGTTAAAGTCTTGGAACCTAAAACTATACAACCCCAAAATCAGGATATCCCGCTCAACCCGATCAGGAACANCGTCATCAGCAAACGATAGGCCATTACTCATATTTCTCAACACCACACCCATCAGAAAGTTTCGCTTGGAATGATAAATTGCGCCTAAATTATATGTATAGCCNTGNCCAATGTGGCCTTTTTGGTCTAACAACAATTTCGAGCGTATCCATCTAGCATCTCCCCCTATTAACACTCGGTCAAACTGCTTACTGTAATGTAGGCCAAGCGCCATATCTGTTTTCGGAAAAGCATTAACTGATTTCCCCTCGATATTTACGCGACTAAAATGACCCACATGGTCAAACCCAAAATCAAGACTCAGCCGATTTCCTCTAATTAATGAAACCAACCGAACAAAGTCTAATCTTTCCGCAGGTAAATAATAAATCTTATCATCAGAGAAATAGTCCGTTTTATTCTTTCTAGTTAAGACGGTTGCTATTAATCGAGGATTTCGCACACTATAATAGACTAGATNAGGTTTATGATTNAAACTAACGGGNGTCAAATAATTAGATGTTTCAATTAAGGTAAGCTTTCGNAGAAAAAGACTAGNGTTCGACTGCGGGCTATTGTTAACCTGGACTTGCTGAGAGAANACAACATCAATTATGNCCAACAAAAGAAAAATAAACTTAAAAAANAAACGGATAAACTGAATTTTCAATCTATTATTCCAAGGAGTATAACGTTTGCAATCGCATAGTTCTCCGTGTGCGATAGAGAAAGAAGCATCTGCGATACACCCATTTGGTTTGCACAATTAGCNACACTACCGCTAAGCTGAAGATGCGGTTGACCTGAAGGGTAAGACATAACCTCCACATCATGCCACCTCATATCACCTACTAATCCTGTACCTAATGCCTTCAACGTCGCTTCCTTTGCCGCGAAGCGGGCGGCAAATCGCTGAAAGCCAATTTCTGTCTGGCTGCAATAATCAATTTCCTGCACAGTAAAAATACGCTTTTCGAACCTTGCTCCCCACCTCTCAATTGCTCTTTTGATGCGGACAATTTCGACTAGATCAATACCAATGCCGAGAACAACTTGATGACGAATTGGGNATTGTGATTGCATCAGATTTTGTCTGTTAAAGAAATTAATATCTAGAAATTGCATCCGTCATTTGGGCAACGCGTTTCATTGGCTTTACATCGTGAACACGCACAATATCAACTCCACCCGCAATTGACCAAGCTACGGTGGCCGCAGTCCCTTCAAGGCGGCATTCAACTGGCAGATCCAGAATCTCACCGATGAAAGATTTTCGAGAAGTTCCAATTAACATCGGTTTACCTAATTTTCTGAATTGATTAAGTTGNCNCAAAATTTCCAAATTATCTTGGATTGCCTTACCGAAACCGATACCAGGATCAATAATAATCCGCCTCGGNGACACTCCGTTAGATTCAGCGAATTCAATACTTTCCTGCAGAAACAGACTAATCTCATCAATAAGATTAGTATAAGTTGGTTTTTGCTGCATCGTACGNGGATCNCCTTGCATATGCATCANTATTATGCTGGCATCAGCTTGAGCAACCAANTGTACAATTTCCGGATCCCCTCGAAGTGCAGTAACGTCATTGATCATGTCAGCTCCCGCTTGAAGTGCTTGATCTGCGACAACAGCTTTACATGTATCAACAGAAACAATGGCCTTAGTTTCATCGGCTACACCTTGAACGACCGGAATTACGCGTTCCAACTCCTCATCGGCCGAAACGGGGTCTGCCCCAGGCCTAGAGGATTCACCACCAATGTCGATGATATCTGCGCCATCTTCAATCATCTTTTTTGCATTTTCAACTGCGTGCCGGGGAGAGATAAAACGACCGCCATCCGAAAAAGAATCTGGCGTTACATTCAAAATACCCATGATAAGCGTTCGCTTACCAAACACCACCTGTTTTGGGGCCATGATTTACGCAATCGAATAAATACCTGTTAGGAAGGATTTTGGGAAGAAAATAAGTTGATAGGAAATTGTCTTCAACAAACTACATCCCTACAAAGCTCATTTGAATATTTACTATGATAATCTACTTCTTGACGGAAGGCTTACTCCACGAAGACTTTAATGTGTTGAAGGACATTTAACGAAAACAATAATCATAATAATTACAATCAATCTTTACAGATTTTCCAATTATGACGATGGTTGCGGACGTGGGCCAAGAATCTCTACAATCTGAGGCAGAGCCAACGTTTCGTGCTCAAGTAAACCTGCAGCAAGCTTCTTTAACCCATCAAGGTTAGTTTCAACAACCGTCCGTGCCTGATCATAACATTCGTTAATAATTTGCTTGACGGCGCGATCAATTTCAATGGCAGTATCCTCACTATAATCTTGATGATGTGATATTTCCTTACCAAGAAAAACTTGTTCATCTCGTCTGCCAAATGCCAGTGGTCCCAACTGACTCATCCCCCATTGCATCACCATCTTCCTTGCCATACTAGTGGATCTTTCAAAATCATTTTGGGCTCCCGTTGTCTGTTCACCAAACATAATCTCCTCAGCAACACGACCTCCAAGCAGAACTACAATCTCACTCAACAAAAATTTTTTCCCATAGTTATGACGCTCTACTTGCGGAAGTTTTATCGTTACTCCAAGCGCTCTTCCGCGAGGAATAATAGTACATTTATAGTTCGGATCACTTTCAGGCAAGAAGTGGTTGAGTATTGCATGACCCGCTTCATGATAAGCCGTTATTTCTCTTTCTTCATCACTAAGCGTCATACTCCGTCGTTCTGGCCCCATCATTACGCGATCCTTCGCTTCATCTAAACAGGCTTGATCGATAGCCTCTTTATCCTCTTTTGCCGCCAAGAGAGCTGCTTCATTTACCATATTTGCGATATCCGCGCCAGAAAAATAGGGTGTTGACCTAGCTAAGACTGACATATCAACATCATCTCCGAGTTTTATCGGTGGAGATGAGTGAACTTTAAATATTTCCTCACGACCTTTCACCGTCGGAAGATCTACCACAATCTGCCGATCAAATCGCCCTGGACGCAGTAGCGCAGGATCAAGAACATCAGGTCTGTTTGTTGCCGCAATAAGAATCACACCTTCAGATGTGTCAAAACCATCCATTTCAACAAGAAGTTGGTTCAACGTTTGTTCACGTTCATCATGCCCCCCGCCGATACCAGCACCACGATGCCGACCAACAGCATCAAGTTCGTCAATGAAAACAATACAGGGGGCATTCTTCTTTCCTGTCTCAAAAAGATCCCGCACACGTGAAGCACCTACCCCAACAAACATTTCGACAAAATCAGATCCGCTGATCGAATAGAATGGAACATCTGCTTCACCAGCAACAGCACGGGCAAGCAGGGTTTTTCCTGTCCCAGGAGGCCCCATCAGCAAAACACCTTTGGGAATACGTCCTCCAAGCTTTTGAAAACGTTTGGGATCTTGTAGGAAAAGAATAACTTCTTCCAATCCCTCTTTTGCTTCATCACAACCAGCGACATCCTCAAAAGTCTTCTTACTTTGGCTTTCTGAGTGCAAGCGCGCACGGCTTTTGCCAAATGACATCGCCCGATTTCCAGCTCCTTGCATCTGTCTTGATATGAAAACCATTATGCCAATAAAAAGCACTATCGGCAGAATTGTTGTCCCGAATATAACAAGCCATTGGGGAAAATTCGAACTTGGCTCATTATCAAACGGAATACCATATTCAATCAGCTTTTGTTGAAGCGGATAATTTGAAAACATGTCACGTGACGTCTTAAATTCCCCCTGCCACGCATCACCAATATTCAGAATTTCCGGAGATCGGCTACTAACAAGATCGATAATTTCTGCAACATTCCTAAACTTACCTTCAATCGATTCTTTACCAATTTTAATTTTATACGTCACATCGAAAAGGTTTCGACTGTCTTTTCGCTGAATAAGACTATAAAAATCAGAAGCAGCGAGTGAATAAACCGTTTCTTTGGCCCCTATCATATTCCAGATAGCAAAAGCGATGATTGCAATGATGACAAACCAAACCAATCCACTTTTGGCATTCTTGCTCACGAAGCGTCAACCTTCCTAACAAATATTTGGGGTAAAAACTAAAATAAATTCAAACAAAAACTACGCTCAGAAAAACAGCTAGAAATCACCATTACACTGGAGTTCCCACCTGTAGCTGAGTATAACAGATGGGCATCAAAATATCAAGCCACAGTATCATTAAACCTCAATTGTNAGCTATACCATTTGACCACTGGAAACCGGTTAAGATCTAGCCATGATACATGTAGACTAAGACAACTTAACTTAAAGTAGAACCTTATGAGAACTGACTCAAGGAAAAACAAAAGACGAAAGGGATTTTAGATACGCTAAAGCCATTAACCTACTGGTAGGAACGATCAAGACCAAGATCATTGATGATTCACAGAAATTGAAGCAAAAAAGAGAAAAATAGCCGGGTATTTATGCTAAAGCATCTCAAATCACTCAGCTTCATCCGTCTTAGAATCGGCAATAACTTTCTGAGCTAATTCATCCGGCAACTGNTCATAACAGGAAAAGTCCATGGTGAAACTACCACGAGCACTGGTAATTGACTTAAGATCAATCGAATAACGAAACATTTCTGATAACGGAACAGTAGCCCCAATAACTTGACGTTTCCCTACTTGTTCAACACCCATTACACGACCACGTCTACTATTTAGATCGCCAATGACATCACCCATAAACTGATCCGGAACGGAAATTTCAACATCCATAATCGGTTCGAGCATTACCGGTTTCGCATCAAGCGTAGCATCCCGCAGAGCTTGAGACCCAGCAATCTGGAAAGCGAGGTCAGAAGAATCAACCGGATGATGCTTACCATCATACAAGGTAACCCGAAAACCGACAAACGGGTAACCTGCAAGAATACCACTTGTTCTAGCTTCGCGTATTCCTTTTTCAACCGCAGGAATGTAATTAGTTGGAACGGAACCACCAACAACCTTATTCACAAATTCAAATTCATCGTCCCCGTTTTCTCCAGGTTGTGTCGGCTCCAAGTTAATCCAAACCTCTCCAAACTGTCCACGACCTCCACTTTGTTTCTTCAGCCGCCCCCTTACGCCATTAGCACGACCACGAATGGTTTCCCTGTATGCCACTCTCGGATCTTCTACTGCCGTTTCAACACCGAATTTATCTTTCATACGCCCACGTATAACATTGAGGTGAACTTCACCTAATCCAGACACCAGCAGTTGTCGAATTGTATCATTACGCTCTATACGAAAGGTTGGATCCTCTTCAGACATACGCTGCAGCACGGTTGACAGCTTTTCATCATCGCCTTCACGAGCTGGTAGAATTGCAAAAGAAATAACCGACTTTGGAAAATTAATTGAGGGAAGTTGAATGATATTATCCGCATCACAAAAAGTATCCCCTGTCTGAGCATTGACAAGTTTGATAGCAACACCGAAATCCCCCGCGACGATTTGAGGAGTATCAATAAGATCCTTACCATTCATGAATGAGATTTTCCCAATCTTTTCATTTTGCCCCTTAACTGAGTTAAAAACTTGAGAATCACCGCTCAAAACCCCTGAATAAACTCGGAACAACGTCAATCGACCAGCAAAAGGATCCGCTAGAGTCTTGAAAACTAATGCAGACATCGGAGATGAGATGCCGGGATCACGGGTTATTTCACCATCTTCACTTTCAATTATACCGGCATCTTCCGGAGAGGGAAAACATTCAACAACAAAATCCATCAAATTTTGAACCCCAATGTTTTCAAGTGCCGAGCCACAAAGGATAGGAACAATTCCTGCTTTGTTACGGAAAGCACCTTGGATACCAAGCTGAATCTCTTTCGATGAAAGTTCCCCTTCTTCAAAGTACTTCTCGATTAATTCATCATCACTTTCAGCCACAACCTCGATCAATTCCTCCCGGGTTTCTTCGACGTCATCCTCCATATCGGCGGGAATATCAGAATCGGGATGGGGCTCTCTACCATTTGGTTTTAAAGATGATTCCATTTGGATGATATCTACTACGCCCGAGAAATCGGATTCTCGGCCTATCGGTAATTGAGTTGTTGCTATTGGCACCTCAAGAGTGTCCTTTATACTATCAAGAGTATCTGCAAAATTCGCATTTTCCTTGTCCATTTTATTAATAAAAACAGTAGCAGGAAGATTATATTTTTCTATAATTTCCCACACTTTTTCGGTACCACCTTCAATTCCAGTTGTAGCATCGACAATGACAATTACACCATCTACAACCCGCAGCACACTTTCAAGATCCCCATAAAAGTCATCCGCTCCAGGACTATCAATCAAATTCAGTTTATGATCTTCCCACTCTGCAACACAGATAGAACAGTTGATGGTTATTTTCCGTTCGATTTCATCATCTGCATGATCGCTCGCTGAGGTTCCTTGGTCAACACTCCCCATCTTGTCAAGGGTACCACTGTTAAAAAGGATCGCTTCTATAAGCGAAGTTTTGCCAGCGTTGGAATGTGAAACTACACCGATATTCCGGATATTTTTTGGTTGGTATTCCTTCATAAATTTAGTTAGATCTCCTTTATCCTTCCTGCGAAAACAGATTTCGGCATTCTAGCATAGGCAACAGCTAAATTCAAGCAAAAGGCCGATAGTTTAGCACATCTTTTAAACCACAGGTTATTTTTTACCGAGTAAGTCAATCTGTTGCCGAGCATAATTTGCCATGACACTATCAGGATAATCTACAATCAGTGACGTATAACTTTGAATAGCAAGTTCGGAATCATCTTTCAGTATATATAGATCAGCAATTTTGGCCTGTGCTTCTGGTCTGATTAAAGACTGAGAAATGCTTATAATGTTTTTCAGAGCCTCAATTGCTTCAGTATAAGCCTTTTGACGAACCTGAATCTGAGCAATTAACCACCAAGCATCATCAACAATGTACGCACTTGAGAACTCGTCAATCACATCTTGGCAAATCTGGATTGCGGTTCCTATTTCACCCCGCCGATTTGCCACAACCGCTTCAACATAACGCTTAAGCGGCAATTTGTCAAAATCCCCATTAGATTGAATAAGTACAAGTAAATCTAATGCATCATTACTCAAGGAATTGGACGCCGAGATTTCGAGTACTTTTTTGTAGGAACTAACCGCTTTATCGAACTCAGCATTGAGAAGATAGGAATCTCCTATCAGTTTCTGAGCATGTAATTGAAAATCACCGTATTTATCTGCCACTGGGCCGAGAACACTTTGCGCCGCGACAGGTCTGCCGCGCAAAATATAGCATTCGGCAATTAACAAATTTACTTGCTGTTGTAGATTATAAACTAGCTGTTGACCGGAGAGCTGTTGAAATATTCTTTCTGCAGTGTCAAGGTCGTATAACCCATACAGATAAATTTTACCAAGCGACACCAGAGTCGATAAATCCGAGGGTGATATTTGTCGCAACACCGCAATCGCCTCTTCCCATTTTTCGGATTTTTGGTGAAATTGTGCAAGTTTTATCTGGGCACTTCGCTTCAAATGACTGCCCGGATAGAATTCAGCAATTGCCTGGTAAAATTGTGCTGCAGAGGAAGACCCTTCCCTTTCAAGAATTTGTGCGTATTTTTCGAGTTGCTGCCCTTGATCAGCAGGATACAGGTTGCGTAGTCGTCTGAAGTTTCCAAGCGATGCTTCATAATCAGCTCGATGGAAATGAATTTCCGCCAGTGCCAACACCATTTTCGCATTTTGGGGATCCCGCTGAAGCATCACTTGAATCCGACTAATCACGTCGTTGAGTAATTGGTGACGCCGGTCTCCTTCATAAATTTCAGCTAGTTCTGTAATAATCTTACTGCGTCCAGAGGCACCAATGTCAACGATACTTAGCGCTTGTAGGTGAGTATCAACTACCTTGTCGATTTCCCCTTGAATTTTGTATACATTCGCCAATTGAGTGTACAGCAACGAATATTTGGGGTTAATTTCAAGAGCAGTTTTATAAGCATCAACTGCTTTATCATACATCTGATTGGACAAGTAAATTTGGCCAAGCTTCTGGTAGCGATAGTACTGGTTAGAACCACTACTAGCAATTTTTGTCCACTGTTCGACAGCTAAATCCTTTTGCCCAGCTTCTGCATATAGCTCCCCCAATTTTTCCAGTAAGTTCGTATCACCCGGATTTCGTTCAAGAACACTTTGGTAAAGACTCAGTGCTTCCTTTCGCCTGCCTTGAGATTTATACAGATCTGCTAGCTGCTCGAAAAGCCCCATATCACCTGGGTTAACGGCGAGTTGATCTCGAATCAATCTTTCTGCTTTTCCATACTCTCGACGTACCCCATAAATGCGAATTAATGCTTGGATTACACTTACCCGATAAGGAGAGGACGAATAATTATTTAAATACTCACGATAGCACTCTATTGCCTCATCATATTTTTGGTCGTAATAAAGATATTGTGCTGTCAAATAACCAGCTATTGATGCTGTCTTAGTATCAGGATATTTCTCGGCAAGTTTTCTGCAAATTTGGGACGCTTCACTGTATTGGTAACGAGCTGCATAAAGATTGGCAATCTGATAAACCGCCTGTGTTGAATAAGAATCATCAGGTTTGTCGTCTATTAGTGTTCTAAAAGATTGAATAGCATTTACATCATCTCCCAATTCCCCATAACAACGACCAATATTTAGTCGAATTAAATCTTTGGTATTAGTCTGAAGTGGACCTCCCAGTAAGTCCATATAGGCAGATAGGGCTTTTGAATATTTCTTATCGTAGTAAAGATCGTGTGCTGTTTGAATAGCATCATAGTCTTCTTGAAGTGAGTTCTGTGAACGGGCCACCGCCACGTAAAACACACATAATATTGTACAAACCAGAATCTTTTTAAACACTCTATCTCTCCATCCTTAAGATACGATTTGACACGATGCNTACAACTCGAGATTACGCCGTAAAATACTGCGGTGCCCCAAATCGTTTTCGAGACGATAAATTACGGTATAGATCCCAGACTCTGTCTTAAAACTTTGTGGATTAATATGTGGAGCAAACTTAATAAACACTGAACTATCATTAGGTATCGACACCTGTTTGGTAAACACACCATAACATCTTTCTCCAACTGGATTGAGCACCTTCCAACTGATCTTTACCAATTTAGGACGAGGTGTTCGACTGATCCAAACAATCAACTCATCTTCATAAGACTGGGCATTTGATATAACAGTCCCAAACTCAGATAACATTTTCTCTGTTAGAAATGGTAGTTGGCGCTCCATATACCCCTTACCGGGAATGACTCGCCAACTACCACCAGTTGCNTTGGCGAGTTGCCTAACAGGTAAGTAATCAACACCAATTACATCAACACGAATATTATATTCCTGCAGAGATGCAATCACCTGATCTTGGCTATAATCAGAACGGCCATCGTAGTCGGCATCATGGAATACGCCATCACTAACCATTACAAATATTCGCTGTGTTAGTTCTCGATATTTGATTTTGTAAATCGCTTTCATCAACGCATCAAGCCCAGACTCCGTCAAGTCGCCCCCACCTTCAAAATCGATCTTATGGAGCCACTTTTTAAACTTGCGCCGATCATTCGTCACACCACGCCATTTAATCTTGTGATTCTCAAGATCAGCAAACGTGACTAACCCAACAGCAATATCATATCCTTCACGGTCATATACATCGAAAAAGTGATCGATGTATGCTCGAACACCACGCACGTTATCTACCATACTACCGGTTTTATCAATTACAAAGACGATATCAACTTTACCTCCTGACAAAGTGAGTAATTGGTGGCGAGCAAGATCCGACATCATCTTAGGATAATTGGATGGAGGTGACGTTGTCCGTACACTACCCGAGCTGTTACCTATCGACGCAAAGCGTAAAACTTGACCACGGCGACGATCTGTTTGAAATTGTTTCGGTTCTAAGTTAGGTGACGCTTCAGCGAGTCCTCCCCCTTCTACCTCCAAAGGTATACGAGAAGGAGTTACAGTCCTAATTGTTGTATCATCATTATCTGAAGAACCCTTAGTCAAACGGACACCAGATTGCAATTTAGGAATCTCTTTAGGAATCTTTTTAGGATAAGATTTAACTGGGTCAATGTGAGACATTCCACTATTCAATATCCGTCTATTGATGATAGGAGATCTACTCTCACTGAGCGCCACATCAGCATTGAGCCGATGACTTTCCTCAATTTGATTCACCTTAGTCCAATCTAAACTAGGCAGGACAGGAGGCTTGGGGATTTCAGGTTTCTTTTTAGTCCGCTCGACTTGAGGAACGGGAGGTAACGAGAGGGATTTAACTAGCTTAGGCGATTCGTTCACCTTAGGCGAAAAACGAAATATATCAACCTTAATACGGTTTGCGACCAATTCTACAGGTTGAGTAACAAGAAATTTGACAACAAATAATACCAAAGCAAGATGGCAAATCGCAGAAGTAGCAAGTGAAGTATGAAGACGTTGGCGATGTAGCATAATCTTGAACACTGGAGGTAAGGTCATTAAATCCACAAAAGCACCCCACTAAATATAATCAAGCGGGATCTCTTCAATACATAGCCTATAAAAGCCTACGGCCAAATTTTACCCTAGCTATCATCCAAAGGCAACCGAAATAGTTAGTCTTGCCGAAACACAGCAGTCATGTTAGAATTAGCTTCACAGTTTGAGAATTGGAGAGACACTTGGATCACAACTATTTCATTCGAGACAAAGATGGAATCCCTAGTCCATCTTTGGTTGTCTTCTTAGACTTAGTCAAGAAGAATATAAACCGTGCGATTGAAATAGTTGACGGAGATGTCTCAAAGTTGCGCCCACACACAAAAACGCATAAAACAACCGANATCATAAAATTGCAACTTGGCGCAGGTATCACAAAACACAAGTGCGCCACTCTCCGTGAAGCAAGGATGTTAGCTGGAGCAGGCATATCGGATATCGTCATAGCTTACCAAATCATAGAACCCAATATAAAACGCCTAGTGAAACTCATACAGGATTTCCCTGAAGCCGACTTTAAAGTGATAGTTGACCACCCTTCAGTTGTTGATCAGCTATCGTCGGCAACAAATCNCAATTCCCTTCAACTAAAAGTCATGATTGATCTCAATGTTGGCATGCATCGGACAGGTATCGAAATTGGCAATTCGGCGGTTGAACTTTACGCAAAAATCGATCAATCCAAAAGTCTCCACGCTTGGGGACTCCATGTCTACGATGGTCACATCCATGACCCAAACCCCATAGATCGTGAGAGATCATGCCAATTAACGCTAGGACTAGTCTCCAATTTTAAAGAGATGCTTGCTGANAGAGGTCTTGAAGTACCAATGGTNGTCCTTGGAGGCACACCAACATTTCCTATATATGCAAAGATCCCAGATGTCGAAACATCCCCTGGGACATTCATCTTTAACGACTACGGTTACTCACAAAAATATCCTGACCTTGGTTTTATTCCAGCAGCGCTTCTNCTGAGTCGTGTGATTAGCATACCCACGTCAGGNACATTCACATTAGATCTNGGACATAAAGCAATNGCTGCAGACCCNAAAGACNTCCGCGGAAAANTAATGGATTTTGAACAGGTGNAAGTTAGCATCCANAACGAAGAACATTGGACAATNAAAATTGACGATGCAGANAATAATATTGATATTGGAAAGGTAATCTTCGTCATGCCAACGCACGTATGCCCAACAGTCGCCTTACACGAATTCTATTATGTCATCGACACAGATGGCAACCTGATTGATACATGGCAAGTAGANGCCCGAAACCGAATTTAATTACGTTATCNAAAGAATGAAAATCATAGAAAAGCTGAAGCAAAAATGGGGAGTTGGGATCTGGGGNTTCTTGGCTATCATGATGGCATTTTCATTAGCAGGAACAACAAGCGTTTTTTTAAGAAAAAAAATGAATTTCTTACCANAAGACCTGCCATTCGTTGTAAACATACTGCTTTTTTTCCTNACTTACCAGATCCTTCTGCTTACTTATGGAACCGCTCTGGGAAAGTTCCGTTTTTTCTGGGAAAAAGAGAAAAAGATGTTATTGTTCCTTCTACGCCCTTTTATTCCCAAAAAGAATCAAGAAACGGATCACATNTATAGCAAACCTACTGATTANTTAACAAACCAAAAGTGTATGGAGTGAAATTTTGCTAGAAGCCATTAGGATTGAAGATGAAGTNGAATTCCTTGACGCTAAAAATCTAGAGTTGTGCATAGACCAATATGGAGATCCCCAGATCACATTGCCCGACAACTCGGTCCACACGCAAATAAAAATTATAAGATCTTTCCCCTTATCCAATCCTACTCAATTTATCTGCCTGANCGATAAAGAAGAGAATGAAATCGGTGTTATAGAAGACATAAAAGATCTTAAGAAATCAGATCGTNAAATTGTCGTTGATCAACTTGAAAAAGCGTATTATATGCCGAGGATTGAGCGAATCAATTCTATCGATGGGAGATTTGGCGTGACACAATGGCAAGTTGATACCAATTTTGGTCCTAGTCAGATTAATTTGGGTTCTCGGATGGACGTAACCCCAATGGATAGTAGTCGGGTGCTGATCAAAGACGTTGACGGAAATCGTTACGAGATCGTTAACTACAACGAGCTTGATCCAAAAAGTCACGCTCTCCTCGAACTGTACCTCTAAAGAATCTTGTTCTTATCTTGGATCGCGCAACAATTGCTCTCATTTTCAGTACAATCGCTGTAGTCCTTTCGATCTCAAAATGGATCTATGACGTCTGGTTCGATTCTGAAAATAATAGNGCGTCTAAACCAAGACATGGCAGTCGATCTCACATTCGAGTTGAGCGCCTTGAAGAGGAAACAAACTGCTTCATTACNCGAGGTGGGTTTCTATTATTTCTTGTTTCGTTCCGTATCTACAACGACAGTGATCAAGTCGCTGTTTCCATTTCTGAATGCAACTTTTNCGCAAAAATTGGGCGAAAATGGCATGATACTGAATTTTACGATACTCCACAAGCAAACATCTTCTTAAGTCTAATCCGACATAACCTTCCCCTANTACTCGAACCTGAGCAACGCCAAGATTTTTATGANGTTTTCGCTTTAGACGACATAATCCCAAGCACCGAAATCAAGACCATGCTAGAANTGCAAAGCAAAGCCGGCATATTAACNANGTTCCGACAACGGCACAAACATCGCGTCGACGAACGACCTGTATTTGATTTACTATTCAGAATTCTTGAATAAGTTACCAGAAAATAGAGTTACACAACAAACTTGGGAAAAGCATTACGGCAATGAAAATCAATTATCAGCCAAAACAACCAAACTGCAACCTAAATGAATGGCATCTGAAAACCTGTTGCTTGGGAATGGAAAGGATAAGGGATTACGCTAATACGNAGTATTCTTAATTACTACTAATGGATTCAATAATCCTGATCATTTCAGANCTGCTCAAATCTCCAATNAGCCTCAAATTTATATCGTTTTCAANCCAACNATAAACCTGCGCATGACGAAGTTTNATCACACGAATTGATTTTTCACCAATCTCAATTTTTTCCTCTNTACGATTCCTTNCACGATCATTGCCTCTACCATNCNTACTTCTTCGCNGTCTGAATCGGGAAAAAATTCCAGATCTTCTACCTGTTTCCTCAAAAAGGGAAAACGTCAGAAAGCCGTCGGTATAGCGAAAGTGTAAAGTAGTGGCAGTGGTTCGAGGAAGTCTCATAGGTTCAATTTGGTGTAATTCAAAGCCTGCGGGAAGATAGTTTGGTAAGACTGGTTTTTGACCAAAGGCCTTTTCTGCCTCAGGAAATGAAAGAGTCTTTCTTGCTTTACCTTCGGGAGCGTTAGACGTCTTATCTTCGACGAGTTTTCCCAAGATTCGATCTACTTCATTCAAATCAAAGCTGATTTGAGTAGAAACCTGTAAGTATTGCATCTGGCCATATTCATTAATGCGCTCGAACCGAAGTGGTATACCATTTTCCTTTTCTAGCCATATCCGTAACGTGGGCCGATCTTCAAAATTAGGTTTAATCGAAAAGAAGACGGTTTCATATCCAGCGATCTTATCAACACTGTCACCTTTTTGAATCTCGTAATTCTTACTCAAGATATCCATGTTTTCTTTCAGTAACCNAGAAATCCGCTTTGGTCGTGGCNNNNTACCTCGATTCCTTGAAGCACGCGCTCCAAATCGTCGACCTCCTCGTGTGGTCCTGTCTTCCGTCTGCTGAGTGTCTCGAATTGCCTGCTCCATGGAGCGGTCAATGTACTTCTCAAGCGAACTATCGACATAATTTTCTATCTCCCAACTTGACACTCCGGATTCTAACATTTTAAGGACTTTGTTTCGAATTGACGTTTGCTGTGCGGCAGTTAAACTTTTTTTATAACGGTTGATGGGGTCTCCTCTTCTGTCCATCAGAGGATATCGAACAAGTCGCCTTTGGGATTTGGACGGTGTTTTTTGCACAATTACCTCTTCACGGGCGAGGCACGAAGGAGGATTATCCGAAATATCTACAGTATCCCAATCAATCAAAACCTGCCTAACGACATAACTGGTCTTCGCATGATTGTTTAGGAGCTGCTCCAGTATTTTCTGGTTATCAGCATTGGAAAAATTGCACACACATAATATGAGCGCAACTTCTAAAATCTTGAAGCGATTATAATTTTTAGCAGTTTTTAGCATTGAATAGATCCAGTCTCAGTTACCCTTTAATATCCAAAATATGTATCTAGATAGGCCTGAGATTCATCTGATACAGTAAAATTAGCGTCAACCGATGATTCCTGCGAGGAGGAGTCTTCCCCCATCAACCAAAACCCTGTCGTCTGTTCGCTATGAGCAATCAGGTAAAAATCAAGCGGATCTTCCAACGAATTCTGATCAACATCAAGAATAAAGAGAGAGAAGGCAAATACTGTAATCAACACAACCATGGAAGCAACGGGTATAGGATGTAGAAACCATCCTCTTACAGGCATAGTAAAGCGAGACTTCCAACTCCCTTTATTTTCCTCTTCGATACGAGATTGAACTCCTTCCCAAATACCAGATGGTGTTGGCTGACGAAGCCCAGACATCAATTGGCTGTTTTGCTGAAGATTCTCAAAAGTTTCGGCTGATTCCTGGCACCCACTAAGGTGTNTTTCAANANTTAGCTTTTCCGCTTCATTTAACTCGTGATCCAAGTATNCAGAAAGTTGCCGTTGCATCTTTTTTCTGTTCATTAGTTTTCTCGCTTTAAAATTCCCCTTAACTGCATTCTCGCCTCATATAGGCGAGATTTGACACGACCNATGGAACATCCCAAAACCGCAGAGAGATCNTCATAAGATAGCTCTTCCATTTCGCGAAGCACCAAGATGNTACGATATGATTCTTTAAGTTGTCCAAGTGCCTTATGTAAAATCTGTTGTTGCTCGGATGCAAGTATCTCATCCTCTGGAGTTTGATGATCCACCGGCACCCATGCTTGAGAATCATCAATTTCCACCACATCCGTTTTTCGACTCGTTCGACGGGACTTCTCATTAAGTGACATGTTTTTAGCGATTCGATATANCCAAGTCGAAAACTTAGATCTAAACCTGAATTGACCAATTTTCTCCCAGACAGAAACAAATACATCTTGCGTNATATCTTGAGCATCTTCGGGACTACCAAGCATACCATAAGCAATATTATAGACCTGATTCTCGTATTGACGAACAATTTCTTCCATCGCCTGCATATNCCTATTCTGACAACGCTTGACCAAATCGATTTCGTGTTGATCAATAATTGGTGCNGCCTTTTTAGAAAAAAATGTGGTAATGGAANAAATATTGTATGTTTGCACGCTAACTTTATAGACAAACNGATCNGNAAAAAGTTCGTTTTTTTCTAACTTGGGTTTTGCNCACGGTCAATATATCNAACTTATTTGCAGAAGTCAAACAAAACAAAAGCTGTTTTCAGGACGGATTAAATCAATGGAANGGTTCAATAGTGNNTAACGGATGGGTATTCTTTTTCTATTCATCAACCATCAAATTGCNTTCTAGATGGCTTTCTTGCTGAAACAAGGCATCAGTAAAATCTTTGGCGACAAAATCACGAAGGTCATCAAGTTGTTCGCCAATACCAATCAGCTTAACAGGAGCTCCGATTTCATGCTTAACTGCAATCACAATCCCCCCCTTAGCAGTACCATCAAGTTTGGTAATGGCAACACCAGTTACAGGGACAGCCTCATGAAATATCTTGGCCTGTATAATCGCATTTTGACCTGCTGTACCGTCAATTACCAATAGCACCTCATGTGGAGCCCCAGGGATTGCTCGTTCCATTATCCGTCCAATCTTAGCCAGTTCATCCATTAAAGGTTTCTTAGTATGAAGCCTGCCCGCAGTATCAACAATCACCACATCAGCCCCGCGAGATTTGCCGGCGTCAACAGCATCAAAGACCACAGATGCAGGATCAGAGCCCTTGCTCCCTTTAATCAGTTCAGCCCCAGCACGATCACACCATACCTGCAGCTGATCAGTAGCCGCGGCACGAAATGTGTCTGCGGCCGCAACAAGCACGTGGTTATCTTCAGATTTGAATCGATGGGCAAGTTTCCCAATCGTTGTCGTTTTACCAGCACCATTAACACCCAAAACAAGAATTGTATACGGTTGATGATCGGAGATATCCAGAGGTTGATCGATTTCATCAAGAATGTTGAGAATTTCTTGCTGGATTACACCTTCTAAATCGGAGGAGTTGCTCAGTCCCTCCGACTGCACGATATCACGGACGTTGTCCATCAGCATCATTGTTGTATTTACGCCTACATCAGCTTGTATAAGGATTTCTTCTATCTCCTCCATCAGTTCCTCGTCGATTTTTCGATCTGCCCGAAGAAGAGATCGAATATGACCAACAAGGTTTTCTTGAGTCTTCGACAACCCAGCTTTGAGACGATTAAACCAACTTGTTCTTTTTTCTTCCTCAGTACTATTGACACAGGAATCTAATTTCCCTTCAGCGACATCCGAATCCATTGTTTCCAATGGTGCTGACGACTCTTGATCTTTTACTTTATCCTTTTTCTTGAACAAGTTTCTTAACACTGGCTTGCGGTTTCCTCTAGTAACTAATCACTGAATTTTGCAGAAACAATTTTTGAAACACCTGCTTGTTCCATTGTAACACCATAAATGATATCTGCTGTTTCCATTGTTCGCTTATTGTGAGTAATAATAATGAACTGAGTCTGGTCGACATATTTGCGAATTAGGTTGGTGAACCGCAAGACATTCGACTCATCGAGCGCGGCATCCACCTCATCCATCACACAGAAAGGACTCGGCTTAATTTTGAACATGGCAAAAAGGAGAGCAATCGCCACCAGAGAGCGTTCACCACCTGAAAGTTGAGTAATATTCTGAGGTCTTTTTCCTGGTGGACACGCAATGATTTCAACGCCGGATTCAAGCAAGTTTGATTCATCTGTTAGCTGTAGTTCCGTTTCACCACCACCAAACAACTCAGTAAAAACCTCCTGAAAATTTGCACTGATCAGATCAAAGGTTCGTTGGAACGCTTCACACGATGTTTGGTTAATTTTCTCAATTGCATCATATGTGGAATCGAGGGATTTTTGCAAATCTTCCCGTTGTGAAACAAGAAAACTTTCTCGTTTTTTCTGTTCTTGATAATCTTCAATTGCTTTAAGATTAATGGGACCGATAGCTTCGATTTGGGTTTTCAAATCTTCAGTTTGAGCTACCAGTTCAAGTTCATCAATTTCATTTCCAGTATCTTCATCTTCAATCTGATCAATGGACACTTGGTATTTATCTTGAATTTTTGACGAAATCCCCTTCAATTGCATCTCCAGTTGAGTCATGCTAACCTCTAACTGATGACGCATTCGATTGTGTTTATCAAACTGTTGTCTGCCCTTTTTAATCATCTTATGTGATTCGGAGATAACTTCTGTTATGCTTTCACGTTCGGCTTGAAGCGTACTAACTTTTTCCTCATTCTCAAATTTTTCTTGCTCAAGTTCAAGAAATCGTTTTTGGGCTGAGTCAATCTGACCAGTAAGCTCCTGCTTCATCTCCTCATCAGAATCAATGATCTTCTGGTGACTATGCATGCTTTCAACTATTTGATTCTGATTCTCATCAAACGAAGTGATGGTCGTACTTAAACTCTGTAGTTTCTCCCCCTTCGTGGCTAATGAGATTTGTAGATTCTGACATGATTCTTCGACTTCACTGAGTTTATCCTTTTCCGCTTCGACTTGTTCCATAAGCCGCTCAACCTTGCGAAGCAAGATGGAATCAGACTTCTGGGCCTGTTTCAGATCAGTTTCGAGATGATGGCGTTCTCCTTCAATTTGCTCTGATTGTTCAACCAAATCGGCTCGCTCTTGCTCAATTGCATCAAGCTGATATCGAATTTGATTAAGCTTTTGTTGCGATTGATCTAGCATTTGGAGAAGGCTTTTGTGCTCAATTTGGCATTCTTGCCATTCAGCGTTTAACTTGTGTCGAATTTGCTGCAGCTCATTGATACGCTTAACCAGTTCCTTACGTTGCGAATCCTTTTCGATAACTTTTTGGTTAAGATCACTCACCCGTTTTTCCAGATCTTCCAACTCCCTAGAACGACTCAGAAGCCCACTGGTTTTGCTACTTGTGTGTCCACCTGTAACAGCGCCCGAAGTATTGATGACATCACCCTCAAGAGTTACGAGTCGGGCATTCGGGCGAAATTTCCGTGTTAACTGCACCGCTATATCGATATCCTCAACAACCAATGTATTACCTAAAAGTTGATCAATTGCTACATCATACCTAGGGTCACAATCAATCAAATCTCCAGCCACGCCAATTACGCCAGGCTGATTTAATAATTTATCTTCATTGAAGTATCGAGGACGCAGGATATCCAAGGGCAAGAAGGTCACTCGTCCAGCACGCTTCTCCTTCAAGAACGCAATACCCGCCTGGGCATCTTCTGCCGTTTCGGTAACGATATTTTGAATCGCACCGCCGAGTGCGACTTCGATTGCCAATTCATAGTCAGGATCAGTATAAATGAGTTCGGCGATTACGCCACAGACGCCACCAAACTTGTTGGAATCAACCTCCTTTGCCTTCAGGATAGCACGCACACCATTGTAGTATCCTTCATGTGTGCTCTGAAGATCTTTTAGAGACTTGAGACGCGAAGCACTCATTCCCAACGATTCTTTTGAACCCTGTATTTCTACTTCCAACTTATGAAGATTGGCTTGTAGTTTCTGCAGTTCCTGATCACTCTCGCCCTTCTGCTTGTCAATTCTAAGGAGTTCTACCGCCACCTGCTTCTCACGCATTCCCGATTCCTTGTGCGTCGTCAGTGCGGTATCAAAATCGGCCCCTAAGCCTTCTAAACTTTCATTAATTCGTATAAAATCAGATTCAGAATACTCTATTCTGTTATTGATCGAGAGTATCTGCCGTTCGACTACTGAAATTTGGCTGGTTGCCTCTAAGTGCTTTGTTTGTGCGGCTTCAATCGATTGGCTGGTTTGATTAACACGTGACATTAAGTCAGCTAATGTACTTTTACGCGCGTTCAATCGATTCTCTTCTAGCTTGAAGGCTACATCAGTTTTTNCCTGTTCTTGTTTTGATTTTTGCTTCTGTGCTTCAATCCCATCAAGTTGTTGTTGTAGCGAGTCAATAGCCTGAGCAGCACGCGTGCGCTGTTGTTGAATATTCAGCTGCCGCTCTTTATAGAGAACGATCTGACGCTCGGTCTTTTCGATTTCACTCTGAAATTCAAGTACGACTGCTTGCCCCTGTTGAATCAGCCGATCTAACTCTATCTGTCGATTGGTTGATTCTTCAATTCGCAACTCGGTGGAATCAATAGCTTCTCGAGCTTCAGCGATCACGATCAGAATTTCTTCTAAATTGAGTTGAGTTTCGCTAAGTTCTTTAACAAACCGATTATACTCTTGTTTGCTAAGATTCAGTTCAAGCCCTTTTAACATCTGATGCAGTTTCTGATATTTCTCAGCTTGTTCTGCTTGTTGACGGAGTGACTCGGTTTCGCGCTCTAGCTCATGGATAATATCATTCACCCGACTGATATTCTGTTCCGTTTGCTCCAGTTTTTTAAGCGCGTCTTTTTTACGATGCTTGTACTTGGTAATCCCCGCAACTTCATCAAAAATCTGACGACGATCCTCAGCACGCGCATTGAGAATAAGATCAATCTTACTCTGTTCCATCACAGAATAGGCATCAACCCCAATACCCGTATCCATAAACAACTCGTTGATATCTCGAAGCCGGCTAGGAACTTGATTAATCAAATAATTGCTCTCGCCACCTCGCTTTAGCTGCCGCATGATTTCAAGCTCAGGGGATTCAAGTGCTATTCTATCCTCGATGTCTGCAATTCGCATCGCTACTTCAGCCTTGCTCACAGGCTTTAACGATTCTCCACCATTAAACAAGATAGCTTGCATATTCGCACAGCGTAACGATCGTGGACGTTGCTCACCAAGCACCCAGCGGACAGCATCAGAAATATTACTCTTTCCACACCCATTAGGGCCAACAATCGCTGTAACACCCGGTTTCAAAATCAATTCAACTTCGTCAGCAAAACTTTTAAAACCGCTAATCTTAAGTTGACTAAGATACAAAGTCTTAATCCTCCGGAGTTTGAGTCTCTTCTCTAGAAGAGAAGAACGTTGTCACAATACAACCTGTTTCAAATGTTTATTAGATTTTATCGATTTGTTACCATATTTTATCGACTTGTTCAAATCAGATGCAACACAAACTCAGATTTCTATTTTTATTTGGATTGAATATGGACAATCTGATGAGGGCAGTTAAATCCTAATTACAAGTGAATGAAGTGGCATGAAATTCACAAAAAATCTCGGATCCGAGGCAGGATAAAAGTTATGAAAGAGAGAACTTAAAGTCTAAAACAAGCAAATTACCAAGGGGCTTGGAAGAAACTCGCTTGCCAGTAAATGTACCATATTTCACCTGTCAGTTAAGTTCGAATTCGCCCATCGAAAATCAAGCAAGCACTATTATTCTGAGGTTTCACTNAGAGGTGTATCCTGACCCTCCATCCGTTTCAAAACCTTCTCAAGCAAATTCAAATGCGTTCCATAGCTTGCCCAGTCACCTAATCTCTGAGCATTTTGAGCTTGATTCAAATATTGATTCGCACGCTTAGCCAACTCGGCCAGACTNCTGTCCAACGAACTATCATCAACAAACAAGTTCGTCGCTCCCGCTTTTCGTTTCTCGGNGGATCCCGATATANTATCCACTGGTGAAACATTGAAGAGCTTAATTAATGCTTGATCAAGACTCGCTCCCCAGACAACTTTTTCCCGATAACCGACAACGACACGACGTAACTCCGGGATCGCCGAATCCCCTTCTGACTGGATATATATTGGTTCTACATACAGCAGCGATTCACTCATCGGAATGATCAGAAGATTGCCTCGCAGGACACGAGAACCCTGGGTATTCCAGAGTGAAATCTGCTGTGAAATATCCGGTTCTTGGCTAATATAATTCTCTACCTGCATTGGTCCAGAAGCTAGTTTTCCTTTTGAGAATCTGTAAACGATTAATTGACCATACTGAGGCAAATCACAGCGCGCTGCCATCCAAGCAGTAAGGTTTTGCTTGTTTTTTGGAGTAAAGGGAAGCATTAACACAAATTCTGCACGTTCTTGCCCCGGAATTTTAACAATAACATAATAAGGCGCAACGTCTTGCACATTTGAAACCGTTGGAGCGACTCTCTCCGGTGCTGGGGCAAACGGATTGGATTGGACAGGTAGTGTCGGTTGTCTCATTTGTTCTGTATTATCATAAATCTCTTGACCAATTTCCCATGGGTCTTCTCCCGCATAAAAAGTGATAGGATCCTTCATATGATAATCTTGATACATACGCGCTTGGATTAAAAACATTGTCATTGGATAACGGATATGAGTTTTAAGATTATCAGGCATATCTGAAAACGGTTTAAATAAATTTGGAAAAATGTTCTTATAGCATTGCACAATTGAATCATCCTCTACCCCCTTAAGGTAGAAATTTACCGTACCATCGTAAGCATCAATCGTCACTTTAACCGAATTTCGAATGTAGTTTCCCCAAGGCCTTTCACCTCCTTGAATTCGTCTCGCTGTACGCAACCCTTGCCGCTCCGCTATAGTTGATCTCAGGACATCCTGCATCGGCGACGAATAAGGGTATCGGTTTGTTATGGTATAGGCATCCAGAACCCAAATAAGTCGACCTTCATGTAAAACGAGGTAAGGATCTTTATCATAACGCAAGAAAGGGGCAATTTTCTGTGTCCGCTCTTTGATGTGACGATGGTACATGACACGACTCTGTNGATTTATTTCTCCNGGTAANACAAATTTTATCTCGTTGTTAAACTTAAGCATATAAACCANTCTGCGCCAGAAAGACGACAACTTAATCCCGCCTAGTCCCTGATANGCATACTTCTTATAATCNTGACCAACCGACAGCGGATAATCAAATTCAAGTAGTTCTTTTCCCTCACTNTTTCGGCTGGGGTGNGTAATAANGTAATGTGTTGTCCGCTCTCCATAGTAAATTCGAGGACCTGGATTATCAGCAAACTTCAGATTCCATTCTGGAGCATAGGTAATCGGATCGATATCGCGAATATACATCTTAGGTTTGCCATCTTCAATCTCACTAACTGGACTCATCACAGCCCCATAACCATGNGTGTAGACATAGGTTTTTTTGTACCAATCTCNACGAGCACTTGGTAGATCGTTTATGTTTAATTCACGGCCCGAGAGCATTACCTGNCGNACNNCACCATCCATCTNGTAACGATCAATATCTACATCAACGAAATCATACTGAGACCTTAATTCCTGTAATTGGCGGAAAGTTCGCCGCAAAGGTCTCCAATCCCANAACCTTGANCTGTTGATGACCTCAGCATTTTCNNNGCTCATTACATCTTCATATGACAGTTCATCCGTAAGAGGATATTCTTCTTCGGTAACCCATTTATCTGTAAGTCCGTAGGCGTAAAGNGTTGCCTCAATATTGTGCTTGATATATTTAGCTTCCAATTCTTGCTTGTTTGGCTCAACACGAAACNTTTGAACAAATCNCGGATAAAACTGNCCGNCAAAAACAATTGTGAAAAACAATNCTAGCACTCCCAATGCATATCGTACACGACGAAGAAACATACTGCCTAGAAAAACAATACTACTAGCAATTGACGATATCAACATNACCCATAAAAGTGGNAGACGNGCATGTATGGCAGCATATCCACCACCAACACGTACANCATCACTACTGGGTTTGTTAAGCAAATCAAACATCATGAATCGGCAATTCCAAGCAAAGAAGATAAAGGTTAATGAAATTAGAGCAAACAGATGGGCTTTGACTTTACGAGGTGGTTCTANATGNTTTCGATCACTAAAGATTGANCCATGGAAGAANTAAATTACNGAAGTAAAAATGGTAAGTAACACCAAAAGCCCAAATAAACTGCTGCAAATAAACTGTTCCAACGGCATTCGNAAAATATAATAGCTGACATCNTTGCCAAATATGGGATCGGTGTTACTTACGCTGATATGCTTGGCCCCAAGNTANCGAAGCACAATTTCCCATTTNCTGGANGATGAGTAGCCAATCAACATGCTATAGGCAATTGAGAGNAGCGCCAGAACAGAATAGACTATTTTTCGGAGATCGAAATCAAGCTCACCNNCAANTGGAATCGCATCAACAATTNAGGGACTGAAACGGGCTGGGGAAAATCGATTTAGAAAATAAAGATTACCTAANGTGATGGTTAAAAACACAAGGCCTACAACGANCCCGAGACAAATTTTAGNAACCAATATTTTTTTGTATACTCCTAAATAGCNTACCATGCTAAACCAAAGCANATCAGGATAGATCTTCACCAAAACCGNGGAGAGTGCCATCAACACCAAAATCACTATTGCAAAAATGACTAATCTTTTAAGACGAGAGTCCATCAATAATTACTCCATACTTTAGAGGTTAAAACGCTTGTCCCAAGCCAAAACGATAAGTAGCTTTAGGCTCAATTCGAGATAAATCTGTACGGCGAGCTGCAACGAAATCAAGTGCGAACATTCCTAATTGTAGACGCATCCCAACCCCGATAGATCCTTTAATNTCCTTAAGTTGAATACTGTTACCTTTGGTAATAACAGCTTGGTATGGGTTGTTAGGTCCAAATTTATATTCTTTGCGAATAAAAATGGATTTATTCGATTCATCACTCCAGACGGTTCCAAAATCGGAAAAAGCAATCCCTCGGATACCTCCAATTCCCCATTCAATCGGCCATCCAAACCGAAGTTCGTCAATGAATGGAATCCGGAGCTCAAAATTCAGAAGTCCGATACGAGTTCCAGTAAGGGCTTCGTAATTGTAACCACGCAACGTATCAATCCCACCAAGATAAAAAAGTGACTGATCGGAACCAAAACTACCAGCTAACAAAAGCCGTGTTGCCAGAGTTGACCGACGGCCAACTCTGAAGTATCTACGCATATCGAACACAAAGTTGGCGAGATCCAACGCACTTCCAATTTGTGGAAAAGCTTTATCAACAGACAACTTCGAGCGAGTCCCAGAGTGTGGACCGAACTGACGCCACATNGTTGTATCACTNACAAAAGACAAAGAACCCATTGATAGTAATCCNCTTGGATTATCAAGAGATTGACTNGATGNGTAATTATAAGTAAAAGGCGTCGAGTACAATTCAAGTTCGAGGTCAAGCCGACGNTATCGGTTAAATGGATAACTTATGTATCCGGAAAAGCCACTGATTCGTTGTAAAACTCCGCGCCTGCTGGTGATTGAAGAAAGCATATGATATTCATGATAATTAAAAATTGAAGCTCCGAAGTTGGCTTGTTTTTCTAGGTACCCATAACTAGCCACAAAATCAGGTGCAAAATATCCTGACTGGTTTACCAAGCTTAAACTAAATCGATGATTACCCATCATATCGCTGGCGATCATCTCCGTCATGTTGCGGAGCAGACCATCCGCTCTCAAACTAAAATCAGTAAAGATTGCATCAATGCCAACATTTGCCTGGTATTTTCTCTGTGCGATTCTTCGTTTTACCGGCTCAGATTGCGGCAATTCCGGTGCAAATTCAGCNCTTTCTACTGGTGGCAAATCAATCTCCTGATTAACGGCCTTTTCCATTTCCATGATGTAGACATCCTGNTTGCCTTGTCGATAACCACTGAAGAGAATTCTCTTCATATCTGGCGAGAAACTGGCATCAGAACAACCAGTTAAAATATGCGTCAGACGCGTTAGTCTAGTTCCATCTACATTCAAGGTATACAAATCAAAGACATCACTGAGATCAGCGGAAAAAACCACTTTATCTCCTTCAAGCGACCAATTCGGCGCGATAGCATTATACCGATCATGNGTCAGTTCCCAACCTATATTACGATCAAGATCTAGGAGCACAAGACGATTTTTGCCATCTCGCTCTGAGGAATACACAATCTGATTCTTCTTCGGNTGCCACATTGGATANTTATCGTCAAACGGGTCATCTGTTATACGNTCAATTTTGCGATCCACCAAATTGATCATGAAGAGATCTATCTGATTATTTTCCAAGGCAGCAAAAACAATACGTTCACCATCAGGATGATAAGTTGGTGAATGGGCTGAATCATATTTTAATTTAATACGAGTTCTGATTTCTTCAGCTAAAATGTCAATTTCCAGCAAGTAAACTGATTTATGATAGCGTGCGAGAAAAGCAATTCGGTCACCATCAGGAGACCATGCCAGACCATTGCCATTCGTAAGAATATCTTCATATTCGTCATGAAAAAACCTTTTGCTGACACGAAAAAGCCGCTTACCCGTTTTGGCAGAAACTAGAATAATCTCTCCAAACCCTTCATTTCCAGTTATATAGGCAACAATATCTCCACTAGGTGACCAGATCGGTTTAACGCTGTGTGAGTAACGCGAATCCTCAGTCAGGTTTTCAGCAACNGTTTCCGGAAAATCCTTATTGGCCATCATTGACCAATATCTTTTNCTTAGCCAATTTTGCCAACTTTTATCGAATTCTTCGACTGTNACATTAAGGGTATTTTTAAAGGCTTTGTCTAAATTTTTTGTTCGACTTTGACGCAATTCATACATTATCTCACCAATTTTCTCCCGACCATAAGTATCAACCAAATAGCCAACCGCTGATTGACCNATCTTATAACCGAGGTAAACNTGTGACCCAAGTGCTCGAAAATCCTTCAGGCGCGTTAACGGCAAAATATTGTTGTCTAAACACCCGTCGCGCAAAACCATTTCCCCCATTGCATCAACATCATTAGCTAGATAGTCCGCACTACCTTCAATAAACCATATTGGTGCGCTGTGCATAAATTCACCACTATAGATCCGCGCAACTGGTTTTTGATAGATAATATCGTATTGGAAAATGTGAACCAACTCATGGTAAATTACCTCTCTNAACGCCTCCAANGAACCTGTAAANGGAATCACAACTCGACGTTTGAAGATCTCTGCAAATCCACCCACTCCTTCANTTAGTTCTTGAAGGATAATATTNGTATCNCGAAAGTCAGTATGCGACTGGTANAGAATCAAGGGAGTACGGCTCTTAATTTGATGCCCNAAATCCTCACTGTGTTTCTCGTACGCTTCTTCCGAAATGTCAGCCATGATCGGAACCAATCTCGAATTTTCTACGTAGTAGTANATATCAAANTGCTCTGTCCGGTGAATCATCCAATCAAACTTTNGATTCGTCACCTTATTTTTGCCGAANTACTGTGCAGAGGCAACAGAAATCCCAAAACAAAATATCAAGCTGTAAAAGAGATATGTAAGTAGCTGAAGTTGCTTTTTCAAGTTGTCAATTTGAAGATAAAATGTGGCTGTCGCTTCAGTGCTTAACAATTAGATAGCNNATTGTCACTGCACTAAAAAACGATATTCGGTTTCGTAATGGGGCGAAATCTCTCGGATAAATTTTCGCAACGCTTGTTGAATTAAATTTTTGAGGATACTATTAGTCGGAGCAACTTCTGAGATGATCATTGATCCCAGACTATGCGCTTCACTGGCACGACGATTGTAAAGTTCGTCCCAAACAAACTCTTTGGTTGCAACGTCAAGAATCCGAATTTGTAGAGACAACACGTATGTTTTTTCTAGATAATCCTGATAGTAGGTTACATAACGTTGCAGTGTTCGGGAATACCGCTCAGAATAGGCACGTCTCGGCTGACTTACGGCATAAAAATCATAGTTTCCACCAACAATTGCGTCAACATTCATATATTCACCAATCGAGATAACACGATCAACATTTGCCTTCGCTAAAGTGTTAACGGAAGAGGTTTCACCATCAAGCATTAAAAATGTTTCTTGGGTACTCATTACATTCAGCCCCTTTCGTCTACCCAATTTATACCTAAGTGTCAGTGCAATTTCATTCCCAGTGTCTACAGGAACATTTGCCAGCATATTTCTCCGCTTTACCGCCGTAAATGGTAGAACCACCAAATTATTATACTGATCGAGGTCTATTTGGGAATCAACCTTAACAGGAATATTGATTTTTCGGACGGAATCACCACACCCGATAAGCACTGTTATCATGATGCTAGTTAGAACTAGCAAGCACAATGCTTCAATCGTTTGATTCATGGTCCTCTTCCTCAACAGCTCTACGCAAAAACCGGCATCTACGGTAATTAAATCGGTAGAACCTGTTATCTTGGTCTAATTCAGTAGCTGTTTCGTAGGCCTGCAAAGCTGCGTCTATTTTACCCAGCGCTTCATACGCAACACCAAGATTGTTATAAGCAGGAACATATTTGGGATCGATCTGTAAAATTCGGTTCCAACGAAAGACAGCTTCGTTCCATAGCTGAGCTTCATATGCCTTAAAGGCAAACTTACTTTGATGCTGGATTTCAATGGGTTGATGAGATGTCGAACACCCGATATTAAACAGGATAGAAAGCATAAGAAATATCAGATAAACATGCAATTCCCGACTCCTCTAAAGTTAGCAATATTCTACCCTTACCCCATGATGTCGTCAAGTAAAACCACGGTAACTCCATCACTTGCTGATTCCAAAGACACATGCTATAATCAGCAAAATATTCGAGGCTACGAATGAAAGAAAAAAAGAAATTGTGGAGCGGCCGTTTTCAGGCTGACATGGATCAAAAAACGCAAGATTTTACCGAATCAACAAAAACAGATCTTCGTCTTGTTGAGTATGACATTTGGGGAAGTCAAACTCACGCTATCATGCTTGCTAAGCAGAAAATCATCTCCAACACAGATCTCAAGCAGATAATACTATGTCTTGATCAAGTTGATCAAGACTTTAAAGCTGGAATTTTCAGACTTGACCCAAAAAACGAAGACGTTCATATGAATGTTGAGTTGTATCTGATCGAAACTGCAGGGGTGGAATTTGGTGGNAAATTGCACACGGCCCGATCGNGGAATGATCAGATATTAACTGACGTACGTCTTTATCTTCGTCAGCAGGTTTTAGATATACAACAGCTGCTTAGTAATCTCTGCCGGTCGTTTTTATCTATTGCTGATCAACATTATTATACAGTAATGCCAGGTTATACCCACACCCAACATGCACAACCAATAAGCCTTGGTTTCTGGGCAACCGCTTATGTCAGTAAGTTTCTTCGAGATTTAAAACGTTTCGATTCGACTTACACATNCATCAATCAGAATCCACTTGGANCGGCCGCATTGGCAGGAACATCTTTCCCTATCGATCGAGGTTTAACGGCAAAACTCCTTGGATTCGATGGTATCCAAGAGCATGCGCTTGATGTNATAAGTTCACGAGATTTTATCCTTGAAATACTTTCAACTCTATCCATTTTGATGGTCGGACTATCCCGTTTTTGCGAAGAAATTATTTACTGGACCNCCTATGAGTTTCGTATAGCGGCACTTGACGACCAATTTGCTTCAGGTAGTTCAATTATGCCACAAAAGAAAAACGCAGATATCGCAGAATTAACACGAGGAAGAACCGGTCGAGTTATAGGTGCTCTCATTGATGTATTGACTAACCTCAAAGGCTTGCCAATGGGTTACAANCGCGATTTACAAGAGGACAAACCACCATTGTGGCAGGCTCTTGATGTGGTGAAATCATGCCTNGCNATTCTTCCAGATATGTTGGGAACAACTAACTTTGATACAGTGCGGATGGNGCAGCTATGTGACACGAATTTTATTNCAGCTACTGAACTAGCGAACTACCTNGTTTCTGCACACGANATTCCGTTTCGCCAATGCCATGANATTGTCGGNAATGTAGTCGGCGAACTATCAAGATCNGGNAACACTTTTGCTNANTGGGATCAGACACAGCANTTACTNANCAAAAGGGGAATCGATTTGGAGATAGACCAACTNCAACAAATTCTCGACCCCGTAAATACATTACAAAATAATAGAAGTGTTGGTGGTACNTCACCAAAGGAAGTTAANCGAATGTCCCAGAATTTTTCAACACAGCTCGATCAAATAGANGNTCAAATAAGCTCGCGTTTGAATCATATCGACCGTGCCCGTAAAAAAACGAGGCAAATCATAGACCTCGTTTTGAGCGGCCAACAATTAACTACAATCGAAATTGATTGAAGCATTTCAAGTCATTTGAACCAATGCACATTAGACAATCCTTCTGTCCCGGCTTGAACTCACTATTTTGAATATCGACGATACGCTTAGTCCAACGGGCTTCAATTTCTTCTATATCCAACAAATTGAATCTGAAACGGTGTGAATAACCAGTTTGTGTGAAAAAGATTGTTGTTGGAACAAATTCCTGATCAACAAAAAGCCGATGGGCAAGTAGTGCCTGCAATTCGACTTGTGTTTGATAGAAATCAATTCTGTCTAAAATTGATGAGATCCCAACATCTTCTGTTTTGTATTCGATTATTTCCCAAGTTCCATCTGGAGTCTTGAAGATCCGATCAATCTTCCCATGAATAATGTGTTTCCCAACCAAAGCATGTACCTGAGATTCGCAATAACCGCTTTTCGTACTCAAGGTCATACCCCCAATCTCTGATTGGATGAAACAATCAACATGACTATGAACAACATCAACCAATTCGGTGAAGCCATGTGCTACAGACTGGACTAGCGAATGAATCTGGTCACAATCCGACCAGTTTTCAATCTGNGAGAGNACTTCACGTATGGCAACATCAACAGGTTCATCAACATCATGATTTAACTGCCAGACTTCACTGNCTGTCCCATCGATTGACANACCAAATTGACGCNTGAGACAAAACATCATTGGGCAATAAGCATATGTAACAAGTTCGCTNACACTGAAAGTTCCACCCAAATTAGGNCTTTGAAGCGGCCCAATGTGAATTTTTGGTAGATCTATCGTAGGCNCAACAACTTGAGCTCCTGGGAATCNTGTACAGGANCCCAATTCAGACACCGAACGAATAACAGACAATGGAAGTATAAAATCAACTTGATCATATGAACCTTCAAACTCAGAGTTTACCACCTCAATGGTGACAGGAAATTCGTACAAATCCCGATGAATTCCATCTCTCAATCCTAAAGCATCTAAAGTCCAAGCTAACCATCCTTTCGGTCGTTTCCCCTCTTCAAGAGTAGCTGATAGTATCAGGCAATCTCTCGCGCGTGTAGCAGCAACGTAAAAAAGCCTTTTTTCTTCAGCCAGTTGACGATTTGTTAATCGCGTTTTTATAACTTCAATCATTGCCGGGGCACTTCTATCAAAATTCTTGCTTGGATTTTTCGGACTCATGCCAATCCCAACTTCAGCATCAATTAACGGTTCCGAATCTGTTCTCGGNGGGTAATGCAAATCAGGTAATATTACAACAGGGAATTCAAGCCCCTTTGAAGCATGTACAGTCATAATTTGCACACAATCGTCAGTGTGCTCAATAGTCGCCTGTTCTTCTCGATCCTCCTCCAAAATCATGATTTTGATCTGTTCCAAGAAGTTCGATAATTTCATAAAGCTAGATTTGTCAAATTCCCTAGCAATGTCAAGTAGCTTTTCATAATTTGCCCACCGCTGATTCCCTTGTTGCCCTACACTGAGCACACTAATCATCCCAGTTTCACTCACAATTTTCCGGATCAGCATACTAATCGGCAAATTGGCAAAGACAGCAAGATGCCGAATCAACTTTTCTATTGCACTCTGAATCCCTGTCTGATCTAAATTCAACCTTCCGTAATTCTTTAATTTCTCCCATAAGCATGAATCCAATTCTATACGCGCAATTTCGTATAACTTGGTGTCCGATAAACTAAAGAAAGGCGCACGTAACAAGCCAAAGAGGGCAACATCATTAGAAGGACTCTCTAAAAACTGCAGATAGTTAATGATGTCATAAATTTCCTGCCGTTGATAGAATCCAATTCCTCCTGCGATTCGATACGGAATCTCTGCTCGAATGAATTGGCTCTCAATTTGCGGTAAATGTGTTCGATTGCGAATTAAAACGGCAATATCACTATATCGAATTGGTCGCTCAATCTCTCCCATATTGTTTCGTTCCCAGACAGTCGCTTCCGTATCAATCATATGATGAATACGAGCGGCAATCAGTTGATGTTCGTTCTGAGTTTCGGAACCAAGTAATAATTCTATATTTCCCGAAGCATTATTGCTCCGCCCCTTGATCAATGGATCGTATCTAACTTCAAATTCATTTTCCAACTCATAACCCATAATCTGTTCAAAGAGGAGGTTCACAAAAGCAACCAGATTGCTAAGAAGCCGAAAATTTTCCGCCAAATGGAGGGTTCCACATTTCTCTTGTTGTGTCGATGACAGTAACTGTTCATCCCATTTAAAATCGCTCGTATTCTTTTCCTGATATTTGATTATCTCGTTTGTGGTCTGTTGAAATACTCTAACATCTGCATCTCGAAAACCATATATGCTCTGTTTCTGATCTCCAACAATGAAAAAATTCCCAGTAGAGAAATCTGATATTATCGGCTTCAAAATCTCATACTGCAACGTGTTAGTATCCTGATATTCATCTACCATAATGTATGCATAACGTTGCGCCAAACGATTCCGAATCACCTGGTTCTGTAGCAAAGTTTTGGCTTTCACCAATATATCATCGAAATCAAGTACCCCCTGCTGAGCATTTCGTGTGTCGTAATGATCGCGAACTCTGCAGTAGATCTCGACTAATGAATGGCTGATAGCAACTAACAATCGATCATCAGAATTAATGAAGGGAAACTTTTTAACTGTTTGTCCAGCTTTGACCAAAAATTGAACTTGGTTCTTAAATTCTTCAATCTCTGTTCCCTTACCAAAGAAGTTTTGCTTAGCAACATTCTTTTTATCCTTAGTCAAAACAAGATCGGAAATCTGGTTAAGTATTAGGATATTTTTTTGCAGATTTCGGTTTGCATCAAGTTTATCAACTAAATCTCTTACAGTTTTTGCATTTCTGCCTTTTGCAATGGTCAATGTTATATTGAGATGATCAATCCAATCTTCAATAGGGAAATTCTTTTCGATAACCTGGCTCAATTGATCTTGCACAAATTGTTGCCAATATGAGAGTATTTGATCGTCACTCAATTGATAAATTGTATCAGAAAGTCGATCAATAGCGTATCTGCGGGAGAAAAATTTGGTAATAATCTGTTCAAGTCGTTTTTCGCCAAAAATCCTAAGCAAGGTTGCTAGACGCTGATAACTCGGATCATCATTTGGATATTCAGCGATTGTTTCCAAAACAGACTTAATAGCACTTCTAACTGACATGCGTTGCTCAATACCATCGATGACTCGAAAACCAATATCCACATTAGCTTCAATTGGATGTTCCCTAAGGATCCTAGAGCAAAATGCGTGAATGGTCGAAATCTGAGCGGAAATCATGCTTCCCTTAATTTCTATTAGCTTTTCGACATCGCGTCCATCTGAAATACGATTTTCAATCTCGCGGAGAATGCGTTGACGAAGTTCGGCAGCAGCCTTCTCAGTAAATGTAATAGCAACGACTTGCCCAACTCGGAGATTTTTTTTAATCAGAATCTCGATATACCGATTAACGAGNACTGCTGTTTTACCAGAACCAGCNCCAGCTGTCAACGCAATATGGCGTTCAATATCNAGGGCTTTCTTCTGGTTCAGCGTTANCTTCATCTANATATCTGGNGGGAGGAGAATAACGTCTTCAGGAGCTACAAAGCAAGTGAGTTGCTCCCCAGCCTGAGTACTGTAATTCCCCGGTTTGTAACGTGTAGCCTTGAGTGGGATTTTATCATTGACAAGAAGGTGATATTCTTCGATTCGACCGAGATAGGTAATACCAGTAACTTTTGCTTTAAACTGATTGACAACACCTTGAGGAANTAATCCACCAATTTGAATAGCTTCCGGACGAATTGAGCAAGATACTTTTTCACCTTTCTGAAAGGGNTTTTTCATTTGACTCGAAAGCATTCCAATTTCAGAGTTAATTACTGTCTCAGCTGTCCCGTGTGACTCAACGGATCCACAAACAAAGTTTGTTTCGCCAATAAAGTTAGCAACAAATGTATTGGAAGGAGAACAATAGACGTGACGAGGTGTTCCAACTTGAACGATTTTCCCATCTTTCATCACTGCCATCCGGTCAGCCATTGACAAAGCTTCACTCTGATCGTGAGTAACGTATATCGCTGTAATGTTCGATTGTGAATGAATCCGTTTAATCTCATTACGCATCTCCAACCGAAGTTTGGCATCCATGTTACTCAATGGTTCATCCAGTAACAAGACATCTGGTTCAATAACAAGCGCCCTCGCTAACGCAACGCGTTGTTGTTCTCCTCCAGAGAGCTTGTTAATTGGACGATCAATGTAGTCTTCCATTTGTATAGTTTGTAATGCGGAAAAAACTTTCTCTCGGCGTAGGCTCTTATCTTCCTTCCTAAGAGATAAACCATACTCGATATTTTCCGCTACTGTCATATGTGGCCATAGCGCATAATTCTGGAAGACCATTCCAGTATTCCGCTTATGAGGAGGAACATTGTTCATCAGATGGTCACCGAAAAATAGCTCTCCGGAGTCAGGTTGATAAAAACCAGCTATCGTACGTAGACAAGTTGTCTTACCACAACCAGAGGGACCTAACAAAAAAAAGAGTTCACCTCTTTCAACACTCAAGTTGATACTATCTAGAGCAAACGTTGTATCAAAAGTTTTTACAACATCGACTAAACGAACTTCTACAGACAAACTAATATTCCCTCAGTTAATCCGAACTACTATCGTACTCAGTTTTAATGAGCTGAAAAATCCTTTCAAATCTCGGTTTCCAACCATTCATTGACCAATAAATCATAAACGCTTGACCTTTTATATCTGACAGTGCAACCGGTCCCCACCCACGACTATCATAACTTTGATCACGATTATCTCCCATAGCAAAGGCATAGCCCGGAGGCACAACAAAAGGTTTATACTTTTTCAATGAAGTTGTGTAATCCTTAAAAAAGCGATCAAAAGTCGGTTCATCCAAATCTGAAAATTCCTGCCAACGTTCAAAAGTTGGCAAATCCTCAGGTTGCGAACGAAAGGGAGGAAATGGGGGTCGAGAATAGACCCGGAAACGTTGATCATAAACATATTTTGTGTAGTTGCTACTATCAATCTCCTCACCATTGACAAAAAGTTTATTACCTCGCGTTTCAACGGTATCTCCCGCGAGAGCAACAACACGTTTGATATAATTCTTATGCCTCTCGTGAGGAGGAACAAAAACAATAACATCTCCCAGAGAAGGTTTATGATAATCGAACAGCCGTGTCTCAGTTCCTGGGATCTTGAAGCCATAGATAAATTTACACACTAAAATTCGATCCCCGATCAGTAATGTATCTTCCATGGAACTCGATGGAATCTTATAGGCTTCAACAACAAAAGGTCGGATTAACCCAAATACAGCGGCACAAGCAACAACGATAACCTGTAAATATTCCCAGAATACTGTCTGCCGAAATTCCTGAAATCTCGTTATTTTCTGATGAGTAAGTTTTTCTTCCATATAAATTGTAAAAATCCTTCCATGTAGCTTATTCGTCATCCGTTGATAGGATTGCCATAAACGCCTCTTGCGGCACATCGACATCTCCTACCTGTTTCATCCTTTTCTTTCCTTCTTTCTGCTTTTCAAGTAACTTTCGCTTTCTCGTAATGTCACCACCATAACATTTAGCTGTCACATTCTTGCGGAGCTGACGAATTGTTTCGCGAGCAATAATCTTGTTACCAATCGTTGCTTGTATTGGAATTTCAAACATCTGTTGTGGGATCAACTCTCGCAATTTCTTGGCCAGCGCTCGGCCACGATAATAAGCACCATCTCTGTGAAGAATTGTTGAGAGAGCATCAACGGATTTGCCATTCAATAGAATATCGAGTTTGACGAGTTTCGATTCCTTGTATCCACTGATCTCGTACTCAAGTGAGCCATAACCGCGCGTTAGAGACTTCAGTTTGTCATGAAAATCCACAAGAATTTCGCTTAACGGCAGATCATATACAAGCAAAGTTCGGGTTTTATCAAGTTGGTCCATCTTAATGAAGCCTCCCCGCCGCTTTTGACAGAGATCCATTACATTTCCTATGTAATCGGTTGGCACCATAATTTCCGCAGTAATATACGGTTCTTCAATCCAATCTATCTGATCAGAGCTCGGTAGATGTGCTGGATTATCAATTTCAATGGAACTCTGATCAGTCAGATAAACGTGTAATTTTACGCTTGGTGATGTGCGAATTAATGTCAAATTAAATTCGCGTTCAAGCCGTTCTTGAATTACCTCCATATGAAGCAAGCCGAGAAAACCACATCGAAAACCAAACCCCAAAGCAACAGAACTTTCAGGTTCAAAACTGAAAGAAGAATCATTCAATTTCAATTTTTCCAACGCTTCTCTTAACATAATAAAATCCCCGGTGTCAGCTGGATAGAGTCCACAGAACACAACTGGTTTCACTTCCTTGTAGCCAGGTAAAGGATATTCCGTTTGTCTCCCTACGTGTGTAATAGTATCACCAATTTTCGCATTCTCAACGTCTTTGATACTAGCAGTAACATATCCAACTGATCCTACCGAGAGGCTATCAATAGAATGCATTTCTGGTAGAAATACACCAAGATCTTCAACCTCGTGTGAGCTACCAGTCGCCATCGCATAAATATGATCTCCCACCTTAATTTGGCCGTCAAATACCCTAATGTACATCACAACACCACGATAACTATCATAAAACGAATCTATCAATAATGCCTTAAGTGGAGAATCCAACGCACCAGACGGCGGTGAGATCTGACTAACAATGGATTCCAAAACATCTTTNGTTCCTAACCCCTCCTTAGCACTTGTTAATANTGCTTCGTCAGCTGGTATTCCAATGATCTCTTCAATCTGATTTCGAACTTCATCCGGGCGAGCATGAGGAAGATCGATCTTGTTAATCACCGGAATAATCTCCAAATCCCTATCAATTGCCAAGTAAGCATTAGCGAGGGTTTGGGCTTCGACGCCCTGAGCTGCATCGACAATTAGAATCGCACCTTCACAGGCCATGAGGCTACGCGACACCTCATACGAGAAATCAACATGTCCTGGTGTATCAATTAAGTTTAATTCGTAGGTTTCTCCGTCGTCAGCCGGATATTGTAAGCGAACCACATTCGCCTTAATTGTTATTCCGCGCTCACGTTCCAAGTCCATCTGGTCAAGAACCTGATCACGCATTTCACGATGTGTCAATGCTCCAGTGTATTCTATCAAGCGATCACTAAGCGTGCTTTTACCATGGTCGATATGTCCAAGAATACAATAGTTGCGGATTTTTTCTCGATTTGACATTTATTATTTCGTTGATTGATATGGAATGTAAGCACCACAGCTAAGGTTCAACAATTGGAACCCCAGCCTTGTCCATCGGACAATCTTCAGGACGGTAAGTTGAAGCATCGATATTTGCCAAACAAAACTGTGGAACGCCAAAATCAATCGGAGAGGATGAACGATCAACAAGAAAAGCAACAGCAACCACTTCTCCTTTATGTAGCCGGGTGAGATCTATCAGCTTGGAAACAGACCCTCCTGTTGTCAAGACATCATCAACCACAAGCACGCGATCTCCAGAATTAATCTGGAAACCCGGACGAAGTATCATTTCACCGTCTCGCTTCTCACCGAATATGGCACGTGCAACGAGCGCCTGTGCGATTTCGTGAGCGATAATTACGCCGCCAATAGCTGGACCTATCACCACATCAACTTCACTATCAACTTGGTTGGAAAGCTCTTTACAAAGTTGTGTAGCAATTTCCGGGTACTGCAACACGACTGCCGTCTGTAAAAAACAGTCACTATGCAAACCAGACCGGAGTCGAAAATGACCTTTGAGCAAAGCCCCCGTCTTCTCAAAAATCTCTAAAACCTTTTCTGTTGTCATTCGTTTATCTCCGCAAAAATTGATTTTGTGGCCTGAAAAGAATCAATTGCTTGAGTTATTGGACGGCCAACAACAATCTGATTGGCACCAGCATCAATTGCTTCCTTGGGTGTCATAACACGCTTCTGATCCCCTAAACTTGCAGCCTTAGGTCGAACACCAGGTGTCACAATCCAGAATTGGGCNCCACATTTTTCCCTGATGATTTCGATTTCCAAAGGTGATGCAACCACACCATCCAATCCNGCTTCCTTTGCACANACTGNCAAATATGCAACCTGATCAGAGAGTGTACGGCTACTAGNAAAATCTTTTTGAAAAGTTGACTGATCCATACTTGTTAAGACTGTAACACCCAGTAATTTAGGTTTCGGAATGCTAAGTCTATCAGAGACTTCTTCAGCAGATCGGTTCGCAACTTTCATCATCTCAATCCCTCCTGACGCATGGATATTAATCATGTTTGCTCCAATCGCAGTTGCTGACGCTACAGCGCTCCCAACTGTGTTAGGAATATCATGGAATTTGAGATCGAGAAATACAGATTTGTCTGCCTCACGCAGCTGTTCGACGATACACGGCCCAGTACTCGTAAAAAGCTGCTTACCGACTTTGAACCATGAGACCAAATCAGACAATTCACTAACAATTCGCATTGCTTGGTCCGCTTCACCAAAGTCGAGAGCAACAATCGGTCGATTATCCATCTGAACTTTCAATTTCTGATTCCAGATAATCACCGATGTTCAGATCCCAAGTATACNCCCGTATATTACCTAGGATCTGCTCCTCACTATTACCACCATAAACTGGAATTACGATGTAAGACGCGTCAGGATATAACGGCTCATNCCACATNGTAGCGTCGGCCTTATCTTTCTCTGAAAAATAGGCGTGGTGATTGGGATGTGAATGATAAAATGCTTTAATCGGTCGGCTTTTCGCTTCCGATTCTTTGCAAATCTCTAGTAACTCTTTGGGATCAATTTGATATGCGGTACGTGCATCACGAGGATAAACTGATGGATCCTCCAAATGAAGCTGATTCTGTATATTTGTACATTGTCGCAAAAAATCCTGCTCGCCATCACTCAGGATAATACCGCAACATTCATCAGGAAAATCTGATTTTGCGTGGTCGGAAATTTGTTTGAGCATTTCCGTACTAAGTTTCAGCAAATTATTTTCCGAGTTGGCTGGAATTCAAAATACCACCGGCAATTGCAGGAATAATTGAGACTTCATCACCATCGTTTACTGCAGTTGATTTCCCTTCCAAAAAGCGAATGTCTTCATCATTTAAATATATATTAACAAAACGACGAATATTGTTGGCTTCATCATAAATTCGCTCTTTAATCCCTGGATAATTAGTCTCAAGATTATCAATCAACGACTCAATATTTTTTCCACTTACTTCGACTTCTGGTTTATTTTGGGTAAGCTTCCGCAATGGTGTTGGAATTCTTACAATTACAGACATAAACCTTTACCCTCCTTTAATAAATAATATCTTAAATAGTGTATTGTACGATTCCAATTCGACACTAAATCGAAAAATGGAGGCCGCACTCTTTTTTGTTATCCTCTACCTGCGTATTTTGCCAACGCCAACGGCCTGACCGCCTAGATTCACCAGGAAGCGTCGGTGTTGTACATATTATACAACCAAGCGATTCATAGGATTGTCCGTTCGCCTTTGACAACAGCAATGGGTTAATGGGAATATCATGTTCTTTGATAAAATCCCGCACTTGTTTCTCCGGCCAATCGAAGAGAGGGTTGATTTTCAAAATCGATCTACCCTTCTTCTCAATAATCTGTGCCTTGGGAGTTCTACTCCTATTTCCCGATTGATCACGACGAAGACCAGAAAACCAAATATCAATATCTGTCAGTAATCGTTCGAGGGGTTCCACTTTCCGAATATGACAGCAATATTCCTGCTTATCTTTGCTATCAAAGAACAGAAATTCTCCATGCTGGCTGATCATTCGGTCAACCTGTTTCAAATCCGGTTTTATGCGCTCAATCTGTATTCCATATCGAGCTTCAACTTGCTGCAAAAAAGTATAAGTTTCGGGAAAAAGACGTAACGTATCTACAGTACAAACACGGAACGGTATTCCATTTTCGTGCGCCATATGGATTATAATCATTCCAGTCAATTGGCCACTAGTGATTATGACAGCACGTTCCTCAAAACGTTTAAACATCTGAAACAAGATCTCTTGAGGTCGATCAATTTGACGAACCTTGTAACAAAAACTGTTGGTGATTTTCGGCAAGCAATTTTCAGTCATTCTAAATCACTCTATATCAATACCATTGCTCTCTTGAAAATGATCAGACAAACTTAAATATCGTTCGCCAGTATCACAAAGAATCGTCACCAACCGCTTATCCGCCCCAAGCTCACATGCTAATTGCAACGCGGCACACATGTTTGCCCCTGAGGAAATACCAACAAGTAGCCCTTCTTTCTTGGAAATCTGCTTCATCATGTCATAAGCATCTTCATCGGATACAGTGATAACCTGATCCATAATATCAACGTTTAATACTTTTGGTATCATACCCGCACCAATTCCATCGATACGTGTTGGGGCAGGACTACCCCCTGACAACACAGGAGACACACTGGGCTCAACAGCTACAACTTTTGTTTTTTTTGAATGTTTTTTTAATTCTTCGCCAACTCCAGTTAAGGTTCCCCCTGTCCCCACACCTGTTACAAAGACGTCGATTGGTTGGTCAAAAGCTCCAATAATTTCCTGAGCTGTTGTACTACGATGAGCCTCTGGATTAGCAGCGTTACAAAACTGATTTGGCATATAGTGTCTTGGTTTCCTTCTAACAATATCTTCCGCTTCCCAAATCGCGCCTGCCATACCAGAATCTTCCGGAGTTAAAACAATATCTACTCCATATGCTAAAAGGAGGCTGTATTTCTCTCGACTGACATTTTCAGGCATAGTCAACACAACATTATATCCCTTTGCTATTGCAACGATAGAAAGCCCTATGCCCGTGTTTCCGGCAGTCGGTTCAACAATAGTATAGCCGGGTTTGAGCCAACCATGTTCTTCTGCATCCTCAACCATGGCATAACAAATACGATCTTTAATACTACCACCCGGGTTATAAGATTCGAGTTTAGCATAGATTTTCGCATCGCCTGGTTGCGTCAAACGATTTAGGCAGATCATCGGTGTATTACCAATTAAATCACTAATATCTCGGACGATTCTCATGTACAAAGTAACCTGCAATGCTTAACTAAAACTATAATTTACCAAACGTAAATTATAGTACAATTCACGATNATAATCAACTGTGTATTCAAACTGAGATGGTCCGANTTAAAGTGTATATCTTCAACACAACTTCGAAACACGTGGCATCAATAGCCCACTATTTCTTGCCAAGGGAAGTCCTGCAAAAGCACATCGATTGTTCCACTGATCGATTGTTTCGCTAGTTTTATATTCGTTGATTATAGCGTGCCGAGCGGTATTCGTAAAATTGTGTCCAGCGCGATGAACAGCTAAGACATGAACTATAGCCACATCACCTGCATTTGCAGACAAGATACAATGTTCTTCCAAGGGGACTTGATCATCAGGAATTCTATACCCATCAGATGTATCCCATTCACCTTTAAGATGGCTCTCCGGCAAAACTTCTGTTGCGCCAGATTCAAAATCAGTATCATCGAGATATGTGATTGCTGCAGCTAGTTCCGGTTTGGTGTGCCGTTCATATGGCCAATCCTGATGCCAACTCTGGTCTGAATAGAATCCAGGAGGTTTGTTCCGGACCTTTCCATTGTGAAAGTCAATGTTTGGTCCAAGTAAATCAACCATAATTGACACAACTTTTGGATCAGTAAAGTGATCAAACCAAAAATCACTTGCCAAAACATGATCCATCATTCCCTCCACGTTTTTAGGGTTAAATGGATCGATTTCGTAGCTTTCCTGCGGATCCATAAACGAGTAACTTATATTTTTGGGCCGATTATCTGTTTGGGTAATAAGTTGATGAAACTGTCCACGCATTTGGACAACTTCCTCATAACTATATAATGATCGAATTAACAGGTAACCATTGTCATGAAAGAATTGAATCTGATCAGACTCCAAACACCATTTTTCATTTACATTTGCCATAATAAGGCTCCTAACCTTAACTGAAATTATATAGCAAAGCCGACGTACACATATAACCGATGGACTTTAACGATGGGATCTGAAGCTAACTGCGAGATAGCCCCAGCCAAACATTAGCCACAATAGTTACAACCTTAAGGTGTTCCTCGTCGTGCTCCACCATCCATATAAATTGAACTTCCAAACATATAAGAACAAGTCTCAGACGCTAAAAAAGCCACTACATTGGCAATCTCTTCAGGTTCAGCCATACGACCTGCCGGCAGTTCGCGTTCAAGCTCCCATAACAATTCTTCTACATCCCGATTTTCGAAAACGGCTCTTGCATTCTGTTGCGTACGCGCTCGGACGGTGTTAGTCAATCCCGGACAGATGGTATTCACTAGAATACCATCAATAGAGACTGCATCCGAAAGAGCACGGGTCATATTTAAAATCGTCACATTGGCAGCACCCGTTGGTATGTTTCGTCGACTAGGACTTGTACCAGCTCCTCCGGCAATATTTATAATCCGTCCCCATTGACTCTCCTTCATATAAGGAATCACCAGTTGAGCCATTCGTAAATAACTATAGCTCTTCAATCGTAACGCGTCATCAATACACTTAGCAGATAACTCCAAGATGTCGGCATTCTTAGCTGCCCCAACATTATTAACCAATATATCCACTCCACCAAATGTTTCTACAGTCTCACGCACAACCTGCTGACAACTTTTTTGAGAAGTTAAATCAACAGCAACAGCAAAACCTTCACCATCCATCTCATTGATTTCTTCCAACACCTGATTCAGTTCGCTCTGTGTCCGAGCTACAATACAAACGCGAGTACCTTCTTGTGCGAGAGCACGCGCGCAGCATCGACCAATCCCACGGCTACCACCGGTTACAATCGCCCGTTTTCCTTCTAACCCCAAATTCATGTGTAGCCCCCATAATCACCCACTACTCTTTTCAGAACAAGCAACCTTTTTCAACCTTGAACTTATTTCATTCATTTAAGAAATTGAAAATCGTCTTACAAGTATCGGATCCGCATCATCTTTTAGCGAGAACGACATGGTTTCCTCAGGCCAAGGATAACGATGATTAAAATATTCAAGGGTAGCTTCTATCGCCATAATCGAGATCGATACTTTCTAATGCCTAATAACAGATTTCTGATAAAAATCTAGTTGATATTCAGAAATTTCTTGTAAATTTCTTCATACAAGCGTACATCCGTCAACGAATCTTCACCGGAAGATCGAAAAGGTTGATCTGTTCTAACATGCTTAATAAAATGTTCTAGCTCACGACGGTAGGCCCATGTCCATCTGGGTTTAGGTATCGGCCGCAAAATTTGTTGATCCTCACCTGCACGATAAATTTCGACCTCCGCTGATGTATTCTTCAGTAATAACGGCGGCGCCCAAGTGTGTACCCAACCGTGCTGGAAATAGATCTGCGTATGTTCATCCCAGCGATAGTGTGAGATACCACCCGACTCAAGTAAGACTCGTACACCCGCCATTTCAAAGATGACAATCCCCGAATAGCCGTTCTCATCAAAATCGACCATCTTCACCCTAACATCATCACCAGCATCAAGAAACCAACGAAGCAAATTAATATTGTGAGTATATTGTTGCAAGTAACCGAGATACGAACCGACTCGGTCTGGGGGCAACCATTCAGGCATTTTTCTAGGACCACTGGGTATAGTCTCATCGGTACTTTCCATTGGAGTATCCAAGTTACAAATCCAATCACCGCAAAAACCATGATTTCGGACATAAGTGATGTGACCAAGTTCCTTTGTTTGCCGAAACTTGGTCACATTCAATTTGACCAGCTCGTTTCCAGCATCGTACCGTTTCATATAACCAACCATAAGTTTTGTGTTGGCAGATTTTGCCGTTTCCAACAAAGATTCAGCTTGCGTGATAGAAACGGCCATGGGCTTCTCCATGAAAACACATTTGCCTGCACTTAAAAGATCCTTGGCAATCTCGCCTTGCAAGGCAAAATCTGCTGACACAGCAACAGCTTCAACCTCACTGTCTCCAGCTAATTCGAGATGATCTTTATACAGTTTCGGGATCCGGTACCGATCCTGAACTTTCTGACCTAACTCTGCCCGAACCTCTGCAATAGCAACAAGATCACACTCTGAAATACGCAAAAAGTTGGGAATATGAACTTTTTGCGCCATAAACCCACAACCGACATATCCCAGCTTTACAGGATCCATGATTCTTCACCCCGTTTTCCAAGACAACTTTCTCGAAAACCTAATTTAGACCTATCAAACTCAGAAACCAAGCTGCTTATCCACCAAATTTCTTAAATTATAATTTCCCTTAATAAATTGCGACAAATTCTCTTCAAATATTTGAATGACATACACTGCCTCATGCTGAGTTCCTCCAGCAATATGCGGAGTAATCAATAAATTCTGCAATTGCCACAATACACTATCCTCCGGTAATGGTTCCGAATCGAACACATCAAGCGCAGCAGCAGAGATTGTCCCCTTATTTAGGGCGTCTAGCAATGCCTGTTGATCAATAATACCTCCACGTGACATTCCGACCAGCATTGCACTTGGCTTCATCAATTCCAACTCATGCACACCGATCATTTTCTTAGTCTGTTCGGTATGAGGAACCATAACAATAACATAATCAGATATTCTTAGTAGGTAATGCAGCTGATCAATACCCCAAAGCTCCTCAACGAACTCTGGCTTGTTCATCGGATGAAGATCAACAGCAACAACACGCATGTCAAAAACCGAAGCACGTTTTGCTAAAGCACGACCAGTAGCACCAAAACCAATAATACCCATAGTACTATCAGTTAGTTCAGAAAGCTGACTACGTATCTCCCGGGCACACCAGTTTTTTTCTGATTGGGCCGAAATGCTGCGCCGAATTCCCCGCGTAAAAGAAAAGATCATACCCAATGCACTCTCAGCAACACAAGATGCATGACTTCCACTAGCACTTGTCAACAGAACATCACTATCCTTTAATCCCGGTACAGCCAAATAGTGGTTTATTCCCGAACTTGGGGACTGAATCCATTTCAATTCTTCCGCCGCCAAAAACACGCTTTCATCCAACCAACCAAAGTAAACATCAACATCAACAATTTCGCCGGCAAGTTTTTGCCGATCACTACACTTCTCGAACTGCAACTGAGGAAACTTTCCTTGGAGATCAGGAATTGCATTCTCCAACTCAATGTGATTTGGTCCCACGAGAATCTTCATCAAAATCCTTTCCCTAACAAGATTTCCTAATCATAACCCAACCAAGACACCCATTATAAATCAACAATACAAACAAAGCAATCGCGACAAATACCAGGTATTTATGATGAAAAAAATTACTGCAATTGCTAGAAATGAAAATTTGATCAAGCCCCAACGATCAACAAAAACCCAAAGAGGATTTACCCTCTCAACACAGAGTTCCTCCCAACAAGATCTGAACAGGATCTTGCCAATCTCAGCATGAGCAATGCATGCTGATCATCATACTAAAATACAGTCTTGTATTTACTTAATTGACAAAGGAAAGGAAAAAACAACCTTGATGAGCCACTCTACACACAAAGAGCGAAAAAAGCGATGGGAAAAACGATAAGATTTCTAATAGTTCCATCTAAAGAAAAGGGCTAGCGATAATGAATCGGGACACGAAAAAAGATTAATACCCATACAAAATTTAAAACAACTACTATCAGATTCACTTTAAGTAAATAAACTTTTGATTATGTTCCCACCATTTACAACGCGAATAGGCCGCCCAACACGTGACCAATTCTCCGAATTATGATCAATACCAAAGGACGCACAAAGAGATACAAACACATCTTGAACCGACACTGGTTGATCAACAACTTTCATTCCATCCTCACTTGTTGAACCA
>PBXZ01000004.1:48833-49079 GCA_002729415.1 Candidatus Poribacteria bacterium | reverse complement strand
CATTCTTTCTATTTCCCTTTAATAATTGTGTTCTTGATATCATCCAAAAGTAGAATTATCAAAGCCTCTTAACACAGCTTCTAGCTATCTATATTGAATCGAAGTATTTTGAGTTTTTTTAGNTTTATTAGGGAAATTTATATCCNGANGAACTTAAACTGTTTGATTCTATNCATAGCTCCCTTGNATTGAAANAATTCCAAGCAACTTTTTTAGGTGCCATAGGCATTTTTCAATNNNATCNNT
>PBXZ01000004.1:0-48828 GCA_002729415.1 Candidatus Poribacteria bacterium | reverse complement strand
GACGNNTATNTANAGGNNTGACNNNCTGTCAANNNTCNATATGAGTTTGACTAATTACCTAAATCTATTCTTAACAATGAGAGTAATTAACTGCCAAAAATTAGTNTTCTNGTTTTTGAAGAATAACGTGAGTGAGTCNGATNTAACCATTTTNCATCTTGANACAAAGTGAAAAATCCTTACATCAATCATGNCTTGGGAACTTCTTCTAGATNCTCATCTAAATTGACACTCCTCAATTGTCTATGGTATATTAATCNTAGAAAAANCNTATAATTAATGATGCTAATTGAGATCATGAAGCAGNAATAAAGGCTGTAACCCACCTGGAGCTTTGCCCCTTGCAAAAANCTGATTTTGTTAAGTATATAAGCTTTATCTTAGCTGNGGCATTGCTATGTTGCTAATTGCTTGGTTACATATTTAAACTCACACCNGAGATAGTTATTCTCACTAGAATTTTAAATAAGAAATTAAGATAATTCACTAAGGAGTACAAANAATGAGTGTTGGATACAATGATACACCAATGCTTCCTGATTCTGAATGGCATGTTCACGATGGAGATAGGCCACAGCCTACAATCGTCACACCNGGCACAGCTGATACNCAGGAGNNCCCTGGAGAAGCNCCATCTGATGCAANAGTTCTTTTTGATGGATCAGATACATCAAAATGGATTGGACGAGATGGTGACGTAGAGTGGGAAGTAAAAGATGGCTACATGGAAGTAACCCGCACNGGCGATATAAAAACCAAAGATAGCTTTGGCAACTGCCAACTTCATATAGAATGGGCNNCACCAAGTGAAGTTAAGGGNGAGAGTCAGGGAAGGGGAAACAGTGGTGTGTTTCTGATGGATAGGTACGAAATTCAGGTACTCGATGGTTANGATAACATTACTTATGCTGATGGAATCACTGCNGCTATCTATGGCCAATANCCACCGTTGGTAAACGCGTGTCGAAAACCTGGTGAATGGCAAACATATGATATCATCTTTATAGGTCCNCGTTTTGATGGAGACGAATTAATCCAACCAGCATATGCAACCATTATACACAATGGGGTTCTCGTTCACCACCATCAGGCTATCTTNGGACCTACCGGACATAGGAGCTTGTCATCGTATAGCCAACCACATCCGACAGAAGCACCACTACGATTGCAAGACCACGGAGATCTCGTCCGATACCGTAATATCTGGATTCGACTAATCTAAGACCCAAATTAGTCATAGCTGCGACAAATCTTGGTAATATTTAGAGAATTCTGTTCTTTCGTTTATCGAAAAAAGCGGTTGGNCGGTTAGATTTGTGGNTGATCTTAGATGATCTAAAGAAAAACAATTAATGNATTAAAGACATCAACTAAACGAAAACTTGGGCNGATTTCATACTCGACTGTGACAATACTAATAGGTGTTTTCCCTTCCAGTTCAATCTAACATTCGTTCTGATATTGGAAATAATTTAGAAGTTCATCATAATCTGTTGGTAAATATCAACTGCTTGAAGTACCTGANGNCACTCAACCCANTCAACTGCAGCGTGTGCTTGATCGATACTTCCTGGACCAAGGACTATAGCAGGAATACCAACGGCAGTGAACTTGCTCGCATCAGTTCCATAAGGAACTCCTGAGGTGGTAGTTTTTCCTAATANGGTTTGACAGGCAGCCACACCNATTTGCACAATACGTGAGTCTACTGATGTTTCCATCGCTTCATCAAGTAAAAATGGNTCTTCTAAAATCACATCCAGATCAGGGTCAGAGTCTTGCTCTCGTGACAAAANCTGCTGAAAAATTNCTATGGTCTCTATTGGGTTCTCNCCTGGAATGGTACGCCGATCGATTTCAATTACACACTGATCAGGCACAAAATTGATCTGTGCNCCTCCAGAAATCACGCCAATATTTAGAGTNGGGNTACCTACTAGTGGGTGGGTATTGGTATTATATANCGGTACAATTTCATCTTCAATAGCGCAAATCAATCGGGCCATTTTAGTAATTGCATTGANACCTAAATGGGGCTTAGAGCTATGNGCGGCTGTTCCTTTGACGNTAATACGAAACCGAGCTAATCCTTTGTGTGTCCGAACAATTTCCAACTCAGTTGGTTCGGAAACGACAACAGCTTCTGCCCCAATAATTGACGCTAAATGTGAGGCACCTCGAAAGAGATGCTCTTCATCCACAACNCCTGCGTACTTAATGGTACATGGAGGGGTGAAACCTTCTTCCTTTAAGCGTTTCATAGCCATCATCATGGCGACTCCTCCGGCCTTAGTATCACAAGCACCACGGCCATAGAGTAAGCCATTACGAATATCNGGAGTAAATGGTGGAATTGTCATAATGTCAACCGAAACAGTATCCATGTGACACTCAAATAGCAAGACACGNTTGGGNTCTTCGCCATCCAAAGTGGCAATGATATTATGCCTNGCTGGCAGGATTTCATGCGTTTCGTAGGGAATACCTATATNAGCAAANAAGCCAGAGATATATTCCATCATCCNCAACTCTCCATCTTTGCCACCTGGCAAGTCAGGATTAATACTCTCAATGGCTACAACATCTTGCAAGACAGACAAAATTTCATCATCAACACGATGCCAAGATCGACTCATTTACAATCCCTTATCAAATACTCAGACTAACCAAACTGGATGAACAACTACATGTTATTCTGATACGAAGTTTTCTTAAATGTGAAACTGAGAACTCTAAAACTTGCGTGACCAGTCTCGAAACCATCGTTCGGCAATTACTTTCTTCTGTGTAAAGAATTCAACCGCGTCTTTTCCTTGACCATGCATATCACCGAAAAAGCTGTCTCTCCAACCGCTAAACGGGAAAAATGCCATTGGCGCAGCAACGCCAAGGTTAATTCCAATATTTCCTACCTGAGCTTCATAACGGAATTTGCGTGCGGCAGCTCCACTATTTGTAAATAAGCATGCCATGTTGCCATAACGACCACTATTCACAAAATCGATTGCGTCATCGACAGTGTCCAAATGAACCATACCTAAAACTGGTCCGAAAATCTCCGTATGAATAATGGTTCCATCTAACTTTAGGTTTTGAAGAATAGTTGGTTTGACGAAACTACCGCTTTCATAATTATTGATCTTCGCGTTTCGGCCATCGACTAGTAGATCTGAATTCTCATTTAAACCTGATAGGATCAAGCTTTCAATCCTATTCTTGCTAGCTTGTGTGATCACTGGTCCCATCTGAACCCCATCATCTAAACCATACCCAACGACTCGCGAGCTAGCTTGACTAACAATTGCTTCAGTAAAATCCTGCTTAGAGTCACCAACAGTAACAGCCAACGAGGCAGCAAGGCAACGTTGGCCTGCACAACCAAAGGCACTATCAGCGATAATTTTGCTAGCTGTTTCAATGTCTGCATCAGGAAGTATAATAATAGGGTTTTTAGCACCCCCTTGGCATTGTGCGCGTTTCCCGTTTGCAGTAGCAAGCGCATATACATGTTTGGCAACACTTGTTGAACCAACAAAGCTAATAGCCTTAATTCCAGAATGATTTAAAATCGCTTCGGCTGTTTCTTTCCCACCATTAACAAGATTTATTACTCCTGTAGGAAACTTCGCTTGATCAAATAATTCGAACAGCTTTTTCATTGTCAGTGGAACTTTCTCCGATGGCTTTACGATGTAGGTATTTCCACACGCAACAGCGTACGGCAAGAACCAAGCCACAATCATGGCGGGAAAATTGAAGGGGGTAATTGCCGCACATACACCAACAGGCTGGCGTATCATAACTTCGTCTATGCCACTAGCGATATCTTCAAGGTTATAGCCTTGCATCAAAGTTGGAATTCCACAGGCGACTTCGACATTTTCAATAGCGCGCCTGAGCTCTCCTTTGGATTCTTCAAGGGTTTTTCCACATTCGAAGGTAATAGTTCTGGCAAGATCATCCAAATTTTCCTCTAACAAACTCTTGAGTTTAAAGAGATGTTGAACCCTATCGGACGGGGGGGTCTGTCGCCATTCTAACCAAGCTTCCTCAGCAACTTGAACAGCTCGATCAACTTCATTACTTGGAGAAAGCGGAACTTGAGCAATCACCTCTGTCGTTGCTGGATTGATGACATCAGCGTATTCTGTTGCCTTTGATTTAACCCACGTATTACCAATATAATTAGGTAAGGTATTTGTCATTCCATCCTCTTGTTTTTTCACTGAACTAAGTATTTAAAAACTGTGTCGAGATTGTCATTTGGTGAAAACATCCGTTCGATTGAAATTTTTTTGGCAATAATTATCTTTGGCAAACAAGTGTAAAAATCATCGGGCCTGATTGTTTCAACAATTACTCCATTTTTTTCCGTTTGATCAAATTTAACACTAACAACGTGATCTAAGCCCAAACATATGGCTCCTAGATCACGTGGGCGGTCACAGTGAATATAGACTTGATGCGGGTGTTCATCAATCAAATTCCGTATATCTGAGATACTACCCTCAGCTCGTATTTGCCCTTGGTGGATCAGCAGAATCGACTCAGTCATTGCTTCAACTTCGTGTAAAACGTGACTTGAAACAATTATGCTTCGCCCTTCCTCACCAAGCTTGCGAATCAACTGAATCGTTTTTAGACGCCCGATTGGATCCATTCCATTAAGCGGTTCATCAAGAAAAATCAACTCAGGATCGTGTACTAATGCTTGAGCAAACTTAATTCGCTGACGCATACCTTTGCTATAAGTTGCGATAGGTTTACCCTGTTGATCGGACATACCAACTAACTCAATGACGTTTTGGGTTCGTTGGTGTGCTTCACCGTCCGAGTAACCACTCAACAAAGCCAGAAATTTAACAAATTCGAAGCCAGACATCGAATCATATAATTTCCCGATGTCTGGACAGTAACCAATACGGCGCTTTAGGTTCGGATTGTTCCAAACGGGTTGATCCAGAACACGAACCAAACCTGCGCTTGGTTTTAGTTGGCCAACGAGCAATCTAAGTAGCGTGGACTTTCCAGCTCCGTTTGGTCCCAGCAAACCGGTCACACCCGTATGTACCTGAAGCGTCAAGTCATTAAGACTAATGACTTGGCCATACCATTTAGANAGNTTTTTTGTCTTAACAACNACTGTTCCTTGTATGGNTTCAAGTTTTGGTTGCATGATTNATTTGCANNTCTAGGCTCATATCTAAAGGCATTGCCGAGTGAGTCAANGCTCCTACAGAGATAAAATTAACACCAATTTTAGAAATTGNGGGTATTCGGTCAAGANTNATCCCTCCCGAGGCTTCNGTTATAGCATTACCATTGACTTTTTTGACAGCNGCCTGCATCGTTTCGTTGCTCATGTTGTCCAGNAGNAGAATATCGGCTTTCGTTTTAAGTGCTTCNTCAACTTGANCAATCGTTTCNACTTCAANTTCTATNTTGGCAGTGTGTGGTGCTCCTGAACGTGCCATTTCAACCGCTTNNCGNATACNNCCAGCAGCAACAATATGATTATCTTTTATCANAATNCCATCATACAAACCAAAACGGTGGTTTTTCCCTCCACCAATACGAACAGCATATTTTTGTAGTAAACGCCAACCAGGAGTTGTTTTNCGTGTGTCTACGATTTTGGTTTTTGTGTTTTTAACAGCATCGACAAATTCTGCTGTCAATGTTGCTGTTCCAGATAGCCTCTGCAGAAAGTTTAGTGCTGTTCGCTCTCCCGTGAGGATCGACTTTGCACAACCGGTTACTTTAGCCACCGGTGTCATCGGTTCAACCATGGTTCCATCAGAAACTAATTGGTGAAAATCTAGATCAGGATCAATGCGACATAAAACGCGCTCTACAACAGGAAGACCAGCGATAATACCAACATTTTTGGTGATGATAGTACCAATCCCTTGCTGCAAAGCACCAATAGTTGACTCTGTTGTTATGTCACCACCACTGATATCTTCAGCAAGAGCTAGATTAATAAGTTGATCAATCATTGGAGAATTTAAGGATAGATCCATCCGTTTTCAACCTCGGAGCACTCGATATGTAATAGAAGCTGACCCTAAATCCTTGTCTATTTCAAAGTGTTTTAACAACCTTTTTTAATGTGTAAAAATAGTAAAGGATTCACCAGGAAAAGCCACTGAATCAAACTGAATCTCTACAGCAGAGAATAGCATCTCACATTTCAAAATTGGTTACGAGAACAAATTTATCAGCATGGTAGCAAATTCACTGCAAACGAACTAATTAAACGTATTACAGGCCATGGATTATNAATTGAGCCTTATATCCACTACCTGCGGGAAAATATGGTCAACTCTATCAGTTCTAGGTGTTGCCCGTTGTATAAAAATGAGGAGAGTTTGCTAATCCCAATGTCAAGCAAATCTTTTTAATGCCTGACATTTTTGGGTTGAGCTGAAGGGCTTTTGTTAACATCTCCCTTCCCAAATCTTTTAACCCGGCACCAGCATAAAGCTCAGCGAGCCGCCGGTAAACCCAAGCCTGCTCTCGCTTCGAAAGCTTCAGGTCTTTAATCTTTTGCAGGTCATTTGGTATATTCTCTAAATTCTNTGGGTTTGTTAGACAATCNATATACACTTTTTTTAATCTGTCCCGAATTTCGGATACAAAGTGGTGGAAAACTGGTCGTCGTTTCTCATAAGAGAGCAGCTTTTCATAGAGATGCATCGCCGCACGATAATTACTAGTTGCTTGGTAAGCTTCAGCAATTAAAAATTCACAATCACGACTCTCAGCATAATTCATGAAATCATCAATGCAGAAATCCTGTGTTTCCGCTTGCAGCTCTTCATAAAGTTGAATTCCCTTTTCATGATTAAAGTGCAATAATTCATGAAACACCAAGTCATATTTTTCCCGTTGTAACTTCGACTGCCGTAGACGTTCAGCATAAAACTGATATTGTCGCTGCTTACGTTCTCTCTCTGCAATCCATACGTCATATTCCCATTTCTTTTGGTTATTACCAAGGACTTCATAGGCTGTTTGTATGGATTGGAATACCTGATCTGCATTCTTCGTCCGATTTTTGTCAGGGTGAAACTGTTTGGCTAAACTGCGAAAGGCTCGTTTGATTTCTTTCGNAGTCGCATTTCGACTAACTTTNAGNTCGTTGTAATAGTTGGGCCGATTTTGCATTGAATTCAAGCGGAAATCCTGGTGTGGAAACTGCCGTGAATAATCGCATAGCAGGATGTCTTTGTCAAGAGAAACTTATCCACTAAAAATGAATTGACTTGGATCACACGATATTTTATCATAGCAACCTTTGGGAGGTATTATTTGGGCAGAATTCATACTATTGCGATAGTAACTTTCTTTTCTTTGATAGGACATATATTTGCTGAAACATTGCCCTACAATACCCCCAAGGAACTTGCCGTTGAAACCTTTCAAACTAAAGAGGATCACAATTTCCTAGAAGGTTTCCGTGAAAAGAAAATCCCACTTCTAATACGAAAANCGCTGGGAACTGAGCACCATTTTNTTGTCGCTTGGTTACGCGAAAACACAGCGGAACTGAATGATTACCANTTGACAATAAAAATCATGCAACGTNGTGTACGTGTGACCGAAGCCCAATTTGGCTGGCTAAAAAAAGAAGTTGACATTTGTGCNGANATACTTGGNTTAAATGAAGTCCCCCACGTTTTTNTTGTTGGNGATACNTCTATGACNGCNGATGTAGTTAATTTTCATGATCCGATGATCCTACTTTCATCTGANCTGATTGAAAAATCNAATCNNATCGCACTTCGTTTTGCCATAGGNCAACAGATGGGACATATTTTATGTGATCATGTNTTTTTNAAACTGTTGTTTTCAGGTGGGTTTGACTCTATTCAGATTATTCTGGGTAAATGGGTTCGGAGCCTAATTGAGTCCTTCATCAGCAAAATATCCAATTTGATANTGGTTGATTGGACGCTAGCTCGTGAAATTTCAGCTGATCGCGCTGGACTAATTGCCTGTCAGNACCTTCAGGTTGCACNACAAGCCATGATCAACTTCAAACTAGCCATTGATGTAAATAAAGTTAAGATTAATNCTGAAGATTACCTNAAACANGCAAANATTGTTCAAGCTAAACGTAATGTGGTTNACCAAAAATTACCANATGCTGCACGTAAAAGCATTGAACGTTGGGAAAGGTCAAATCAGCTAGCNTCGGATCAGCCTTTTATGTTCTTGCGTTTTCACGCGTTAGCAGAATTTGCAGANTCTGAACGCTATCAANNTTTNTGGAAAGAATAATGCCNGNNANAAAAGTTCAATGGGGNATTTTAGGCACTGCTAATATCGCTAAAAAAGTGGGAGGAGCTATCAAAACNGCCGNAAATGCTGAATTGATAGCNGTAGCCAGTCGGTCTCATAAAAGAGCAANCCAGTGGGCAAAAAATAATCAGATTGATCGTGCTTATGGAAGTTACGATGAGCTTTTAGAAGATCCNNAAATTAATGCTGTATACATTCCACTTCCACCATCGATGCACGCTGAATGGACAATCAAAGCTGCAGACCNAGGAAAACACATTTTGTGTGAGAANCCNTTATCAGTAACAGTAAATGANGCNGNTGCCATGTCCCATGCATGCAAAGCAAACCAAGTACAACTAATGGATGGTGTCATGTGGGTTCATCATGACCGAACAAGCAAAATGCTAGAATTGATTAAAGGCGGAAGTCTTGGAGAGATGCGGCGCGTGACAGCATCCTTCACCTTCAACTGGGACCAGATTCCTCATGACAACATTCGAGTCAAAAAAGAGCTTGGTGGAGGTAGTCTCGGTGATCTTGGCTACTACTGTATTCGTGCCATTCTCTGGGCATTTAGTGATTATCCAACTAGAGTTTTTGCCACCGCACGTCATGAGAACGGTGTTGATTATAATCTAACGGCTATTCTATGGTTTGACGGACAGCGGATGGCTTCATTTGATTGTGGTTTTGACACTGGCGCACGAAAGTGGTTTGAAATAGCTGGAACTCAGGCGTCTTTAATTTGTGATGATTTTACTGTCCCTTGGAAGCCTGAGACAGCCCGATTTTGGATTCATCATGCAAATGGCAAGGATGCAGAGCACCAAATTGATGATTGTGTACAAGAAGTCAAAATGATCGAATATTTTTCGACTGCCACCCAAAATGGAGTTTTCAACTCAAAACTGATTGCAGATGCTATTAATACCATGCATATCTGTGATGCACTAAAAAAGTCAATCAAATTTAACCAAGTTATAGATCTTACTTTAAAAAAGGGTATACCCGTTAAATGACAGATGAGTGGAAAGTTGTTATTTCTCGGTTGACCCACCTTATTGATAAAGCAGAAAAATTCTTTTTACAAAATGATGCTACTGATTTAGAGGAAGAAACCAATTCACTTCTTGACCAATACTCGGCATTCCGATGGCAAGTTCGATTTGGGATGCCTAAACTAGTTCCGGTTCGCCACCCNGATTTGACGAACATCAGCGACTTAATTGGAATCAATCAAGAGATCNATACTTTNGANCGAAACACACGNCAATTNCTNTGTGGGTTNCCTGCCAACCATGTATTACTATGGGGAGATAGGGGGACTGGAAAATCGTCACTTGTGAAAGCAATTTTCAATCGGTACGAAGGTCAAGGATTAAGGCTANTTGAAGTAAACAAAGATGGATTGATTNATTTGCAAGAGCTAACTGAGCTCATTTGGAATAGGCNNGAAAGTTACGTTCTTTTTTGTGATGANCTTTCCTTTGACNATNAGGAAGCNGAATATCGCGAATTGAAGGCGATGTTAGAAGGTAGTATTTCAGCGAAACCGGATAATGTTTTAATTTACGCNACATCAAACCGNCGTCATCTCATGCCTCGTCAGATTGTGGAAAATAAATTNCCAGCGACAGANCAAGATGAACTCTATCCCCGTGAGACTACNGANGAAAAAGTGTCGTTAAGTGATCGNTTTGGATTACGAATTGCCTTCCAACNTATTTCGAAAAAAACTTATCTTGATATTGTTTNNCACTATGCTCAACAGCGNGTTCTTCCTATTTCAGATGATNAACTTNAACGGGAAGCTATTGAATGGGAAGCNTCATCAAGTGGGAGATCCGGTCGAGTAGCACGCCAGNTAATCGATGANTTGGAAGGTCGATTGAAATTATAATTTAACGATTACCTCCATCAAAGCTATATCTTGGCCAACCAAGATGCCAACCAGTAAAGCCATGTGGGATGTAGTGGTTGGCCAGCACATGTCGAAACGATTTNTTGTTTAGAATAAGACCGCCTCGGTGTACTAAANNACCATGGAACAAAACGACGTCNCCAGTTGATACTTCAACCTGGATTTCAGGAAGATTATTCCGNTCAAATAGAAGATCAACTGCATCANTATAATCCNTACCATGGAATTCGCCTGCATCCTCAAAATCATAGCGTGTNATTAATCGATTCTTATGCGAGCCAGGTTGCACGTAAATCGTTCCATTCTCAACACCAATGTTTTGGAGTGCTATCCAAGCTGACATGCAACTCGGCAGATAAAACTGATCTTGATGTCGACGTTGTTCTGACCCTTTCCAAAAGTACATTGTNTGAATACCTTCAGCATCTTCGCCTAAACAATCGTAAAGAGNCTGACGNAATCTNATATCCATTAACCATGCCATTGCTACAGGATCATAAGCATGCTGATTGTGTGTACGTCCCCACTCATCCGCTTGGCGTAACGTAAAGCCATTCAGTTTCCGCCGACCAGCATGNAAATCCATCATNTACTCNATAAAATCATCACATTCANCTTGGCTNAAAACATCACGAAGAATAACATAACCTTTCTGGNTGTAATNCTNTTTCTGACTAGATGTGAGTTTTTTCCCATTCATTNCTGTGTTCCAAATTGTACTTGCAAAATTTCGTTAGCTCCGTCTTGAATAAGTTTTTCCGCTAGTANCAGNCCAATNTCNGTCGAATCCGCTGAGTCANTTACAGTTTTCTTTAGTATCCTTTTTCTCCCGTCGGGGCTTGAAACCAAACCAACTACAGATAATTTGTTACTNTCTAATTNTGCATTAACGCCAATCGGNACTTGACATCCCCCNCCAAGCTCTCGTAAAACGANACGTTCCACCCCTACTTCTACCTCACTTCGTTGGCAACNGATTTCTTTCAATAAAGTGTTGNTCTGATCATCATTTTCACGGATTTCNATACCCAATGCACCTTGNCCANCAGCAGGAACGATTTNATCAACTTCAAAAAACTGCGTAACAAGATCTGCCCCAAATAAACGCTTGACTCCAGCAGCCGCCAGAACGATGGCATCTAGGTNAGTTTCTTTNANTTTCCTCATGCGTGTATCGATGTTACCTCGTAGNGCTNNAACNTCAAGNTCGGAACGAAGATAGAAAAGCTGCGATTTCCGNCTNAGGCTACTAGTNCCAATCTTTGCTCCAGTCGGGAGGTTATTCAATCCAAGACCCGATTTAGAAATAAGTGCATCACGAGGNTCTTCCCGTGCAGGAATACAACAGATTTTNAGACCTTTTGGCAAGTCAGTCGGCAAGTCNTTAACGCTGTGCACAGCCAAGTCAATCTTCTGATCAAGTAAGGCNATTTCAATNTCTTTCGTAAATAANCCTTTTGAAATGTTACTNNGTGGATTAGATTGNAATTGATCTCCAGTTGTCTTGATAATAGAAAAATCAATACAGAGGTNAGNAAAGGCANTAACCAAAAGCCCTCGAACATGCTCTGCNTGCCAGAGAGCNAGTTTACTGCCACGAGTNCCTATTGTTATACGGTGTCCCACTGTGACTAATCCAGCTTATCAAACTGTCCTAGTTCAAAAAGCTCNTGTACAATTTGGATATTCTGNTCTNGATCGTTATCNGACGAGATAAAACATTGACGCAGATTCTTCGTTGGTTGGTGAAGAAGTCGCTTTACAATTGACTTTGTCATCGATCGNACAATTTTTTCNTGATCGTCAGANAGGTCCGCTTTATTAACACAAACATACAATTCGCGTTCAATAATTTGATCAAAGCGCTGGTGAAGGGCTTTAATTGTGGAATCAGCTTCTAGCNTTTTGATATATTCGCTAAAGTTGGTCGCTTCTTCTCTGACAATTTCTTCGCCGGTTTTAGCNTCCAGCTTTCNTTCTTCAATGTTGGANGAGATAATATGCCGTAAATCATCAATATTATAAAGGAAAGCATTTTCNANGTCGTTAATTCTTGGATCGATATCGCGTGGTACGGCAATATCAATCATCACAATAGGACGATTATTNCGCTTCTTCATTATCTCTTTAAATGGCTCAGTCTGAACAAGATAATGAGGTGCAGTTGTCGAAGAGATAACAATATCAGTTTCGATCAAAAAATCAAGGTTATTATCNAAAATAGTTGCTGTTCCATCAAACATTTCAGCCACACGTTCNGCCCGNTCGCAGGTTCGGTTAACGACTGAAACCTTAGAAGCCCCNTTTTCAACAAGAGACCTCACCGCCAGTTCTCCCATTTCNCCTGCACCNATAATCGTAACGGCTTTTCTTTCCAAATTGGTGAAAATCTTTTTAGCCAGTTCAACTGCTACATAGCTGATTGAAACAGCNCGCGACGCAATTTGGGTTGTAGATCGTGTGCGTTTGCCAACCTGAATTGCTTTTGTCAGTAGGCGATTNAGTAANTGACCAGTTGTTTCAGCAGANAGGGCTTGTTCGTANGACTCCTTGATTTGACNGAGAATCTGCGACTCGCCAATCACCATGGAATCAAGACTTGAGGCNACACGAAAGAGATGCAAAACAGCCTNAAACCCTTCATAATTATAAGTATATTNGTCAAACTCTCTTCTGTCAATCTGGTGCAATGCNANAAGATAATCGGAGAGAATNTGTACTTTAGCACTTGGTTTAATAACAGCNCATAACTCAACACGATTGCACGTTGAAAGAATCGCAATTTCNTCAATTTGCTGATGGAGCTTTANTGTTTTCAGGGTGCTTATAAGCTCGCTGGNACTAAAAGTCAGTCTTTCCCGAAATTCAAGTGGGGCTNTATGATGNCTTGTACCAACGATNACAATTTTGTTCATACTNATTTAGTTATAAGAATAAGTTTGTATTTTTTTCTGGATTGTTTTTTTNATTTGATCTGTTCTGTGTGTACGCACCAAATTAAATGTACATTCGTTTGAACATCCCAAATCACCAAAATCGAAGCAGCATAACTCCTTTTCACCTTTAGAGTTCTGATCAATTATATCTTCAAAAAACTGTTTACGTTTTGCTGGGGTTGGAATTGAGGTCATTACCTTAGGTCGCAAACTCCCCAGAAAATCAAGGAAATGACCATAACCTTGGCTTTCGAATTGGGTTGCTAGATCTGTTTGTATCTGCTTGGCATATTGCCAAGCACTCTTAGAATCTAAATTCGGAGTGATGCCAATGACCAAATCGTGGTCCACGGTAATTAAGGGTGTGTAAAAAGTACCTTGCATGGGATTTCTCGTCAACTCAACAAGTTGAGACCCATTATATTCTTGATATTCTACATCCGCAAAAGTAAGAAATGCAGATGAGTCTCGCCTCAATGTATCATCATCCGCCATTTTGACTTTGGCACCACATTTACGCAGGAGGTTGACTCTTTCCAATAATTTATTGTTCTTACCTATAATCGCACACTGACGATCTGCTGTTAGAAATCCAATTGGATATGGGATTTCAGACTTGAAAGCGTGTTCTTCCCTTACAGGAGTTTTGTTGTCGTCTTTATAAACCAATGATTCCTTTTCCAGATGGTTAATAGCATCTTGGCAAAACTTTGATTCAATATATTCGCGTATACGTCTACAAACTGCAGGACTTTTACCACCTGTTGAGATGCTAATTGACACCTTTTCAAGTACCACAATTGAAGTAGCAGCAAATGTGCATTCTGGTACTACATCAACAACATTGACAAGATCAATCCCATTTTTTTTATGTGCCTCTTTGAAAATCCGGGTATTAGTTTGAGTGGAGTCTGTAGCAGCACATACAAGGAAAAATCCTGAGGTGTCCCCATCCTGAAATTGGCGGTCAAACCAAGATATCTGATTATGCTGGATCAAATCGTGTAAACGCTCCGTAACCCTAGGGCTTATCAGGTGAACGTCACTTCCACTGCGTAAAAGAGAGATAACTTTCCTTTCAGCAACAGTACCTGCCCCAATGACAAGGCATTTTTTGTCCTTCAAATTCAAGAATGCGGGATAAAACATCAAAACCTAGACCTATTTTAGTAAAGGAACCCAATTTATGAGTCTCTTGAAACAAGAGATTCTGCAAGATCCTTTAGGGCAACTTTAGCATCTGTATTTGGTAACACGTTTAATGCTATCTGGGCACGGTCTACATATTCTTGGGCAACTTCAAGACAGTATGATTTAACTGCATAGGAATCCAACAGTTGACTCATCCATTCAATTGTCTGGTCACCAGCGAATTCTACTGTATTAAAAATATCTTCGAGTTTTTTACGTTCTTCTCCTGTACAGTTTTCACGCACGTAGATCATGGGAAAAGTTAGCTTGCCTTCACGTAAATCTTTGAATGGTTGCTTACCAAATTTCTCTGGATCGGCAACGAAATCGAGCAGATCGTCGATAATTTGAAACGCTATACCAATTAATTCGCCATATGCAATAAGAGCATTCACATATTCAGGGTTTTTTGTGCCCAGCATAGCTCCTGTATGACATGAAGCGGAAATTAGTTTACCCGTCTTCAATTCAACAATTTTAAGATAATTATTTTGGCATATCTCGAAATCACCATTTTTGTAGGCATGAATTACTTCCCCCTCACACATTGCTTGAGCAGCGTTAGCTAGTATCTCGAGGGCAGGATCATCTGAACCACGTGAAGCCAACATAGAAAGGACTCGAGCATGAAGGTAATCACCCACTAGCACAGCAACTTTGTTACCCCATTTAGAATGAAGCGTTACTTGACTTCGTCTAATTGGTGCTTCATCAAGAACATCGTCATGAACTAGCGAGGCAACGTGGATGAGCTCAATACATGCAGCTAGGATATGNGCATCTTCTCCTGNATAACCACATGCTTTTGATGACAGNATAAGCANTACGGGACGAAGCCTTTTGCCACCACCTTCTATAACATGACGTACAGCATCATCAACGAAATCGTAGTGGATCCGTGTTTCTTCAAGAAGGATTCTTTCAATCGCTTCNAAGTCATCANCTATAATCTTCGTAATGCTATTAAAATCTAGATGATCCATAGATTATTACAGGTTTGAAAAGACATTGTCTATTACACGGATAGTATTCTCTACGTCTTCTTCAGTGTGAGCAAGAGACACAAAACCCGCCTCGAATTGTGAAGGAGCGATATACACTCCTTGTTCCAACAATCCCCAGAAATATTTGGAAAACTTTCCTGTATCAGATGTTTTCGCAGTTTCATAGTCAACCACCTCCTGATCAGTAAAGAAGCAGATTATCATGGATCCAACACGATTATGGAAAGACGAAATACCATGTTTTTTAGCTGAGTGTTTCATGCCATCAGAGATTGCATTTGAAGTTTCTTCAAGNTGTGTATATACACCGGGCTGCGAGAGTTTCTTCAANGTTGCAATTCCAGCTGCCATNGCCAGTGGATTTCCAGAAAGAGTTCCTGCTTGATAAACTTCACCGATTGGTGATACACACTGCATTATGTCCNTTCTCCCACCGTATGCNCCTACAGGCAAACCACCACCAATTATCTTTCCAAAACAAGTAAGATCCGCGTCAACTCCGTATAGTTCTTGCGCGCCNCCATAAGCAACACGAAATCCAGTCATAACTTCATCAAATATCAAAACAATACCGTACTCAGCAGTAACCNTACGGAGTTCCTCCAGATAACCATCCTTGGGTGGAATCACCCCCATATTACCCGCAATCGGCTCTAAAATNAGGCAAGCNATCTGATCCGAGTGTGCTTCAATAACCCGCTGAACCGAATCAATATCGTTNAAAGGAACTGTTAATGTGTGGTGGGCAAACTCTTTTGGCACACCTCCGCTATCAGGTAANCCGAAAGTCGTTAGTCCNGAACCGGCCTTTACAAGCAAATANTCAACGTGACCATGATANCATCCTTCAATCTTNATNATCTTATTACGGTTTGTATACCCACGTGCAAGTCGAATTGCCGTCATCGTTGCTTCCGTACCGGAATTCACCATTCTAATCTGATCAACAGACTTCACTGCCGAAGTAACAATATTTGCTAACTCAACCTCTAGTTCAGTTGGGGCACCGAAACTCGTACCATCTTTCATAACTTCTGAAATTGCCGACAATACTATTGGATTAGCGTGCCCCAAAAGCAAAGGCCCCCAAGAACCAACATAATCAATGTACTGGTTATCATCAATATCATATATTTTTGAGCCTTGGGCACGCTTGATGAAAATTGGGGATCCACCAACGGATTTGAACGCCCGAACTGGACTGTTCACACCACCAGGGATTAATTTTTGTGATGTCTCCCACGCTTGTAGTGATCTAAAGTTTTTTGCCACGTTTCCCTCTTCAGGAATGACCTTAGAAATTACATTTGATGTTTTGTTAATACAAACAACAATAATCGATTACATTATAACTTACTGTCTGAATAGGCGGCAACAAATAAACGGCGCGTACAATTACCAACATGAAACTCACATTTGTAATCATCTTGAAGGTCACTAACAAACTGATATTTCACTTGTTTAAAGGAAAATATTTGACAGATTACTTAATAGAATACTAGAATAGGTTTTGGCACCGATTTCTTTAAAATTCCAAAATAAGTCAGGCAACTCCCCTACGTCTTTACAGGTTCAAGATGCTTTCCTAAGATCTAAAATATAACATAACACCCAATTACACTTGGAGAACAAGCTCGTATTTGAAAGCCCATAACCANAGNCNCNCCAAAATGAAGANAAAAACGGACAATACTACGATACGGGTAATGACCTATAATATTCATCACGGCGAAGGAATGNATGGNCATATTAATCTTGATCGCATTGCNACACTGATNNNTTCTGCCAACGCCGACCTNGTTGGATTACAGGAGGTGGATCGACATGCCGATCGATCCCATAATCTTGATATGATAAAAGCCCTCGCGCATCTAACTAGTATGCATTGGGCATTTGGCAAGAATCTCGNATTACAAAATGGCGACTATGGCAATGGNATCCTCACNCGNTTTCCTATCGTACATCAGGAAAACCTNCATTATAAAATGGTTAAATCGTCAGAACGCCGTGGGTTACTTCAAGTGGTAATAGGCATTAAAAATCGAGAAATTGTATTTATGAATACTCATATCGATCATTGCTTAGATAACGCTGAATCCATTTCGAATGTTAAGCAAATCCGAGCATCTGCCAATTCCTACGATGNCAAACCAGTAATTATCTCCGGCGATTTTAACGAAACACCCAAAGGCCAGATGATTAAGGANATGGAACTCGATTTTATAAATGCCTCGGGAGCAATTAGCCAACCAGTTTTAACTCATCGNTCTACTAATCTAAAAACNCAAATTGATTACNTTTTCACCTCGAANGATTGGACAATTCGATCTATAGAAGTACTTTATTCCCTCGCTTCAGATCATCTGCCTCTTGTTGCAGAGATTTCTATGGATAAAATGTNAAGATTAAATTATAGAATTTTAGGATTGTTTCATGAAAAAAATAGTTTNCTCCGTGACATTCACTTTGATATCATTCTCGATTGTAGGAGTCATTTGTACTTGGGCTGTGCCTATTGAAAAAGGGAAACAGTTAATGATAATTGCTGGTCAAGTGAAAGATAATGACGGCACNCNCCTTGAAGATACAAATGTAATTATCAAAAACATCAACAAAGAAACACAGAACTCTCAGCGNACGTTAACGGGCAATGAAGCAGGTATTTTCGATATTATCTTGATAGATTTTTCGAATAAGAGNGTTGCTGATACAGGAGACCAACTTGAAGTTATAGTAAAANTGGATGATGGGGAAATAATTACCAGAAAGATCCACATCGTAACGGAAGATGAAGTTGAAAATTCGTTAGTTACTATTTCAGTTCAAGTTGGAGAAAAGCCATCGGTTTCATCAATTGNCCCCTCAACCAGNNCTCTTGATGGAGGTATAACCGTTACCATCACTGGCAATGGGTTTCAGAATGGGGCATCAGCTCGCATGGGTGAAAATGCTATGGNAGCAGTTAATTTTGTTTCTGAAACNACCTTAACTGCTATTATCCCTGCTGGGACGTTAGGNGTCACAGATTTGGTTATCAGTAATCCGGATGGCCGCTCAGCAACACTACNTCAAAGCTTTNTNTACACATCACTTGCACCTGTTGTTACAGNGGTTAACCCNANATTTGGNGTCACTACTAGTCACACTTCAACTACAATTAGCGGCGAGAATTTNCAGGATGGNGCGACTNTAAGTTTCGGCGGCANAGAATCCAAACGGGTCNTTTTCGTTTCAAAGATGGAGTTGATTGCCGATNCCCCCATAAATGAAGAAGGGAATGNGATAATTCAAGTAACTAATCCTGACAACCAATCTTCTGCACAGTTAATTTCCTTTACTTATATTTTTCCAGCGCCAACTATCTCGAGTNTGANTCCTGATAACGATCAAACTACTGGGGGAAAAACAATCGTTATCAACGGTGAAAACTTCCAGAATGGAGCTACTGTAAGCTTCGGCAAGATTGATGGAATTAATATATCTTTCGTTTCAGTGNGAGAGATAGCTGTTATTGTNCCCAGANTTGAAGAAGCTGGTACAGTAAATATAATTGTTAAAAATCCCGATGAGCAATCAGCATCAATCGNATTTACATATAGAGAGCCAAAACAACAGCTTATTTGGGATATTAGTCAAAATGAAGTTGTTGACATTTTCGATCTGGTAATCGTGGCAGGTCAGTTTGGGAAAAAAGGNNAAAATTTAACTGGCGATATTGACAAAAATGATATAGTTGACATTTTTGATCTNGTACAAATTGCGAGTAACTTTGGTGCTANAATAGAGTCACTNGCTGCTCCATCGATGAGAGACNATCGAATAGCNTACCTGCGCAANGCACTAACTGAANTGGAAGCGTGGNAAAAAACAGATCCNAACATTACCTTTATAACTAAGTTGTTAAANAATTGGNTGGTCGNTACTGGTAATATTCCGATGGTTACGAAACTNTTGCCAAACTATCCAAACCCATTTAATCCTGAAACATGGATTCCATTCCAGATTTCNGATGCTTCAACCGTTNAGCTTTCCATNTTTGANGTTACAGGACATCAGATACGCCGAATTGAAANNGGATACCGTCAAGCGGGAATCTACCNGAACCAATCAGATGCGATTTATTGGGATGGTCGAAATAANATTGGGGANCCAGCAACTAGCGGCGTTTATTTTTATACGCTTCAAACCGANAATTTCTCGGCAACGCGGAAGATGATCGTGTTGAAATAAGTAAGTAACGCTGGTTGATTAAGTCAGTGGGAAAACCTGAAATNATAGAANTCGCCTAGATNTCTAAATTTTCATTTTTATANCAAATNGTTCCTGCCACGATGGTCATTAGGTTTTCTGAAGTCTCATCACATACTTGATCNAACACNGGGCGTCCATCNTCAGAAATCCNTACGGCAATNAGGTCTGCTTGCCAATCCTTCTCTAGCTTGCCAANGTTCTTTAATTTCAAAGATTTNGTNCCNTTNATAGTTAAAAGAGAAATTAAAGTTTCGGACGAAAGCTCNTCATAATTATTGGCTAGGAATTTAAGCTCGTCAAGCATACTCAATGACCAATTGCTGGCCAAACTGTCNGTTCCNATTGAAACATTTACACCTGCTGANANCAAACGCATGATCGGGTGATTCGNATGNTGAAAGTATTTATGACTACGAGGACAAAAGGCAACACTTGAACCACTTTTAGATAGTATGTCGATATCTTTGTCTGTCAAATAATTGCAGTGAGCTAAAAGTGGTTGGAGATCTAAGACACCCTGTTGCCTCAGATATATAATGGGTGTAACTTCAGGTGGATCCCAAACATCCAATGAAATACCAAGCATATTTAGTAACTCTGTAAATTCCCCCGTGCCATGTTGTAGGAACTCTATCTCNGCCTCCGTCTCTGCAATATGTGTCGACAGGTGNANTCGATTCAACCTTGCTATATCAGCACAATATTGATAGAGTTTTGCAGANGTCGAGTATGGGGCATGNGGTGTAACAGCNATGGTGAAAAGGTCATCATTTCGAAGNGATTTTAAGCGTTTATTAATACGNTCAGATTCATCGNAAAAAACATGNGNNGAAAGTCCAAGNGTNTCTAAAAAAACGANCTTTCGAATCTGAGAATATTTCAGCGTTTCTAGGCCNTTTTCAGAAGANTGGATGTTCCCAATTGTCGTTGCACCTCCTGCNAGACTNAATTGGATTCCGTCNGAGATTGCTTGATTCACCTGCCGATGATCATCACAATTCGATTTGGTTANAATCTGGAACAGCCAATCGGTAAAACGGGCATAATGATNAACAAGGTTCTTGTGGTGAGTTAGNTCAAGGTGGGTATGAGTATTGATTAANCCNGGCATGATTACAGCNGATCCTAGATCAATTACCTTGANGGAACANGNATCTCGAATTTCAGNGTATCGACCAACCTCTTGGATTTTGGATCCACACAAAACAACCGCACCATCCTCAATAATGGTGCGGCTGTTTAATATGGCATACTTAGCACGAAGAATCAATTTTGTNTGTCTTCGTTTCCTTCACTTTTCTGTATCTGNTTTCCATCNNCTTCCTCAATGTTCTCCTTGCTAGCCTCAACNACAGGTGGCTCCTCCTTCAAGTCTTCAGAAGACTTNAATAATTTGTCTCTATTGTATTTATATAAGGCGAATATTTGTTTTNCTCCATCCCGCTTCGCCGGATGTTTCCCACCATCTTCATCCGCCGTCATTAAGATCCTTTGAGATCCATCATTNAGAGTNGCTGTAATTGCCGACGTAGATTCAAAATCTTCACCATCAACGAAGTCATCCGTTTCAAGGGTACTGAGTGAATTGAGTATTTGGTCGATTTCCGACTTCTTAGCTAGCGAGNCAANAGGTTTTANCATCTGCCATTTCCCCTCAGANTCAAGTTGAAGTTCGATTTCTTCTACCTCAGATTTCATTGNCAAAGCAGTTACATCCCCCTTNTTGAACGCGAAAATCTTACGGGTCTTCCAAGTACGAGATCCTTTGTCAAAAGTNGATTTNAGGTATCCTTTAGCCTTGTAAACTTCATCCGAACCATCTTTTCGAATATAACTATCGAGGAAACTTGAGGTCGTTTTTCCAATNAAAACATGGGCCAAGACCTTGTTNCNAGAATCCAAAAATTTAGTTTCAACACCNGAACTATCNACTTCAAATTTGGCCTGTTTGTCNGGGTTCTTTGAGATGAGATCTAGCNTTTTGAATTCGCNAGCTTTCTCGAGTATATCTTTAACGCCTTGTTGATCTGCGGGATAGNTATCCATTGATTCCACTAACCATTGGCCGCCAGATTTNGTTAGGATCGTAGTTGTTGAATCAGCGGTGATTTCTATCTTNGTAACGACATCAANATCAAAACTAGGAAATAGTTTTNTTGCACTTTCGACCTTCTTGGTTCGCTCATCCTTACCCCATGGATTNTCAACAATAANTATAGCGGNACCAAGGAAAATAAGTATACCTAGCAAAATCAGAATTTGTACGATCTTCATGATTTACACCCTTCCGAATGATTCTACCATTTGTCTTGCTCGTCGTTTTAACAAAAAACGCATANCACCAATAATAGCAACTAAAATTGGTACCAGTCCAATACAGATTAATTTGATAAAGAACCTGGCTGTATTACCTGGTTCTGTTTGAAAAGATCTATCACTTAACTTTTGGGATCGAATACCTATCAGTTCTCCACCCAATGCGAGATAATCAAGCGTATTCTGAAAAAAAGCCATCCCCGCAGGACTCACCTGATTTAGAATTTGTGATGTGCCAACTACCACAATTTTCGTTGGTTGCCCCTCAGATATGGTCTCGGGCCTAGAGTCATCAGTTTCCTCATCAGCTGTTGCATCATCTGCAACAGGAGGGATATCCTTCCCATTATAAAAGCTTTTGAATTCACCTGATAAGATGGCTGCTACTGTCAATGACTTTTGGCTAGAACTGGGTGGTCGGAACTGTTGTCCTCCAGGATTCAGATCATATGGGCTTTGAACGGTCGATGATCCTTTGCTAGTCTGAGCTAATATGTCAGCCTTAACTTGCTGATTATCAGTAGATAAAATCTCCAAACTGCTAGTCCATGGAAGGGTCAAACTATCCAATCTCCCTGTGATCATGTGATCAGCAGCCAAACCTTCCGAGGTTTCCCCAGTCAAGAATTTGAACTCTTTCAGTACTTTTGGGAAATATGGATATGGACGAGTAACTGTCATAAACCCACCTTGGGAATAGGTTAAATTGTCGTGAGAGGCATAATCGGCGACTAAATTGTTTCCCAACTTTACACCATGATGGGAAAGTAAATCATTTAATCCAGTAGAAAGCGGATTCGCTTGAATTGTACCAGGTGGCATATTAATTGAGTCTATCAGAAATATCGCCTTTCCACCCCGCATAATAAACTGATCAATTTCATATTTTTCGCGTTCCCCAATTGTTGATTTTGGACCGGCAACTACCAGAGTCGAAATTTTCTCATCAATTGGTTTCCCACCCTTAATTTCAACTTTTTGAATCTCGTATTGTTTAGCTAATTCTTGACGAAGTTGGGCATTATTTTGAGCATTTATATCAAACTCATCATGTCCAGCAAGAAAACCAATCGTTGATGTTTCTTTGTTGGTTAGCTTAATAATTGCAGAAGTCAAGTCATATTCCAAACTCGAGGTGTTTTGGATAACAGGAATAACCTCTTTCTTATCTTCATAGAGTATAGCAATTCCCATGTAAACATTTGCGACTTCGATTTTATCCTTTTCCCGAACATTCACTTGAACTTCGGGAATCCCCATAAAACGTAGGTTTTGTTTGAAGTCTTCATCGTCACCTATAGGAAGGAAATCAATCTTTAGGTTTCCGCTTCCGAACGCATCATATTCGTCCAACATATCCTTGACTTCCCCACGAATTCTGCTCACCTGTACCGGCGATTTGGAAAAATAGGCCTCAATCCGTACAACATCATCTAATTCTTTAAGTTTTTTCTTGGTTGACTTAGATATGGTATACATCTTATTTTCTGTTAGATCGAGGCGATTAAAAAACCGTTTCGACAGAAAATTAATGGCTAACACAATACCGAGGATGACGAGTGCTAAAACAACCGTATTTGTTCCATATAGAAGTTTTTTAATGGCCATGAGCTATCTCCAACGTTTACTTTCGACTGATAAAATACTTAAGTATAAAAAGAACCCGATAACCGAGAAATAATAAATCAGGTCCCGCGTATCCACAACACCTCTTGTAATGCTACCAAAATGCGATTCTAAACCGAAATCTCTGAAATATGGGACGAAACCAATTACCAGCATTCCAAAACACATTAGGATTCCAGAGATAAAGGCAATAATTTGATCACTTGTTATGGTAGAAGCGCAAAAACCAATTGACAAATATGCTGCTCCCATTAGAAGTAACCCTAGATAGCTAGCAACAATTTGGCCTCCATCTGGATTGCCTAAAAAAGAAAGTGTGATTGGAATTGGAAATGATAAAATGATCATAATAGCTATTAGGAAGAAGCTAGAAAGAAACTTACCAATTACAACTTCGTGACTTTTAATCGGCAACGTCATCAGTATTTCAACCGTCCCCATTTTTTTCTCTTCTGCCCACAAACGCATTGTCATAGCGGGTACGAAGAAAAGGAAAATCCATGGCATCAGTCTAAAAAAGTAGGTCATCTGAACCTGTCGCCTTTCGAAAAAGAAACCAAACCAGAAAAAAAGTCCTGCTGAAACTGCAAGATAGGCGATGATATTAAAATAAGCAATGGGAGAGTTGAAATAACTGCTAGTTTCCTTTTTAAAGAGAGCTAATATATTATTCATTATCCTAGTTCTCCTTGTGTCTGTGACTCGCTCCGAGTCAATTTTAAAAACACATCCTCTAAATCAATTGCTGTTTTGTATAATTCGGTTAGTTCCCAATTGTTCTGACTGACAAACTTCGCTAATTCCGGAGCAGTCTGATGGTCTTTATGCGATGTTACGTGGTAACAAGTTGATTCTGACCCCGAATCAACTTGCTTAAAGCCTAGAACAAAATCGAGATGTTCTAATTTCGTCTGAATCTCTTCATGGGGACCGATAATACCTACCTGCGTTATTTGTTGATCCATTGCACTAAGTGCCAGTTCTTGTGGTGAGGCGTTAGCTACAATTTTTCCGTTGCTGATGATAAGCGTGCGATCACAAGTCGCTGCGACTTGCGAAAGAATATGCGTACTAAAAATAATGGTTTTCTGTCTGCCAATTTCTTTTATCAAATTTCGAATCTCGATAATCTGATAAGGATCAAGTCCGGCAGTTGGTTCATCCAGTATAAGAACTGGTGGATCATGAATCAGTGCTTGTGCCAAACCTACTCTTTGGCGATAACCTTTTGAAAGTTCACCAATATTTTTATGCATCATCGGTTCCAAACTGCATATATCGATTACATCTTTGATCCTCTCGTTGCGTGTGTGTCCAGAAATTCCTCGAACCTGAGCAATGAACTTTAGGTAATCGACCACCCCCATATCAGTATAAAGAGGGTTACTTTCAGGCAGGTAACCGATTCGTTTTCTTGCTTCTATTGATTCTTCAAAAACATCGTAGCCGTCAACTGTCACTGTCCCATCATCTGCTGGCAAATAGCAGGTAATAACACGCATTGTCGTACTCTTTCCCGCACCATTTGGGCCAATAAATCCCACGATTTCTCCAGCTTGAGCAGAAAAGGAAACGTTATTTACTGCTATTGTTGCACCATAGCTTTTGGTAAGGTTTTTTACTTCGATCATGAGCTTGTCACCTTAATGTTGATTCTTTAGTTTTCCTTCTTGTTTTTTTATAAGAAAAGTCAATGTATTATTTAGTATTATGCTTGACGTAAAAGCAAAAAATGATAGCAAATTTTCTCAAAAAACGTCAAGGAAAAAAACGACTAACTACTTGGTAATTTAAAGGCACTTGAGTGGTCGTAGATTTTATGCTAGAATCTGCAGAGTGTTAAGATCATAGAATTTTGAGGAATCGGACTTATGAAATTATGTATTTGTAATGAGATGTTTGAGAACTGGGAAATTGAGGACGTATTCGAATGTGCAGCTAAGCTTGGTTATAAAGCGGTCGAAATTGCCCCGTTTACACTGGCAGATGATGTAAGGGATATTAGTACCACAGAGAGGGATAAAATCAAAAAAGCAGCTGAAGACTCGGACATCGAAATTGCTGGTTTGCACTGGCTTCTGGTATCGCCAAAAGGTTTGTACGTCAATCACCCCGACAGTGAAATTCGTCAACAGACACTAGAGTATTTTCACGCATTAATTGACCTCTGTGCTGATCTTGGCGGAAGAGTGATGGTGATTGGCTCACCTCAGCAACGTTCTGTACAAGAAGGTTGGGATCCTCATCAAACTTGGGAATACACGAGAGAAACATTTTATCAAAGTGCCATTTANGCTGAAAGCAAAGATGTAACTTTATGTATGGAACCCCTNTCTGATAATCAGACTAATTTTATTAATACTCCTACTGACGCTGTAAAACTAATTGAACAAATTGATAGACCNAACTTCAGATTGATTCTCGATGTTTGNAGCACATCAAATCAGGGACTTGATATGCCAACAGAGATTCGTCAGTTTTCTAGTTATNTAGCTCACTTCCATACTAACGATAANAANTTGTATCTTCCTGGNTCTGGTGATGTTGATTACCCTCCAATCATTGAAGCTCTGAAAGAGATCGAGTTTGATGGTTACCTTTCAACTGAGGTCTTTAACTTCGAGCCNGATCCAGAAACGATTGCCCGTCAGAGCATCGAGTTCCTAAAACCATTAGTAGGATAANACTATTATTTACATTTCCACGTCTTCAGATGATCNTAGCATCTNGACCAATACCAAATTGGCTTTGTTGATGAAAAGCTTAAAGTAAGNATGCGTTATCAACTAGGTGNNAAATAATAGCNTTAGCTATCATTTATGGAGACTTATAAACTAATGCTCAGCTGGTTTATAGAGGTTGATGTGCGCCAGATCAAGAAAACTAAAAAANACAAGTCAATNTAAGCCGAGGCTTNATATTTTCGNGATNTCAAAACTTACAGTTGTAAACAGGAATAAAAANAATGGAACTTTTTGAAGCGGTTAGTCCGCTTGATTTCAGGTACTACGGCGCAAATCCAGCATTTATGGAAAAACTTTTGCCGTATGTTTCAGAAGCTGCCTATGTCAAATACCAAGCGAAGGTTGAAGCAGCNCTTGTGCGTACATTGGCAAACAACGATATTTGCTCACACGAAATAGCTGACCAAGTTGAAAAAGCCATTGATCAAGTAACCGCNGAAGAGGTTTACGAAGAGCAATCGCGAATCCGCCACAATATTCGTTCACTNGTCAACGTTATACGACGAAAGATCTCACCTGAGGCTCGTCCATACGTCCATTTATTTGCTACGTCTGCTGATATTCTGGATACTGCCACAGCAATGCGTTTCAAAGATTTAACCAAAAAAGTNATTCTGCCTGACCTGATTAATTTAGAACAGCAGCTAATTGAACTTGCTTGTGAACATGCCGAAACAGTGCAGATTGGCCGAACTCATGGACAACATGCTGAGCCTATCACCTTTGGATACGCTATAGCCCTCTACGTTAGCCGGATTGGAAACCGGATAGAGCTAATTGATCAAATGAACCAGAATTTACGCGGACAATTCTCGGGGGCGGTTGGTGCTTTTAACGGATTATCNATGATTAGCGAGAGTCCAGAACAAATTGAATCAGATTTGCTGAATCAACTCGGATTAAAGCCCTCTGACACCCATACATCAACACAATGTGTGGAGCCTGAGTATATCAGTGATTTAGCTTATGCAATCACCTCCGCTTACACTGTTTTGGCTAACTTTTCTGATGATATGCGGCACCTNTTCCGGACAGAGATTGCTGAAGTTAGCAAGAAATATGACCCNAAATTAGTCGGATCCTCGACCATGCCACATAAAATTAATCCCGAAGCTTTCGAGAACATCAAGAGTTTATGGAAAGCCTTCGTTCCTCGTATGCAAACAGTATTTATGGACAGTATTCTTGAACATCAACGGGATCTAACAAACTCGGCATCAAGCCGTTTCCTAACTGAATTGTTTGTTGCCTTTGATTATTCAATCTACCGTTTAAGCCGTGTGTTGAAAGAGATAGATGTAAAGGCCGATCAGATGCGGAAAAATCTCGAATTGAGCGCCGGCAATACAGTAGCAGAACCAATCTATCTCCTTTTGGCNTATTACGGTTTCCCTGAAGCCTACGATCACACCAGAAAATTAGTAGCTCAAGTCCATGAAACAGGACAAACTTTAACCGAATTGCTGTGGAAAGANCCAGATCTGCGCCCATTTCTCGAAAACTTGACTGACAAACAACGTAATGTGTTGCATGACCCATCAGCATATATAGGAACATCAGTTAGCCGAACACATGCCACATGTACTGAGTGGGGTTTAAGAATAGAAGAAACTTTGGCAAATCAAGCTTGATCANCGGATGAGGGAGGAAGGAAGTTTGATCCGCTATTCATATATAAATCATCTATCAAAAGTTCTTCATAGTCTAGCTTGAGTTCTAAATTCTCATCCGTAACTGATAGTCGAGTTGCTAGATTTGTGTTTCTTTGCACAACTTTATTGTTGCGGATGGCTAATGTCATGGCTTGTTTTGTGCCAACAATCACCACCAGTTTTTTAGCTCGGGTAATGCCAGTGTAAACTAAATTNCGTTGCAACATTATATAATGTTGTGTCATCAAAGGGATTACTACGGCAGTATATTCACTACCTTGTGATTTATGAATAGTNGTGGCATAAGATAAAACAAGTTCACTTAGATCCAGCATATCGTAGTTAACAGTTTTTTCGGGAAAAGTAACCTCCACAATTTTGTCTATTCGGCTAAAATTAGTGATTCGGCCTATATCACCGTTAAAGACGTCAAGATCATAATTATTCCGAATCTGCATCACCTTATCATTGATTCGAAATCCACTCCGGGTGCCAATTTGATTGGAATCATCTCCNTTTAGAGCATTCTGTAAAAGTATATTCAGGTTTTCAGAGCCGACAGATGATCTGCGCATTGGNCAAAGAACCTGAATATCATCCATCGGATGGTAATTGTAGTGTGTAGGTAACCGGTCTTTTACCAACNCACATATTTTTTCGGCCGCTAAATCTGGATCCTCTTCCTCAATGAAAAAGAAATTTCGATCATCCAAACCACTGANCTGAGGGAATTTACCCGAATTAATTCGATGAGCGTTAGTAATGATCATACTTTCCTGCGCTTGACGAAATATCTCAGTCAGTTCGACAACTTNGATCCTNCCACAGNTGATCAGATCCTTCAGCACGTTACCAGCACCAACGGATGGNAATTGATCTACATCCCCAATCAGTATTATGACTGCAGCCAGTGGGATAGCNTTAATCAAATTGTTCATCAAAACCAAATCAACCATTGACATTTCGTCGANAATTACCACATCTGCTTCAAGAGGGTTTTCANGATTTCGCTTGAATCCCATCTCCTGTGGAGAAAATTCNAGCAACCGATGAATTGTCTTGGCNTCACGTTGCGTCATTTCACTTAGCCGCTTAGCAGCGCGACCAGTTGGAGCGGCAAGGATAANTTTNTGACCCAACATCTCAAAAAGNCAAATCATNCCAATAGTTGTCGTCGTTTTACCCGTNCCTGGNCCNCCGGTAAGTATCATCGCTTTTGCNTTTGCTGCNGTGNNGATAGCTTNCTGTTGCCCCACAGCAAGATGNATAGACAATTTTGATTCGATTTGGTTGATAGCTTGACTAATGAATTGATCTGTTAATAGTGATCGATTCGTGGAAAGAGNCTCATTGAGTGTGTTGTTGATTCCAACTTCGCAATAGTAAAACGGAGCTAAATAAATTGCCTCATCATCACCGATNCTTTCAATGATTATCGCTTCCTCAGCAATTAAACTGGCAATGCCAAGATCAATATCATCTGGTGAAAGTTCCAATATTTCTTGGCAAACTTCGATTAGCTCTTGGCGATAAAGGAAAACATGTCCAGAATTGTCCGCTTCTTGGCTCAAAACATATTTGAGCCCCGCCTTGACACGATTGGGCGCATTTTTTTCAACACCCAACTTTTGGGCAATTGTGTCTGCAGTTTTGAATCCTATACCATAAATTTCGTTAGCCAATCGATATGGATTCTCCTGAACAAGCTCAATCGAGTCATTTCGGTAAGTTTTGTAGATTTTAGTAGCATGAGAGGTACTGACATTGTGGGCTTGGAGGAAAATCATCACATTTTTGATTTCACGCTGCGCTTCCCAAGCTTCTTTTACCATGGAAACACGTGCAGATCCAATCCCTTGAACTTTATTCAGCTGATCTGGGCTCTTTTCAATAACATCCAGCGTCTCCAATCCAAACTTATCGACAATTCGGTTGGCCATAACTGGACCAATACCTCTAATCATTCCGGAACCGAGGTATTTTCGTAATCCTACAATCGTTGCTGGCAATACAGTTTCATATTTCTCAATCTTAAACTGCTGTCCATAGGTGGGATTATTTATCCAAAAGCCTTGAAGAAGAACACTTTCACCCGCGTTTACGGAAGCGATATTACCAACAATTGTAACAAGTTCATCGTAAGTGGGGGAGTTAAGTCGGGCAATAGTAAAACCATTTTCCTCATTTTCGAAAACTATTCGTTCAATTATGCCCTTGAGTATATCCATACTTAATCATTATCATTCTGGGTTTTAAATTGTCTCCATTAACTGAGTAAAAGACTTAAGTCGTGGGTCAATAATGTGAGGCGCACTGAGATGGCCATTGAACGCTTCAATAGTTTTCATACCGTTACCAGTAATCAGGACAACAATACTTTCATCACGACTAATTCTCCCTGATTCAATTAGCTTCTTGGTTGCTGCAAGTGTTACTCCACCAGCAGTCTCAGTAAAAATCCCTTCTGTACTAGCGAGCAGTTTCATTGCCTCAATAATTTCGTCATCGCTAGCGGATTCACCGTAACCACCTGATTCTTTGACGGTTTCAATTGCGTATATACCATCAGCAGGATTTCCAATAGCGAGCGATTTAGCGATAGTGTTTGGTTTCACTGGCTTAAAGAACGGACTTCCTTCTTTCAGAGCATTTACAATTGGTGCGCATCCATCAGCCTGAGCAACATGAATTCTGGTGTGGCTCCCATCTTCAATTAAGTTCATCATTTCGAATTCGCGGCGCGCTTTAGCCATTTTAGTAACCAACGACCCCCCTGCAGCAGGAGCGATAATGTGATCTGGCGGTTTCCAACCAAGTTGCTCGATCACCTCGAAGTAAAGTGTCTTAGAGCCTTCAGCATAAAACGGTCTTATATTTATATTTGCAAATGCCCAATTATAAACATCACTGACCTCACTACACAATCGATTGACCTGATCGTAGTTACCATTAATCCCAACAACAACCGGGTTATATACACTTGTACCAACAACTTTGCCAGTTTCAAGATCAGCAGGTATGAAAATGAAACAATCTAACTTAGCAATTGCAGCATGAGCCGAAACTGAATTAGCCAAGTTTCCAGTTGATGCACATGACACGGTGTCAAACCCAAATTCAACTGCTTTACTTGTGGCAATAGAAACGACACGATCTTTAAATGATAATGTTGGTCGACACACCGTATCATCTTTGATATAAATTTCTTTCGCGCCGAGCGCTTCTTCCAAATTCTTGGCCCGAATAAGCGGTGTGAAACCGGTATTGAGGCCAGTCACTGGTTCGCCATCAAGTGGTAGTAGATCCGCATACCGCCACATACTGAGCGGACCATTCTCGATAGATTTCCGAGATATCGTTTTTTTTATTTCCTCGTAGTTATAATCGACCTCAAGTGGAGCGAAAGACATCTCACAAACGTGGATCGGTTTTTTTTTATACTTTCTGCCGGTTTCCCTGCACTTGAGACCTAGAATTTTTTCCACATTCTTCTCCGCAATCTCAAATTAAATTAGCTTAACGATAACATATAAAATATACTCGATTTTTGTCATATTGTCATCTAGAAATGTCTGTGCATTATTTCTAAATCTCAATTATCTTTGGGCAGCGTCGAAAAAAACAGCCATCAGATCCAGTATAAAGACGATTTGACATCAAACACCAAGGAAGTAATTTTTCGCAAAACATTGCCTGCAAAAAGAGCTTTGCCCTTCTAATGATAAGCAACTAGACCACTTTGCTCGGGGAATTAAGTAAGGGATTATATCTATGTCAATCTGGGACTACTCTGATAAAGCAATTTTTCTAGAATAGATTCGAGGCCAGACAACCCATTTTTGCTTCTTTATCTCGGCTTCAGTTCTGGACAATACTTGAAAATCGCCTGTTTGACATCAGTCAATTGCTATTGTATTCTATAACAATTAATAGTTCCATTTTGAATTTTGTCATTATTCAAAACACTCGAAATTAGTTGGAGCTAACAGTGCTTCCCATTATTTGGTCAGTGCTAGCATATTGTCAAGATGCAAAAGACATGTAAATGTGAGGCGACTGTAGATGGACTTAAAGAGATCATTTGGAGCCTTTGGAATCTCTTCCTTGCTACACATGGTATTAATTGTTATTTTAGCACTCTACATTTTGCAACAGACAATTANTAATCAGCAAGACACAATCTATTCTGAAATTTTGGTGGCTGAACCGNAAAAAANCAAGCGGGTGATACCACGAAAGCGAATAGAATTGCAGAAACGAAATATTTCCAAAGTGAATACGAATCAGCCCAAGTTAAAAATTCTGACCAGTAANGCTCCNCCTACTANTCGTGGTGTTATCTCTGCTTCNAAACCAACNGAATTCAGTCTTGATGGANCTATTAACTTGAACACAGAANCTGAAAATTTGGGNGNAGGAATTTCAATCCCGAAAAAANCTGCGCATTTNGGGAAGATGATAGGAAGATCAACAGGAGNAAATCAAAAGGANAGAGAACGTGAGAAGAGCAAATTNGTGAAATTCATCGAGCGCCAACCGGGCACACAACAGATCTTCTATTCCTTTGATCTTTCATCAAGCATGCGAAATCTCAGNCCATTAAAACTNAGGAAAATCATTGCAATAATCCAAGATTCTCTCGATTTCCTTGAGAATCATGACAAATTTAATCTTGTAACTTTTAGTGGTGACATCAACTTCTATCATCCTGATATGATCACCCCAACNATTGATCATATCAAACGAGTAAAAGAGTATTTANACGGTNTTAAACCAGAACANAGNTCCCGGGCTTCTGACCAGGATATGCTATCTGCNCTCAATTNCATAAAACCAAACAACCCAACAATTGTGGTACTCTTCAGTGATGGNATCCTCACCTCCGCCGGAATCCCACAACCCGAGGAAATGCAGAAATACGTNCCCNCTAGGACAAAGATATTTACAATTGCAACTGGTATGTCACCNGATTTTCCNGGAGCTATCTTACTTAAAATGCTCTCNAATCAAAGCAATGGGGAATTTTGGCTNGTTGACAATTGAAGAGTACAGATTTAAGATGCATCCAGATCATTTAAAAGTTTACTTAGCTGANCCTTCACCATGTCGTTATCTTCTTTCTCCTGAAAAAATTCGGATAGCTGAAACTCAAGATTGTCATAAGGATTTGCTTTAATCTGCCGNCTCAGTCGTTCCGCTCTAAGAATAGCTATAATCCGTAGTCTGTCNTTTGGAACTTCNGTTTTNTACAATTGATTAACCAAAATTTTGGCTAANCCTTTGGCTAAACCATTTTCTGCATGTGNCACTAGCGCATTTATTGTTNACTGTTTTGCGCTNTCATCCACGTCGTTGTATAAGATGTCGAGNAGCATACCAACAGCATCTTTAGTCGGNAATTTGGTNAGAGCTTCAACAGCGTGNATTCGAACCTGTCCAGTTGGATCCTTCAAAGATGCCAGCATTTCTTTGGTAGCAGGTTCNTCAAACATGGAGAAGGTGCTCGCAGCAGAGATACGAATAGTTGGATCACTACTGGTTAGATTAACCAAAATGTCGGATTTNTACNCNTTTTTCCCTAGTTGATAAAGCACTGATACGATCGATGCNGCAACAGNTNNGCTNCTTTTTTGTTTTTGCATTTCAAGCTTTGGAATTATNNTAGGATCATTGATCTCTCCAACAATCCTCACAAAGTTCNACTTAATANCTTCACTAAACTCAGNNTTCNCAAGTGCNTCGACGATTGGTTGTGATAAACCAATTTCTTTTAGTATATAATTCAACTCAGGATNAGCTTTATCATAACGCTNATTACCATACGCACCGATCAGGATCTCAATTTTCTCGGGACTTTGTGCCACTTTGTCAATGAATATTTGGAACAGATCTTTCTGTAANANTCCGTNNCGNTGGCCAAGAATATCGATAAGAAANGCTATTTCTTCGTTATTAAGCTCATTTAAGCGTNTTTCCNTNTCNNTTCTANATTCTGCAGATTNNCCTTNAACTGTACCNGCATCGCCGGTCGTAAGTGCATTATAGTAGGCAATAAGAAGNAGCCCCNTCGGTTCGANTTTNCGCTCCCGTTTTTCCTCAGATTGCCTCAGGTGTCCGATCGCCTGAATTGTTAAGGCCGAACCAAGTAACTTGTCGCGGCCAAGTTCATATGGGGTTGGCCCCAGTTGATCCATACAGCCAGCATTTAATACCAGAGGTATTAACACACACGCGGCCAAAAGGTACTTTGTCATAAAAAGTTCTATTCTCCTATAATTTTGTATCAGTGTCAGGGGTACTTGCTACGCAAATTCCCTAGTGTACAGAAAATCATCATTCCTGTCAAGACATTTTCTGAATTGAAATTGAAGGTTAATTATCTGTTGGATGCTGCGATTTATCCGTTTGTTTTGCTATTCTACAGTCGATATGCTAGAATAAAATTCCCTCGTAAATTTAGTGATAACATCCATTANTATATGTTTCAAGCAAAAATCTAATAATCATGAGTCGTAGATACATNGTTGAATTCAATCTGAAAAACCTCCCCATACTTCAAACCGAATTCCTGATAATTGGTAGTGGGAGTGCTGGCATGCGCGCTGCCATTGAAGCTTCTCAGCATGGTGATGTGCTCTTAGTCACTAAAGGACAACTAAAAGAAAGCAATTCACGCTATGCACAGGGCGGTATTGCTGTTGCTATGAGCCAAAACGACACAGTCGATTGCCATGTTGAAGACACGCTAAAAGCTGGTAATGGTCTTTGCAATGAAAAAGCTGTCAAAATCATGGTAGAAGAGGGAATCGATCGTGTTTCCGAACTAATTAGGTGGGGAGCAGAATTTGATGGGGATGAGAATAACAACCTTGGTTTCACAATTGAAGCAGCTCATCAGCGTCATCGAGTTGTTCATCGTGGTGATGCGACAGGTAAGGAAACCACAAAGGTTTTAACTAATCATTTACAGAGACAAAAGTGTATCCAGTGCATTGAGTACTGTTTCGTCATTGACCTTGTGGTAGAGGATGGAGTTTGTTTTGGTGTACTTGCTATAGTTAATAATGAATTGCACTGGATTTATGCTGGAGCGACGGTGATTGCCTCAGGGGGACTAGGCCAGATTTTTGAATGTACTTCAAATCCTCCGATTGCTACTGGGGATGGATTTGCAATTGCGTGGCGTGCTGGATGTAAAATGATGGATATGGAGTTTGTACAGTTCCATCCAACGACCCTATTCATAGAAGACGCTCCTCATTTTTTGATTTCTGAAGCAGTTCGAGGAGAAGGTGGAATCCTTTTAAATTCATGTGGGGATATGTTCATGGGAAAATACCACGATATGAAAGAATTAGCGCCACGTGACATCGTCAGTCGAGCAATTTTAAATGAAATGCAACTCACAAACTCACCCTGTGTTTATTTAGACGCTACACATCTGTCAACAGAATACATTCAAAAACGTTTCCCGACAATCCACCAAACATGCATGCACTATGGGGTAGATATCTCATCGAGCCCTATTCCCGTACGTTCGGCTGCTCACTTTATGATGGGTGGGATACAGACAAATACGGAGGCTGAAACAAATATCAAAGGACTATTTGCTTGCGGTGAGGCGGCATGTACGGGAGTTCATGGGGCTAACCGCTTGGCGAGTAATTCATTGCTTGAATGCTTGGTTTTCGGTACACGGGCTGGGAACTCAGCAGCCTTGTATCTTAACCAAGTTGGTAATTGCCGAATGCCAAAAAAACCTATCAAAAACAAAAAAAAATCTGGGTTCAACGTCGATTTCGATGTTAAATCTGCCCAGCAATTAGTTCGCAAATCAATGTGGGAATTTGCTGGAATCACACGTCATGCGAACAACCTAAAACATGTCATGAAAATGCTTGATAAAATGGATGCCACTGCTTTATCAGATGACATTGAAGCCTTTGAGCTTCAAAACATGATTGATGTAGCGAGGCTAATTATCCAGGCCGCACTTCAACGCACTGAAAGTCGTGGGGCACACTATCGGCACGATTTCCCGAAGGAAGATGATGTAACATGGAAAAGACATATCGATCTACAATACAAAGATAACTAAATCACTGGAATTCGAACTATGAAAACATATTAGGAAATCAGATTGAGATCAATTATTCTTCTCACAATTTTAGCAGCTGTTTTCGTGGTAGTCAGCCAAAACATGAAATTCGTGCTTGGTGTTACGGTAGCTGGAGTCTTAACCATTGTTCTTCTCATCTCAGTGGTTCTTGAAATTGAACCTACAGAAAAAAACAACAAACAAGAAATCGGAAGTGAAACTGAAGATGACGAGCTGCCGGATCGAATCGAAATTCCAGAAGAAGCAGAACCGATCATTGTCGACGCTGAATCGTCAAGTGGGCGCAACAGATGAATCTACTTTGATATTCTATGCTTAGCTTGGCAGCACCGATTTTCCTTACACTTCTCCTCCTTTCTATCCTTGCTTTTCTGTTTACTCAATGGTGGGGGAAAAATCAATCTCAATTAAAGAACAGAAATTTTCTTCTACTCCTCCGTCTTGCTAGCTTAGTTTGTCTANCACTNGCCCTTGCTGGAGTNCACCGGAAAGCTCANTCTAATCAGCTAACATTTGCGTTTTTGATTGACATCTCGAANAGTATACCAAAAACTCAACAACGCTTTGCAATCGATCAAGTCAANACTATTATTAAATCACTGGAACCAANGGATCAGTANTGTGTGATTTCATTCGCNAANCAGCCATCAGTTTCAGTACCTTTAGTTNCTGTTCAAAACAANCCANATGTATCACCAAAATCCATTTGGGAAAATGCAATCGTTCAAAATGGCACTGATNTNGCTAGTGCAGTNCAGTTNGCAATTTCTGTATTGCCGGAAGCCNCCCAGAAGAGAGTTGTTCTNTTCAGTGATGGTCTCCAAAATACCGGTCGAATTGACANTATGCTGGAANTAGCCCAAGCNAGCGNNATNATGGTGNTTACCATACCAATATTAGCNNAGAGGNAAAATGAAATTATCGTACAGGAACTTCAAATTCCACCNNAAATACGAAAAGGGAGAATTTTNAAGGTTCGGGCCATGATAGANAATACTATGGATCAAATGGTAAGTATCAATCTTTATCGAAATGGATTTCCTGTCATTACNCACAAAGAAATGTTNTTAAAATCAGGACAACAGACCATNGTNTTTGACCAACAAGTCTTTGATACAGGCAATNACGAATTTCAGATAGANGTGATTGCAGACGACGANGTNAGTGAAAATAATACTGGCTATGCTTTAACACAGATTTNGGATAGGTCTAGATTGCTTTGTGTTACCTCTGATCCATTTGTTTCANAAACAATAANAACCATTCTTGGAGGCGGNAATTTTGTAGTTGACGTGGTTAAACCATCTAGCTTTCCAATCGATTTCACTCAGTTACAGAAGAACCAAGGAATNATNCTGNTAGATGTATCAGCAGANGAATTGTCCCTATTACAAATGAATCAGATCGAAACTTATGTTCGGGACTTTGGTCACGGGCTNGTTGTGATTGGAGGCAATCAATCNTTCGGTAGAGGNGCATATCAANATACCCCGCTTGAGCGTATGTTACCACTTAAAATGACACCCAAAAAGCAAAAAGATCCACTCTCAATCCTTATGGTGATTGACACCTCTGGNAGCATGGCAAATTATGTGGAAGGNNACCAGAAAATTGGATTGGCTATCGAAGGCATTCGATTAGCTATTAACGCGCTAGNCGAATCGGACTTAGTTGGNGCNGTTAGTTTNTCCACTTCNATNGGCCTTGAAATATCACCAACAACTGATCATNAACAGGTTTTACAGGCGGTAGAAACACTACGNCCTAGAAATGGGACACAGNTGTTTCCCGCACTTCAGAAAGCATACGAATTGGTTAAAAAAACTGAAACNAAACAAAAACACATTGTCATTCTTTCAGATGGGAAATCAGACGGTGATTTTGAATTATTGNCAANCCAGATTGCNAAAAACGATATTACTATTACTACNCTCGCTATAGGTGATGCTGCACANGACCTACTACNAANGATTGCGCGTAACGGAAAAGGACGCTATGTGCACGTNGNAGATATGACTCANCTCCCTCGAATACTGGCCGAGGAGGTNCATCAAACCCAGAAGTATACNGTTCAAGAAATGTTTGTGCCACGTTTCAATCAGACAACTCAGATTTTAGAAGGTATCAGNCAATTNCCTAATCTTTATGGTTATATAGCTACATCAGAAANGGAAACCGGGCAAATTTTAATTAAATCCCACAAAGATCATCCAATTTTGGCAGTATGGAACTACGGCTTAGGCCGATCANTTGCTTTTACTTCTGATTTAAAAAGCTGGGGACGAGATTGGGTTTTGTGGGAAAATTTCGGTAAGTTCTGGATCCAAGTTGTNAGTTCAGTCCTACCACAATCTAGCACAAACAANGATTTTGANATACANACATCNATTAATGGNGAATATATAAAAATTGTTGTTGAAGCAAAAAGNCTTCTGGCAGTCGGTGATAGTNCTGAACTTTTTGTCCGCGTATCATCCCCTAGCTATAATGGACAGTCAGTTGAGATGATACGTACAACACCAACNCACTATGAAGGTCGAATTANGATTGATGATCTTGGGACTTATTTGGTTACTGCCAAGACATCTNAGGATCAGCAAACAACTCGCCTCGTTGTGCCATATCCATCGGAACTAGCAAATTTNGCAACAAATCAGCNGCTACTACAAAAAATTGCTTATCAAACGAATGGANTTTTTAAACCGTCGATGGAAGANATCGCTGNTCGTCNTNGTAAATCAANCAAAAAATCTNAAGACCTTGCTCCNATNTTCTTGATAATCTGCANCATNGTTTTTGTCTCNGANATGGTTATACGGCAGTTCCGTTTCAAAAATTATTGGTCAANCTTGACGAGAGAACCTCCAATAGATCAANNGTTAATGCGNACTTCCATACTAANAANCCAAGAGTTNGAAACAAATTCTAGCATACAGAAATTGCTACACGTCAAACGNCANTCTACTACCANTTCTCAAATGACATCATAGCTTTAATTGTCCNAGAATCTGGGNTAAGCCATGTTGGGAAAGCCTCAATTAATTCATCGGAGGTTGCGCGGTGTGTGATCCATGGATTNGTGTCAATTTTGTTCTGTTCCNCCAGNGTNATAATTCGTTTGAAGTCACTTCCTGTTGANTTACGTGTNCTAAANAGAGANATCTCTTTTCGGTGAAATTCTGGATCNTNCAAAGTGATATTANCCTGTACTAATCCAACAAATACAAGCTTTCCTCCTGATGCCACATAATTAAATGCGTTCTCCATCGACTTCACGCTGCCAGTTGCATCNAAGACNACAGTCGGCATATCNTTTGAAGTGATTGCCTTGAGTTGNTCAACTGGATNCTCCTGTGGGTTGACAGTGAATTCAACGCCAAAAACCCGTCGACAGAAATCAAGACGATTCTCGTNAATGTCCATTACAATGATACGACCACCTGCAATCTTAGAAAATTGAGTAACGGTCAGTCCTATAGGGCCAGCACCAATGACCAGAACAAACTCTCCCTGATCGAAATCGGCCCGATCCACAGCGTGAGCGCCAATACCAAGCGTCTCAACCAGCGCAAGTTGATCTAGACTCAACAAATCCGATTTATGCAGTTTATTAACTGGTATCGTGATAAACTCGCGCATCCCTCCATCAGTGTGCACACCTAATGTTTGTAATGTTGTACAACAATTGGTTTTTTCCCGTCGGCAAGAAATGCATTTACCACAATTTAAATATGGCTCAATTGCACATATATCGCCGACATGAAGATCCTGATCATTCTCATCAATTTCCATGATTTGAACACCAAGTTCGTGCCCCAAAATCCTTGGATAGCTCAGGAAAGGCTGCCGGCCACGAAATGCATGGAGATCAGTTCCGCAAATNCCAACNCGATAGATTCTTACCAGTGCNNANCCAGAAGATCGNNNCGGAATTTCGGTTTGCGATATTGAAAAANTCCCNGGACTATCAAGTGTNATTGTTTGCATGATTTAGTTGTTTTCAAGTCTNCCACTAGTCCANGTTTTGTTACGAACTGGNTCTAGAATTTCCAGAATTTCTGNTAATAATTGTGTGTTTGGCCTNTGATTGACGCAAGCGATATTTTTNTTGACATTTNNNGGATTNGCTGTTCCCATTAAGGTTGTATGAATTCTCGGATTAGCCAAGGCAAACTGCAATCCAAGTTCTGCAATATCAGCACCTTTATTACGACAATGTTCTGCCGCCTTTACACAGGCGGCTTTAATTTCGTTGTCAGCTGGNTGCCAATCTGGAGCCCCTTTATTGGTAAGGAGTTGCATTGATAACGGTGAAGCGCTAATGATACCTACATTTTCATCCTCAAGTACTGGAATCAAACCTCCTAAAGAAATATCATTTAGCGAATAACGACAATAGGATAAAATAGTATCAACGTTGGTTCTNTCTAACACATAGCGGAATATTTTCAATGGTAATCCAGTAATACCAATAAATCTAACTTTCCCTTGCTTTTGGACTTTTCGTAATGCGGGGAGAGTTTCATCAACAACCACATCGAGATCAACAAATTCGATATCATGACATTGAATGAGATCAATGTAGTCAATCCTGAGCCGAGCCAAGCTTTGATCTACGCTTTTGATGACNCGATCGGATGTGAANTCAAAATCTTGGAGACCATAGCGTCCAACTTTGGTGGCAAGATAGTATTGATCCCGGTTAACGGTTCCAAGTGCTTTACCCAAGACTATTTCAGATTCNGTACACCCATAATAAGGAGACGTATCAATAAAATTAACTCCTAAATCAAGAGCAGTATGAACAGCAGAAATCCCCTCTGATTCGTCTATACTCCGATATTCGCTGCCAAGTGGTGCTGCCCCAAAACTGATTATTGAGACCTCTAAACCTGTTTTTCCAAGTGTTCTATATTCCATACCTGAATTTCTTTCATTCAACCATAACTTAATAACCGAATGTGATGTCCTAAATGCTCGTTCAAAAGCTGATTGTGCAAATCTGAATTAGTGCTTAGCGTTTCCAGAATTATTTCTTTGAAAGGCTGGCTATCTGGCATTTTTCCAATTGCTAACACAGAACCAAATGTAACGTGCATGATTTGGCGACCGTCATCTAGATCAAGAAATTCCGCCTCTCTTTCCTTATGATTTAGGTTTNCTGGATTATCAACTCGNTTGGGATCTGCCGATATATGGTACGTTGCTCGATCTGTATCAAAANTTTCAAGAGAAAACTTAATAATTTCCAAAAACGCNTCAGGATTCCTTCTTGCCACAACCCTTAGTGCCTCAAGATAACTGGTACCAGCAGTTTTGACATGTAACAGATTACCACAAACACGACCAATGATTGGGTATATACTAAATTTATCTGATCCACTATGGACACTAATTTTATATGGTCCGCACCAGCGAGCAATGGCAACATGTTGANCCANCGTCGATTCAAATAAGCCGAGGTCNCCTTTATAATCAATTGCTTTTTCAAATTGACCTACAAATCTTGGTGCNAGGCTAACACATTGAACTTCNCGACGTTTTAGTTCCATACCGATGAAGAGATGCTCAATTGGTGTTGTTGGTGTATCCGTTTCATCAACTGAGANTTCGATTTCAAAGTCAGCACCTGATGTTGCTTCAGTAATCCATCCTGACATTTTTTCGGCATATGCAATTGCCCGACCATATTTCACAACTGCCCGATACAGTTTCTCCCTATCTTTGAAGTCAAGGGTGAGATCATTACTGACTTCAATCCCCTTACCTAAATAGAGATCCTCGATTTGTCCAATTGATTCGAATGCTTGCGATTTAACCACTNCATCTAAAGCTTTTTTTAANTGATTTTGAACCAAATTGTCTGCTGCGTTATTCACAAACTCCGAGGGGTCAATGGTAAAAAAAGTGAACCCCGCATTGGCCAGATTAATTACGTCTGTCTCTGTTTTTAAGTGATCGGCATCNGCCCCCCAAATCCCTTGCCAACCAGAAGTTCGGATTGCTTCTTGCGCAGTAGACATAACTTCTAGCGGTGTGCGATTCGTTCGATCCATTTCTCGGACTGATTGTTGAGCNAAAACCGGAAGAAGTTGTCCAGATTGCGTAGCTAAGATGTGACCTGGAGTTGCTAGCCCAAGTCGATCACCGAAACCAAACGAGGGGTGAAGACCTAAAAGCGAGGGAGCTAGTGAATTTCTTGTTTGAGGTTCCACGGTTGCGATTCTATCATGTACCAAACAATAAGGACAATAAAAAAACTTTCCCTAAGTCTGCTCACAATTCCTAAATCTATCAAGATTTATGAAAGCGAAACTGATCATCCTCAAAGTCAACGAGAAGGTCGGTTTTGTCACTGAATCTCTCCTCAAGAAGCTGGATAGCTAAAGGGTCGAGAATCTTACGTTGAATAGTCCGCCGAAGCGGTCTTGCACCATAAACTTCGTCATAGCTTTGTTTCGCTAGTTCTTCTTTTGCCAATTCTGAAATCTGCAGGTTGATATTTTTATCCGAAAGTTTTAGGGCAACTTGATCTAGTTCCAGTTGGACAATCCGTTTGATAGATTTTAGGTCGAGGCGATTGAAGACAATCTGATCATCAATTCGATTAAGGAATTCAGGACGGAAATGCTGGTGCAAAGATTCCATAATTCGCTGATGGACCCCATCCGGGTCCAAACTCTCATCATTGAACCATTGACTGCCAATGTTTGAGGTCATGATAATAACAGTATTTTTGAAATCAACAACTTTCCCTTGACCATCTGTCAAACGACCATCATCGAAAAGTTGCAATAATATATTGAAAACTTCAGGATGTGCTTTTTCAATCTCATCTAAAAGTACAACAGCATATGGTTTTCGTCGAACCGCTTCGGTCAACTGCCCACCTTCGTCGTAACCTACGTATCCAGGCGGAGCACCGATTAACTTTGAAACACAGTGTTTCTCCATATATTCACTCATATCAATTCTAATCATGGCGTTTTCATCATCAAATAGAAAAGCTGCTAAAGTTTTGGCAAGATGTGTTTTTCCAACACCAGTCGGTCCCATAAAGATAAGGGAACTGATTGGCCTGTCCTGATCCTGTAACCCAACGCGGGATCTCCGTATCGCATTAGAGACAATAGCAATTGCTTCGTCTTGACCGATGACGTCTGCCTGAATCCGAATTTCCATCTGGATCAACTTTTGGATTTCCCCTTCTAACATTCTTGCAACAGGAATACCTGTCCATTTTGACACAACTTCAGCCACGTCATCTTGATCAACTGTCTCCTTCAAAAGTTGTCCCAATCCTTGCATCTTCTCCAAGCTTGACTTAGCATTTTCAAGCCGTAATTCTAAACTTGGTAGATCTCCATATAGTATTCGTGATGCCGAGGTCAGATCACCAGTCCGTCTAGCTTGTTCTTCCCGGATTTTCAGTGTTTCGATCTGCTCCATGATCTCACGTATGCCTTGAAGCGTCTCCTTTTCGTTGTGCCACTTGGCTTTCAGTTGGTTTCGCCTTTCCTCAAGATCGGATTGTTCCGAAGTGAGTTGAATTAATCGATCCCTTGAAATTTCATCCTCCTCCTTATCAAGTGCTTGTCGCTCAATCTCAAGTTGAATGATCTTACGATCAACTTCATCAATTTCCTGAGGCACACTATCAATCTCGATTCTTAAACGAGATGCCGCTTCATCGATTAGGTCTACTGCTTTATCCGGTAGGAAACGATCTGGGATATAGCGGTTTGACAACGTAGCGGCTGAAACAATAGCGTTGTCCTGAATTTGAACACCGTGATGTGTTTCATAACGCTTCTTTAAACCACGTAAGATCGTAATTGTCTCTTCAACTGACGGTTCGCCAACCATCACTGGCTGGAAACGTCTCTCTAGAGCTGCGTCTTTCTCAACATGTTTTCGGTACTCATCAAGCGTGGAAGCACCAATACATCGCAACTCACCGCGTGCGAGAGCAGGCTTAAGCATATTTGATGCATCAATTGCTCCCTCTGCTGCTCCCGCACCAACAATAGTATGCAATTCATCAATGAATAGAATGACTCTGCCATCAGCTTGCTCTATTTCTTTCAAGACAGCTTTTAACCGATCTTCAAACTCACCACGGTACTTCGCGCCCGCAAGCATCGCACCAAGATCAAGAGCGATTAACTTTTTGTCTTTCAAGGTCTCTGGAACGTCACCATTGACAATTCTCTGAGCTAGTCCTTCGACAATCGCTGTTTTACCAACGCCTGGTTTTCCTATTAATACAGGATTATTTTTACGTCGACGTGACAATACCTGTAAAATTCGGCGAACTTCATCATCGCGACCAATGACGGGATCAAGTTTTCCTGCTTGAGCAGTTAGTGTCAAATCTTGGCCAAAGCGTGTAAGAGATTGATATTTCTCTTCGGCGTTCTGATCAGTAACCTGTTGTCCCCCACGGATAGCGACAAGTGACTTGAGAATCTGATCTTTGATAACACCATGATCTCTCAGGATTTTGGCGGCTTGACTTGTCTTCTCTTCTGCAATACCAATTAGAAGATGTTCAGTACTCAAATATTCGTCTCTGAGATAAGTTGCTTCTTTTAAAGCTAAGTCAAAAATGCGTTTTAACGTTTGTGAAACAACCGGTTCCTGACCAGTTCCTTGTACTTTTGGGTTACGCTCGAGTACTTGAGTTAATTTCAGCCTTATTCCCTCAATATCTACTCCAAGTTTCTGAAGAATTGGTTGGGTTACTCCGTCCTCTTGAGCTACCAATGCTTCAAGCAGATGCTCCGGACTAATTTCTGGGCTTTGCATTTGGACAGCCAGATCTTGTGCTCTTTGTACAATCCCCTGTGCTTTAATTGTAAATTGATCGTATCTCATCGTGGATACTCACCTTTGCTGTTATATTTTCGGTTAAAAATAGCAAGTTCAATACCAATTTCTAAGGACTATTGATTTTTGGGTAGTTATAATCAGTTCCAGCAAAACGGTTCATGCCAGATGGCTGATTGATTTCTTTAGAGAAAACCCTAGTTTTTGGTTTAGATTCAGATATCTTAAAAAACGTTGTTTTCATGACAAAAGTTATAGGTTTTTGTCAAATTGGCACAATTGGGGTGAAGACTGCTGCTGACATTGACATTTAAATTATTGGTTTAATTCCAAAATCACGTTACCCTTGTGTCACCTTATAAGCTCCTTAGTTTTCAGTTGAACGGGAGATGTAACTGTGTTAGAATCCCCGGGATTCTGGGATTTGGCTGAACAATATGGGCTTCATTAAAAAACTTTTTTATAAGACTGTTNAGACAACAGAGTTAGAANAAAATGAGGATCAAGGTGCGGATAAAGAACCAAATNCTTTCTNGGTGGATTTNCCTGAAGATACAGATGAAAGTCAAAATGAATCCAATCCTTTTCTACAGGATTCCACTGAAACTATGCACGTTGATGAGCCGAATCCTTTTCTAGAAGAACTAAATGAAAAAAACAAAAGTGTCGAAACCCCAGAAGGGGCAGACAAGATTATTAGTCAAGAGGATTTGAGTTCTGTTGATAGTACCATTTCTGAGGTATTGTTCGACCTACCCGCAGGTGAGTTTGATGATGATGAAAGCAGAATAAATATTGATAAAGTTCTGATGGCTGGTGGAATTGATCGTAATTGGGAGTTAGATAGTGGTGAGTATTCGGTTGAAAAAGTAATGCAACTGATTGAAGAAGGTGTCCCAAAAGAAAGTCTTCCGCCTGTTATCAAGGTTTCAGGTAAGTCTGTTGAAGATGTTATTCAGGATGCTCTGCAAAAAGGAGCAATTTGCGAAGAGTTTGAAAAAAACTATCAGCAAGAACACCATGCACAGGTGCAACAAACCAAGGATGATATGAAACAGATTGAACAGGAAGCCAATCAGGAAATAGATCAGTTGAAAGCTGAAATGGAAATGAGAATTCAGGATCTTGAAGAAAATCGACAGAATAGCCTAAATGAACTTCGCGCGAGGAAACAAGCCTTAGTCCATAAATTCAATCAGGATATCGCCATTCTAGATGACTACGAGGCTAAATGCGCAAAAGTGGCAGAATTTCTCAGGCAACCCGAACCGAATGAATCAGAACAATCGATCATGTAGTTTATTTCACACATCAATATATCTGAGGAGGCAGGAAAATGGGTTTTTTTTCATCAGTCCTTATCCGAATCAAGGGGTTTTTCCTTCAAGCAGGAGATGACATTGTTTCAGGGAGCACATCAAGTATCAAAGCAACTTATAGAACAATAGAAGAACAAGAAATTAAACGTTACAACCAGATGCTTGATGCTGTTTCTTCACTTGCACGGCAAAGGTCGCAAACAGAACAGGAGATCCAGAAAGACGAAGAACAACTCAGCGAATTGGAACAGGAAATGGAAGGGGCATTAGCTATTGCTGAGCGTGAACCTGAAAACCAACAAGTTCATGAACAAGCCTACAACCGTGCTTTCACGAAAAAGGAAGAACTAGAAGGCCGTCTGGAACAACGTCAAAGCAAGTTTGAGGAACTAGATCAAAAGGTTGAGAATTACAAAATTGAACTTGCCAATTTCCAAGAGCGTGTTCAGTCATTGAAACAAGAAGGTGATGAAGCAGTCGCTGATTTAGTCAGTAGTGAATCAATTATTCGAATCGAACAGAGATTACAAGGACTTTCAACAGAGGGTACGGATCAGGCATTAGATGCCGTTCGTCGTAAAGTTCAGGATACAAAAGCTAAGGCGCAAATTTCCTCTGAGATTGGAGGTACGGATGTGTCCCGCCAACGCGAACGCTATCGAGCTGCAGCTAAGCAGAGTACTGGATCCAATGAGTTCTCAGAAAGGCTGAAACAAAGACAACAGACAAAGGCTGAACCCCAAACAGAAACAACAGAGGAACGCAAGTTAGGAGAATAGGGTGTTTTTTAAATTTTGATTTCAATATTGTCGTAGCTAGCAGCTGTCATTCCATAATCCTCTCCAATCAATTCCTTTTTTAAGTGATTCATAGTATTTGTAAATTTCATTTCAGCATCCGGCATCTATTTCCCACAACTTCACCTCAAATCGGAGGAACACAGTAATGGCGGAACAAAAATTGGCACTTGGCCGAATCTTTATGGTGCTTGTTATTCTTATAGCTGTCATCGGCGGTCTTGCTTACAAATATATAATTCCCAAACTTCAAGAGAGCCAACAAGCGAAAAAATACGATCAAGCTAGTAGCGGCGGTCGTTTCGATACAAATGTCACCGTTGCCGGAGATCCGTGGTCTGGTTATAGTCTCTTTCGCTCCGATCGATTCCGTACGGTTCTTTCCCAACTTCAGATTGGTTACCGCTATGAACAAGAGGAGGATCTAGAAAAACGTTTTCAAGGATTAGTCGATGGTAAATACGATTTTGTGGTCGCCACAATCGACGGCTATACACTCAATGCCATCAACTTGAACTATCCAGGCGTTATTATCTTTCTGGTAGATGAATCCAATGGAGGCGATTCGATTGTCGCCAGTTCAAAAATTCAAGCTCTAGATGACTTAGAGGGTGCAAGGATTTCCTATTCGGCTGGTTTTCCCAGCGAACACCTATTAGATGTCACATTGACACACTTCGACATTCTTAGCGTTAAGCGTATGCCGGTGACTAAGGGGCTTTCAGAGAAATCCTACCAAATGTTGAAACAAGGACAGGTTGAGGCAGCAGTTGTATGGGAACCTGAAACATCACGTGCTATCCAGGAAGGCTACACCTTATTAACTAGTACTAAAGACAGTGATGACATTATCATCGATGTCTGCATCGCCTCACGCCAAATCGTTACGAGCAATCCACAAATCGTACAGAAAGTGACTCGCGCATATTTTAAGACGCTTGATTATTACCAGAAACGAGAATCTGAATTTGTCCAGTATCTAGCAGAAGATGGTGGGCCCGATATCGATGAGGCAACCGCACAGCATATTTTGGATGGTATTGACTTCATCGGTCTCAGGGAAAACCATCACCTCTGGTTTGGTATAGGTCAGACTGCCACTGATAAAATCGCAAAAGTTATTGAAGATACAATTAGTGTTCAACAATTTCATGATAAATTGTTGACAGACCCATTTGCCAGCAAACCCGGTGGAGCATATTGGATAGTGAATAAGGATTTTCTCAGCCAGTTAACCCCGAGTGCGGCACCTCAAATCAAAGGCATGCCAGAAAAAGAAGTGGCACCGCCACCAGTTGAGACTAAGCGGCAATTTGTCAGGATGAAAGCCGAGGAGATTGAAAGTAAAACTCAACGCATTGGTGAAATGAGAGTTGATCCAATCTACTTCGGTAGCGGTTCGGCAAAGTTAAGTCAACAGTCGAAACTAGTTGTTGATAAATTTGCCGATACTTTTTTGCACTATCCGAACTATCGTTTGATCCTGCATGGTTACTCCTCTCCCACCGGTTCACCCCAGATTAACATGGACCTCTCCAGGAAACGCGCTGGATCAATTGCCCAGTATCTCGTTCGAAAACACAATGTTCAAGGTAGCAGGATTAATACTGTCGCTCATGGTGACAGAGAACCACTCAAACGCGACCAAAATGAGGCTTATGCCGATTGGTTGGAACGAAACCAACGAACTGATTTTGTGTTGGTCAAAGACAGATAAAGTTTAGCGGAGGCAAAAATTGAGACCCAAATTACAAATATATTTATCTTATTTTCTTATTTTCTGTTTACTTCTGTTCATTAGCAATCAAGTCATACACGCAGAACCAGTTAAAGT
>PBXZ01000003.1:0-15880 GCA_002729415.1 Candidatus Poribacteria bacterium | reverse complement strand
AAAGGTATTGAAGAATTTCCTGAATTTTGGGCTTCACCAAAACTAAAGTCGGTAAAGCTGTCTCTCTCCAATTTATTACATTACCTTCCACGCTATAAGCGTTGTTGTTTCCATACTTAGTTTTTTCACAATCTTCCCTCTCCTGTTCCAGATGCTATGGTAGGCCTAGGTGTGACCGTATCCAACAAGTTTTAGGTTGTTTTATGCTTTAGCTTAATTTATGATATGATCTTATGTTGGAGTAGTGAAATTGATTACGAAAATAATCGATGAATTCTAGTTAAATGCAAGCTCTTTGGAGCTTGATATTACCAACTAAAGTTAAGTGACTAGTAGTTAGGTCGTGGGACTATACATGATTTTATCCGAAATACAAACCCAACAGTGGAAAGAAGATGGATATCTACTTTTGAAACGAGCTGTTCCGCTACCCATTATCGAGGGCGTTCGACAACTTTTCTCCGAAATGGTTGATCGTATTGTCAGTGAATTAAAATCCGAAGGTCTAATAGAGGATGAAGGAGAAGGTCTTCCCTTTGAAACACGTCTGCTCAAGGTTGCAGGGATACACGCCAATCGGTTTGGTCGATCGTGGCGTAACCAAGTAGCAGGGAAAGCGATCTATGACCTACACCATGCGGATCCTTTGGTGACAGCTATTGGTGAAATTACTGGTACTGACGTGATTGGGCATCCAGTTTTTAATGCTCGTCCCAAGCTTCCAAATCAACAACTTACGGTGGTTCCTTGGCATCAAGACAGTGGCTACTTCGGTGCTCAAAGTGAGTCTGCTCTTATCCCAACGGCGTGGATTCCTCTTGTGCCTGTTGATGAAACCAACGGTTGTTTACAGGTCGTCGCTGGATCACATAAAATGGGTTTGCTTAACCACCACACTGAAGATCGAGAAGGTAGGTTTCTTGAAGTTCTGGATTCTCTAATTGATGAATCCAAAGTTATTACCTGTCCAATGGAAACAGGAGATGCTCTCCTGTTTCATAACCTGACGTTGCATCGGTCGGTAGCCCATACTATCGATAATTTGATCCGATGGGCAATTGATATCCGCTACGTTCGTGACGACGATGATGCTGGAGCAATATACTGGAAAGACCCGAACTTTCAGTGGATAATTCGTAGTCGAACAAAACCCATTACGCCACTTAATGATTGGTTGGAAAAATGGTAAACTACAGGTCAGATTAGTTAACATTTGTCATCTATTAATTAAAGATAAGAAAGGTTGAAAAATTAACTGTGTCTGTCGATTTTAAACAGTATATTGAGACTTATGAAAGGGATGGTTATGTTGTCCTTCCCAATTTGTACAGTACTGATCAAATAGAGAAATGGAAGAAAAAACATGCTGAATTGATGGGAGATTACGAGGGCCAAACTTGGTTTGGTAACATGCTGGAATACGCTCCTAAACTGATGTGGCCAGCAGTTTGCCATCCCGTAATTCTTGACTTTCTTGAACAAGTGATGGGACCATTTGTTCAATTGGATAACCTGACACTGGCAGCTTTTCCTTCAGTGCTAACTGAGGAGACAGAAAACAAAGTCTCTGGTTGGCATCGAGACCGATGGGCTCAATTTCCGCAAGAGGGGATTTACAGGCGGCCATCAGCTTCTAATGCCATCAGCTACTTGCAAGATCTAACAGACGATTTTGGACCTTTGCGTGTAATTTCCGGATCTCATAGACATCCTGTTTCTATTGAGGACACCAAAGCTCGTTCTCAGCCGCATCCAGATGAAACTTTGATTTATATGAAAGCGGGCGATGTCGTTGTAACACATAACGGCTTAATTCACTCCGGCACACCTAATACTTCTGGTCAACTGCGTTATTTTTTTAGCGTCTATTATAACTCCAGTTGGCTTAAACATACAGACAACCATAGTGGTCCGCTCACACAGAAAATACTAGCGGAAGCCCGTTCTCGCAACGATTATCGGCATATGCGTTTGGTTGGTGAAGAACCACAACTTCAAGCACGAAGCAATTCTGGTTTTTTGGTTCCTGATCGACAAAGATGGCAAGAGTGGATTGATGCTGATCGAAACGCAATCAAATCTGATTAGGATGGGATGTTTCCTGCGTTTTTTNGACGTCNGGTTCCAAATTTCTGTTTTTTTNCGCNTTGGGAAATTGTGTCATTATCGATGGGAATGTTTGAGTTCTGAGTTGCTTCAGCCACAAGAATTTGCATTTCACAGTCTGAATTACCTTCACAACAAGTGATGCACACCTGGTGACATTGGGTACACTGATAATGACCATGCACGAAAACCATTGGGGCAAGATAGCCGCAAAAATCGCATCTGTTTGACATTTATNCCTACCANTCAAGTAGCCAACGGCGCATTACTTGAGTTACACGTTCTGAGGCATCATGTTGAACAAAATGTCCCGCATCAGGAATTGTTACCAATGTNAATTCGTTGTCAATCCACTTCCATGTNTCATTTAATGCACCTGGTAGCAGNGCCCAATCTTCTAATCCGTGGAACATTAGAACTGGGCACTTAACCTTGATGNCTGGAGAGTCATTTTCTGTATATGGAGGCCGCGGATAGTTAGCTTTATAATAATTCAGCATTGCCTCGAAATCGGATTTCTCGAAAGCATCGATATATAATTTCTTGGCATCTGGATCTACAACCCATTCAGCTAAAATTTTTGCCGTCAGTTGTAGATGCGCGTTGGGTTCTTGGAAGTTCCGAGCATATTGGCTATTCTTCTGTTGCTCTGGATTGCNCGCTAATTCTCGTTGTAATCCTTTGAAGTGNGGTAAATTGCAGATAATTAATTTTTCCACCATATCTCGGTTGTGTCATAGCAACAGTCCAAGCAATAGCNCCACCCCAATCATGTCCAACAATAATGGCTCTTTCTTCGCCTANATGCTGAATNACNGCTAAAATGTCACTTGCNAATCGAGGCATAGTATAACTTTCGACTCCNTGAGGCTTTCCACTAAGATTGTATCCACGTAGATCAACAGCTACTACACGAAATTNATCNGCCANCCCNTTCATTTGNTTTCGCCAAGAGTACCAGAAATCAGGGAAGCCATGGATCATTACTACCAATGGNCCNTCTCCCATTACAACATAGTGAATCTTAACACCNTCATTATCAGCAAAATCATGCTGTACTTGGGAAAGAATCGAGTCATTTGCAGAGGCAGTCATTAACCCAATGAACATCAGCNCTGTGTTCATAATATTTTCCTTTTTNTTTTCACCTTTTTATTATAGTGATCGTGGTGGTTGGTGTCAATTGTTGGAATTGGATGTAGACTATGTTAATATAAAATAACGACAGGAAANGGAGGCTTAAATGGGAAAAATTCCGATTGCGTTGCAATTGTATACAGTTCGAGACGACTTGGCTGAAAATCCGATCCAGACGATCCGATCGGTGTCCGAGATGGGTTATCAAGGTGTTGAGGGTGGTCCCCCAGCTGGAATGAGCAACATCGATTTTCTCGAATTGCTGACTGATCATAATCTGGTGCTAATTGGCGGAGGAGTTTCACCTGTAGAAATGAGAAATGATATACAGAAAATTTCCGACCGATGTCAGGAGTTAGGAATTGACACCCTGATGTGTGGAATTGGTGGTGAACTTCAGCAACATAATGGAGACTGGATACCTGTGGTAGAGGCTTTAGCCGAGGGCTGTGCTAAAGCAAAAGAAGTTGGTCTACGCATCCTTTACCATAATCACGCTTTTGAGTTTGAGAACAAAGTTAATGGTAAATATGGCTTAGATTATTTGTTCGATACCATCCCTGTGTCTGATATTCAAGCGGAACTGGATACATATTGGGTACAAAAGGGAGGTGCAGATCCAGTTGAATATATCAAAAAATATGCTGGGCGTCTACCACGATTGCATATTAAAGACAGTGTTTCAGACCCTGGAAATCAAGATTGCCCTTTTGCGGAAGTTGGACATGGCATTTTGGATTGGGATAATATCTTTGCTGTCTCACCAGATGCAGGGGTTGAATGGTATGTGGTGGAACAGGATCGATGTGTTCGGTCGCCTCTGGAATCTGCTAAGTTGAGTTTAGACTATCTTCGTTCACGTGGAATGATATAAAAATAAGGTGATTGTAGCTCCATCTTAGCACCATTTAAGGATAGATAGTTTGATTCCTAAATTGGTATTTACCACGATGTATTTTGAAGATAGTATTCAGGTGTTGCACAACTTATTATTGAATGGAGTAATTTAAAAAATATGGTTGAACATGTGACGGTTTACCGACAAGAAGGTAGATACGCTGGCTGGCCAGCTAATTATGGAATATGGTCATGGGATGATGAAATTGTTGTTGGGTTTACACTTGGTTATCATCAGTCGGACGCCGGATTTCATACCCGTGATAGAAGTAGGCCTTTCGTTACGATGCAAGCTCGCAGTCTCGATGGTGGTAAGACATGGAGTGTACAAAACATGCCATGTCAAACACCAGGGGATAGAGGGTTGTCAGCAGACGANCANGTTCAAAAATCTTTAGAAATTGGTCAATCTTCGGAACTTAATCAAGNACTAAACATTTGCAATGGAGACATCAATTTTNCCCATNCAGATTTTGCGCTTATGTGTGCTCGAACCGGGNTNGCTGGTGGAGCGGTCTCNTGGTTTTATACCTCGATTGATAGGTGTCANACGTGGGCAGGTCCTTATCGTCTCCCTATGTTTGGATTTCGGGGGATTGCAGCTCGAACTGACTATCTGGTTACTAATCAGGANACATGTTCCTTGTTTCTAACCGCAGCTAAATCTGATGACAAAGAAGGTCGTGTGTTTTGTGCTAGAACATCTGACGGAGGTAAATCGTTTCACTTATTATCAGAAATTGGTGAAGAACCAGCTGGGTTTGAAATTATGCCAGCCAGTATTCGATTATCTGAATCCCGTATACTCGTGGCTGTACGAACAAGAGAAGAGAATGAAAATTGGGAAGAAGCGAGAAATTACATAGATCTATATGTTTCCGAAGATGACGGTCATAACTGGCAATACTTGGATCGTCCTGTGCAAGACACAGGCGTTGGTGGAAACCCACCAACAATGACAAAATTGAGGGATGGGCGTCTTTGCATAACATATGGCTATCGAGATGCTCCATATAGCCTGTTGGCAAAAATTAGCGATGACGATGGCATTACATGGAGTACAGAGATTGTCCTCAGGGATGATGGAGGCAGCCATGATATAGGATACCCTCGTACTATCCAAAGGACGGACGGTAGTATAGTCACAGTTTACTATTTTGCTGACGAGCCAGATGGGCCGAGATATATCGCTTCGACGATATGGCGAGCATGATGCGATAAATCTAAATTTAACATTGCATATCAATTTAGTTTCGTTAGTGTGAATTTATTTTAAGCCTATTTTAATTAAATATGGTAAAATATAAAGAATCTTTAAGGCTATNAAACTAAAACTTAAAAAACTAAACTGTATTGTATTTAATTAAGTTTATACTATGAAAACACTTGCGGTTGTTAATAGTAAAGGTGGGGTTGGGAAAACAACGACTGCCGTAAACCTTTCAGCTCGCTTTGCTTCTGGGGATGCTCGCGTTTTAATAATTGACTTAGATAGCCAAAGTTCGGCTTCCTTTTCGCTTGGTATTGGGAGACAAGATTTGACTCCTTCGATTGGAAATGTTTTTTTCGATCAAATACCAATCCAAGAAATTGTACGCCAGACTTCTATTGATGGTTTAAATCTGATTACGGGGTCAATAGAATTAGCTAATGCAGACGTGATTATGGCTAATGTTAAAGGCAGAGAGAATCAACTTAGTTCCGCTGTCGAACGCATATCGGATGAATACACTTATATTGTGTTTGACTGCCCTCCTTCACTGTCAATATTGACAGTGAATGCATTAGTTACTGCGGATGCTTTTATAGTGCCAATGTGTCCACAGTATTTGGCTCTTGAAGGAGTTATCACACTGCTCTCAGCAGTAGAGAAAATACAAGAAGGCATTGGTGAAACTGCTAAGTTCCTAGGGATCTTGTTAACAATGGTTGATAAACGGTCTAACGCTGCAGAAGAACTCATCCAGATGGTCCGCAATCATTACAAAAACACTGTCTTTAACACTGAAATTGGCGTTAGTTCCGCTTTGGCTGAAGCTCCAGGCTTTGGCCAAAGCATATTTGATTACGCCCCAGAATCAAATGGGTCTAAAGCATATACGGATCTGACTATTGAGATTCTGGATAGAATGCTTAATAAGGGGGAAAATTGACAAAGGTAGGAAAAACACCTGACGATATTTTTGCTTCAACGGCCACAAAGCCTAACCGCGGACGCCCACCACTTCACCAGGAGGATTGGACTAAAGTCACGACGTCATTACTGAATCGACAAGTTGTCTTTCTCGATGGAATTTCCAACGATATTCGTGCTAATTCGGGAAAAGTTGTCAAACGCACAGCAATCATACGAGCATTAATTGATGCGCTTGAACTAAGTGAAATTAATCTGACAGAAGTCGCGTCAGAAGATGAATGCCGACAGATTCTTTTGCAGCATTTGACGACTGCTCAGGTAATAGAAGATAGTACACCAGATACTGATGAAGAGGATGCTTTAGCGTAATCCGCGTTCTTGAAGTCGACTTCTGACAAGAGTGATGCTCACTTCGTATTCTTTGGCGATTTGGTTCATACTCATACCATTCCCAAATTTGTAAGCGATGCCGTCCACATCTACGTCGAGTTTAGGACGATTACATGGTTTGCCGGATTTACTACCACCAACTGCTGCTTTCTTTCGTCCATGTTGCATGCGTTCTCGAATTGCTTCTCTTTCAAATTCGGCAAATGCACCCATAATCTGAAAAAGCAACCTCCCCTGTGGGGTAGACGTGTCAATATTTTGGTCAGTAATAACAAAATCACAATCATGGTTTTTAAGAGCTGTTGTAGTATTCAGCAGATCTTGCAGAGAGCGGGAAAGTCTGTCTAGCCTTGTAACCATAATATAATCGAGCCGTCCATCTTGAACAGCTTCCATCATGCGTGCAAACTGAGGTCGCTTGGTGCTACCTCCCGATTCTCCTTCATCAACAAATTCTTGGGTCAGATAATCGGTCTCCCGATTCCTTCTGCGTATGAAGTCTACGTATTCGTAGAGCTGTTCTCTTTGCAGCACAACTTCCTGTTTATCGGTAGAACACCGAATATACAACCCAATCCGTTTAACTTCCATTAGATCCCCTTGCAAACGCATTATTCCATGAAAAGATTCTACTTTTCAGTACGTTTGGGGTTGTATTTAAGTTTCAACTTAAATACAAGTATTTTACTTTTAAACTTAAATACAACTAAAAACGGGAATTGTATTTTACTTTCAATGTTTTAAACATACAGACTTAAGTAAAAGTAAGACCACCATAGACCAATCACTAAAACGGCGCATTTTTCTGTTATAATAGGGATTTAGAGGGCTAGCTTCTCGTTTTTTGTTTTACAAAAGTCTATGTTTAAAACATTGAAAGTAAAATACAATGATTCAATATGGTTTTATTTAAGTCTATATGTATTAAACATTCAGACTTAAATACATATTCTGGATGCTACTTCCCTGTTTCGCAGCATGTTAGCTGGTGTTAACTGCAACTCTTTTTTGACTGCCATCACCATTCTATAATATCTGCCTGTGGGTAATTGCTAAAAGTTCTTTTCACTGGCCATATACCGCTGTTTTTCCGTTTCGAATAATACGGCGTGATCCAGTTATTTACCAGTATTAACCTTTTATGTTGTTAGAATATAAAGATCAGGATTCAAACAGAAACAGGATTTGGCCTCATTAACCCACCCTGTTTTTGTTTGCACGATCTTTTAAAACGCAGCTGACAACTGTCAATTCCAATTCCTTTTGCTTTACTGCCATTTTCATTTGCTGTTACAAAAGATATAACGCCATGAAGTCCTTTATGTTTATCTGCATCTACTCATATTGCCTCATAGAACACTAGAATCCATNAAAAACAGACAATTTCCTTATAAACCCCCTCAGAACTTCGTATATGGAGAAGTTGGGCTTGCCTCAGTGCTTTCCCCTTAAAAATGTCTTAAAAAATCGATTTTGAAGTGACTCTTGATAACGAATTTTTCGATGTGAGGTTGAAATTATCTCATATTTGCCATCTTGCCTTAAAACATTCACTAAATATCTATATCAATTATTATAAATTTAAGTATTTTATTAATNTNTATATTNANACTTANANNATTTNATNATTNANAAATTNAAGNNTTTTATATTTTTATNCATATTTAANTAAAATAATATTTGCAGATTGAGCATTTAATTTAAATATATTATTTAACATATAGCGGCACTTGAAAAAAAATGATCCATTTGCTAATCTCTGCTTGCCTAAGATCCTAGCATGCAATTTTATTATGCATCGAGTATCTGGGCGATAAAGATATAACCTAGGAGGCAATCTTGGATAAGGAATATGCTAACAGACAACTGTTAATTTCAGCTACGGAATTAATCACACAGGTATCNGAACATTGNATAGTNGATACTCGTCCNGTACATCAATACATGGCAGGACATATTCCTAATGCNNTCNCTCTNGACCTTTTCTCAATCAGTTTGACTGACACCAGAGAACAACCGTTTNAAGCCTTTATGTCAATGATTGGTATTTTGTTNGCACGTCGTGGTGTTGATCTGAATAGAAGTATCNTCTTTTATGAAGATGTTTCTGGAATGTGTGCGGCACGAGGGTTTTGGTTTTGCGAGTATCTAGGGCATAGGAAGACTCAAGTACTTGATGGTGGCATTCAGTCATGGCTACAGGCTGGAGGTGTTATAGATATCAACCCGGTTGTTCCACCTCATCTAAGTGGGTTACCAATTTCCCCCCAGNCTGACACACATANAAATGTTGAGGAAATTTTAGGTCAACTTGACGAACCAGATTTCGTGGTACTTGACACCCGTTCAGCTGATGAGCACTATGCCCGCGTTGCACGCGCAGATCGGGCCGGTGCTATTCCGGGCTCAATTCACATCGAATGGACAGAGAACCTCAACCCAGATGGAACATTTAAACCAGCTCATCAGTTGCAAAAAATGTACAACCAAGTAGGTGTAACTTCTGATAAACGCATAACTTGCTATTGCCAAGGTGGCTACCGTTCAGCCCACTCCTATTTAGCGTTGCGTCTCTTAGGNTATCCGAGGGTAAGTAACTACATTGGTTCTTGGAAAGAATGGGGAGATCGGCACGATCTACCAATTGAAATAAGAACTGATTAATTAACTGGTTGGGCGAATGGCTATACCGAAAATTGGATNCTGTCTTGCACCTATGCTGNCTATATTTTGGATGTACACGGTCAATAGTATTGCCTTTGAAACAGGGAGAGAAAAAATGTCGATATCTGGCAACGCAGTTAAAACCAAACAAGATGGACTGACAATACATGTCAGTTGCAGTGGAAACGACCTATGGTCTGGCCGCTTACCTGAACCCAATGCTTCGGGAACAGATGGGCCTTTGGTTTCATTAGAAGGTGCCAGAGATTCGATTCGCAAAATCAAGAATTCCAACGCTTGGGAAGAACTAAGATCAACAGGACAGGGAATAAACGTCATCCTGGGTAGCGGTATATACCAACTGCCTGCTGCTTTTGAGTTGCATGATCAGGATTCTGGGGAAGAAAATATTCCAATTGTATACAGCGCAGAATTGGGGCAGGAGGTACGACTTGTCGGAGGACGAATAGTCACTGATTTTGAACNTGTTTCTGATCCGGAAATACGAAACCGNCTTCAGCCAAAGGCTAGAGATCACATACGACAAACCGATTTAGGAAAACTGGGTATCAACGATTTTGGTCAGGCAGGTGGAGGTGGGCTGGAACTGTTTTTTGCCGACCGGCCGATGACATTATCCAGATGGCCCAATGAGGAGTTTATCAAAATTACAGGATTGGTGGGNGGCGACCCTGTTGATGTCCGCGGTACCAAAGGCGATAAAATTGGTAAATTTATGTATCAGAGTGATCGACCCGAACGCTGGAGGAACGAAAATGATGTTTGGGTACATGGTTACTGGTTCTGGGACTGGTCGGAGCAACGGCATGCAGTTGAATCAATTGACACAGAAAATCGAATTATCTCGGTTAAGCCTCCGTATCACGGTTATGGCTACCGAACAGGGCAGTGGTTCTATGCCTTCAACATCCTAGCTGAACTTGATCAACCCGGACAATGGNACCTTGATCGAAAAACATCACTTCTTTATTTTTGGCCTCCGTCACCATTGGAAGAAAGTCAGGCCACTGTTTCAGTTATCAAAACCATGGTCAAGATGGAAAATGTCAGTCACGTTACTTTGAAAGGATTTATCTTTGAAGCTGCCAGAGAACATGGCGTCCTTATCAATGGAGGTGAATCCAATCGTTTGGTAGGCTGTACCTTCCGAAACCTTGGAGGTTGGGCGGTTCAGGTATCTGGAGGAAGCAAAANCGGTGTGCAGAGTTGCAATATTTATCAAACAGGAAAAGGTGGAATTTCGCTCTCAGGCGGGGATCGAGTCAAACTTCAACCGGCTCAGCACTATGCCGTAAACAACCATATCCATCATTATAGCCGCTGGGANCGAGTCTACCAACCAGCGGTTTCGCTCAATGGTGTTGGTAACCGTGCTGCCCATAACCTGATTCATCACGCCCCCCACATGGCAATTGGATTTAGNGGAAACAACCACCTGATCGAATTTAACGAAATTCACCATGTTTGTTATGAGTCTAATGATGCAGGTGCCATTTACTGCGGACGGGACTGGACTATGCGTGGAACTATTATCCGCCATAATTTCCTGCATCATATTAATGGTTTTGAGGGACGTGGTTGCGTTGGCGTCTACCTGGACGATATGTTTTCTGGCACCAGCATTTACGGCAACCTGTTTTACCAGGTAACCCGAGCAGCCTTTATTGGCGGAGGCCGTGATTGCAAAATTGAAAACAATATCTTTGTTGATTGCAACCCGGCACTTCATATAGACGCCCGGGCAATGGGNTGGGCCNGCTATCATGTCAACCAGATCATGAAAGAACGGTTAATGGCTATGCCTTACCAAGATCAACCATGGGCCGAGCAATATCCTGAACTGGTCGACATTTGGGAAGACGAACCGGCAGCGCCCAAAGGGAACTTGGTAGCTAATAACATCGCGCAGAAGGGGACATGGGACGGCGTTCAAGACCAAGCTCGACCTTACGTTACTTTTCAACAAAATCTAATTGATCAACTACCAGAGTCTCTAGGTGGAGATAAACCCGACCAATTTCAATTAGCTAGCGATTCTGCCGCTTACAACACTGGGTTCCAACCGATACCAATTGAAAAGATTGGGCTTTACATTGATAAGATCCGGGTTTCCTTGCCTACCCAAAATGATCTTCAACATCAATAAAGATCTAATCTTTTTCGATATGATTGGATTTTGGTAGCGGAACTCAGTTATTAGCAGGAGCCATATCCCAAGCCCGAATCGATTTAACATTCACCGAACCATNCCCAGAAAATAGACTTATGCCTACACTGTCCGATCGTGTTGGATAGATGCGCTGGGTGATGCATTGGCGGCTATTGGCATAGACCTCCAGTATTGAGTGGTCAAGAAAAATGCGAAGATTAAGTGTTTCGCCTACGGACAATTCAAATGGAGCTTCTTGTGCTTTCACCACTCGTTTTTCTTCTGGCAACCGGTCAAGGGCTNCTGTGTTACGATAGTAGTTATAAACAATTTTCTCATCAAGAGTCGATTTGCTGACGTCCACTTTCAGTTTCTTAGATGCGCTGTGGCATGAGATAATCGTTTGCTCGTCACCATCAGGGGAACATCTCACTTTGACACCAAACTCCTGAGCGTCCTGTGGTTCCATATCCAGTGACAATTCCAGGCATCGGCCCTGCACGTTANCCAATGCCAGATCTGAATTGGTTGCTAACTGAACATCGGGATGCGTACGTGGATTCATGCGAAGAACTTTCAATTCAGGGACAGGCTGGATGNACAAAGTCCCGTCATCAGCCAAAGAGAGAANGCGGGGTAATGTCATAACTCCAGACCAGCCAGANGCTCTTTCCCGTTCACTACCTTGTAATTCACGTACCCAATCAAAGAANANACGCCGTCCTTTACTATCCAACAATGTTCTGGCTCCGCCAAGTTGNCCACCAGGCCAACTCATCCTCCCATGNATTTCAGGATGGTAAAGTTCATTTTGCAATCGACCAAGATAATACTGGGTTCCCTGCAGATGGCTGCAAAACAACAACATGTATNTATCTTCTAGAGGGAAAAAATCTGGCACAGCACAATCTTCGTCAAACTCAGTCCANCGACGATCCGATTGATAAAAGAGGCCCACATATTCCCAACAATCCAAGTCATGTGCCCGGAACAAATAAGCTGCATCACCTTTGCCATCAGNATNCCGNNTGTTNGTTATCTGGTAATAGATATCTCCATCCAACCAAGCAGATGGATCATGGATGGTGTATTTACCGAAATCGGGACTGTCGGGTGTTGGCTCAGGAGTAACAGGGTTATCCGGGTGCTTGGTCCAATTTATCAACATATCGTCCTGACTGGAAGCTAAACAGGTCCCATCTGGCACACCATAGTAAATAAAAGTTGGAATGCCCTCTTTACTGATGAACGCACCACCACTGAAACAACCATTTCGATCAGGACCATCCAAGGTTGGTGTCAAGGCAATAGGATGATGTACCCAGTGAACCAAGTCAATACTGGAGGCATGTCCCCACTGCATCCAGTTCCAATATCCCCCTTCCGGATTATGTTGATAGAAAATATGGTATCGCCCCTTCCAAAAGATTGCCCCATTAATGTCATTCATCCAAGCAGACGGTGGCATGAAATGGTACTTTGGCCGATGAGGATCATTACGGAACTTTTGCTCTAATTCCTGTGCACAAGCAATCAGATTTTCTGTTTTCTCGATTTCTGGTTCTAAATTCACGGCCTATTTTCCTTGATTTTCAATAAAGACCACCAAAATTTGCGCTTAATCTGGCATTATGCCAAGTATGTCTCTTTACCCGCGTCCAATGTAAGGCATCTGGGTAGCCATCACAGTCATGAACTGCACGTTGGCATCCAATGGCAGACCTGCCATGTAGACCACGGCTCGGGCCACGTCATCTGCGTCCATCCTCGGCTCAACTGCTACGGATCCACTGGCTTGTGGCACCCCCTGTTTCATTCTGCCGGTCATATCCGTGGCAGCGTTGCCAATATCAATTTGGCCGCAGGCAATATTGTACTTACGTCCGTCAAGAGAAGTCGATTTCGTCAGCCCTGTCATCGCATGCTTAGTGGACGTATAGGGCGAAGAATTGGGCCTTGGCACATGAGCTGATATGGAACCATTATTAATGATACGGCCACCTTGAGGTTCCTGATCTTTCATGATTTTGAATGCTTGCTGTGTACATAGGAACGGCCCGGTCAGATTGGTGTCAACTACCGATTTCCATTGTTCGTAGGTCAAATCTTCCAGCGGTATGCCTGGAGCGCCGATACCCGCATTGTTAAACAACACGTCAAGTCGACCAAAGGTCTCCTTGGTTTTGGAAAACAGGTTTTGGACTGAAACAGGGTCCGTCACATCAGTAGGAATAACCAATGTTTGAGAACCGGTTTGTTCTGCTTCCACGACGGTGGTTTCCAATGGTTCAACGCGTCGTCCTGCTAAGGCAACCGAGTACCCTTCCTGTAAAAGGGCCAGTGCTGTCCGCTTGCCAATACCGGAGCCCGCTCCGGTAATAATAGCGACTTTACTTAGTAAACTCATTCTAATACCTCCTGACTTTGTAAATCCAAATTTAATATTGAGGTGACTTTAAACCAGTGTTGCTTCAATATACCTAATCAGCTTCATCATCCGAACCAATCTAATTGTGTCTGTTACCAATGTTTAATTACATTCAATATGCTTCTAATCTCTTGGAGGGATTTTCTTTCGGCACCAACATAATCAAACCATTCCCGCACTGCTTCTTTCTGCGATTCAGTCTTTGCGGGATCAGCAAAGGTAATTAAATTAATGAAAGCTTCTTCTCGAGCAAAGGTCCTATGATATGGATCTTTCCGGATCCACTGGACCAGGGCGTCGTTCTCGTCGGGAAAGGCCTTGTCTATGAATGGCTGATATTCTTTCGTTCTTCGATTATAGAGATGGAACATTTCATGAAAAACCCACTGCTCCATCGAAATATCTTCCTTGAAATAACCGTCACTATTGGCAGGGACATAGATCCCAAATGAGTGTTTGTCACTCTGGTCAGGTCCGGCAAATCCTTCTGGAGGATTGGGTTCACCAAACACCATAGGACGATCTATCTGGTTAGATTTAGCAATAACGGCATCTTCTAAAAAGTGTTTGGGAAAGGTCTTCTTCAAGTCAGAAAGCATTTGCCCGAAATCATCATTAACAGAGAATCCCTTCTTGTTGACTACACTTGGGCAACCAGTCACCAGTACAAATGCCCAAACTGCGGTCAAAACTGTTAGAATGTAACTGGTCATTGGTAAAAACAACCTTTTTCTTCCCCAATTGGAAAGCTGAGATTGCAAACGACGAGTAACAAAAAAGACATATGGCCCTCTTACCATTCCATGATCTCGATTGTTAATTAACATTGATGCTTTCCTTTAAAGCATTTAGAATGGAAAGAAGCAGCAGCCATTTCCGAACTCAGCCAAGCACTCAACGAGCAAATCGATTATACATGACAATATGGGGTAAATCAACAAACGCAAATGACATCTCTAAAAACGGAAAAGCAAGCTTCCCTGAAACGCGTATCTATTCTCCTTTGCCTGTCAGCAGCTCTCATTATGGCAATGGGATGGGGTGTTCGCGGTGCTTATGGTCACAGCACTGGGGCAGCCATGCCAGGGGCACTGGTATCCCTGGTGATTTGCCTATGCGCACACCGGCCTGATTGGTGGAGACGAACAGCTGTCTTCGGGTTCCTTGGTTATTTAGGTTGGGCTTTTGGCGGCCAGGCCAGTTACGGCATAATCGTGGGATACACCAGTGGGACCTCCTTTCCAAATGTCTATTATGGTTATGCTTGCCTGTTTATCGTGGGTGGAATCTGGGGAGGGATTGGCGCAGGGCTTCTCAGTTTTGGTGTTACCAAACCGAGATCTTACCTCAATATGTTCATTGGACCACTAACGGTTATTTATGTTACCTGGTTCTTTCTGGACAAGGTGGGATTGCTAGATTGGTTGCAACAGAAATGGAGTATTTACGACACTTACTGGGTTAAGTCCGCTTCGGCATTTATTGCAGGATCTGCCTACTGGCTGATTGACCGCAAATCTCGCCCAGCTTGTCAGTTGGTTGTCTTAATTACGGTTGCCTGGTGGCTTGGTTTGGGACTACTGACCGGCGTTCTGGGCCTACACATGACACCGCCACGTAGCGACAGCTGGGCAGCTCTATTGGGCGTAACAGTGGCAATTTTCGCTTACTTGATTAAAAGCAAAAACTGGGCGGGCCTGATGCTGGCTTGTTATGGGGTCTTGGCCGGTGGAATTGGTTTTGCCTGCGGGGATTTCATCCAAATGCTGGGACGTGCCAAGTGGGGTCCGATTGCCCAGTATCCTATTTTACAGAAACTTCCTTATTGGACGTTGATGGAACAGACATTTGGATTTATCATGGGACTGGGGGTGGCTATTGGCTTTATCCAACTTATCAGAGGCCAAGTGGCACCAGCAGTTGAAGACAAGGATCAAGGGTACCTGAACGA
>PBXZ01000002.1:0-9636 GCA_002729415.1 Candidatus Poribacteria bacterium | reverse complement strand
CATTTTAGTTTCCTTTATAAGGTGCTGGATGGAACGAAAACATCGCGAATATGGAGAAGTTACGGTGTATGTCTTCAAGCTGTAGTTGCTGACGATCAATCTGTTGGGATAGTTGCATGATTATGGTGTCGGATCGTTCTTTCGTCGTTTGTAGTTCTTCACGAAGGAAACTGACTTCAGATTTCAGATGTTCTATCAATTCAGTATTGTCGCTATCTTTCCGAAACGTGTTCTTCTTGGTCCTTTATTGAATTGTATTCGATTTTCCAAGTTTTTCCTGATTTATGGGCGTTGTAATTTGTTCCAACAAACGCAATCATTCGTAAGACTCTCAGTGCAATGTAACATTGGGTTATCCCACCATCCGTCCTGAAACCTATTATTGAATGAAACGGTACCTTGTTTTTGAACACGTTGCCACTACTGATTTTGACACACTTAGCCGAGTAATAAATAATATGCAGATTCACCAGCGATTCATGCGTCATTTCTAATTTATTTTTAATAAAATCAATTACTTTAGCTTAGAAGGTCGGTTAAAACATCTGAAGCTTTACCAATTCGTGTTTCATCTGCGATGTTCGAAAGAGGTGTTTGTTCAATATTGATTTCGACCACATAGGCGCCAGCTTGTTTCCCCGCGACGCCCAGTGAGGCNGCAGGCTGNACAAGNCCTGATGTTCCAATAATAAACATTAGGCTACAATGAGTTGCAGCAAATTGTGCTGCTTCCAGNTCTTTTGCTGGTAGTGTCTCACCAAACCATACAACTTTNGGGCGCAACAGTCCCCCACATTGGNGNCAGGTTGGCAAAATTTGAATCGGCACCTCANAATTGNGACTCAGACATTGACATTTCGTACACTGAACCTTCCANATGTTGCCGTGAATTTCCAAGACATTTTGACTGCCAGCCTTATGGTGNAATCCATCGATATTTTGCGTAATTAAGGTAAATTGTTCCGTTTGNGNCTCTATTTCAACNAATGCATAATGNGCTGGATTGGGTTTGATTGGTTCAATTAATTTTCGNCGCCAGTCGTACCATTCCCAGACTAGACATGGATCGGCTTGGAATGCTTCTAAAGTTGCTANTTGTTCAGGCTGAAAATTCTTCCAGAGACCGTCTGATCCGCGAAAAGTTGGCACTCCGCTTTCCGCCGAGATTCCNGCNCCCGTCAGAACTGTAATTGATTGTTTAGNTNGTAACTTTAATTTTATGATATCCATGTCTAAATAGTGTTTGTNGTTAACCAGAATTTANAGGCGGGTTAACCAATTTTGAATACGCANTTGTAGGAAAGCCTGCGCTCGTTTTGACCACAGATAGTCGAGCGTTAAACCGCGAAAAATAGGCATTATACTCATCTTAAGCCGCAGTTCTTCAGTCAATTCTTCAATCGATAGATCCGTAGATCTCTCAACCAAATGGAGTANAATTGTAGCTGCGTCCGCTAGATTTGTGACAGCATNGTGAGACCCAGTTAAATTTCTAAGNCTTCTGACAGCATCATCCAAATNGGGGCGATGGCGATCGTACCACCATNCNTCCAATGACTCCATCGCTGATGCAAAACAGGCTGTAGCNTCACNNAANNCTTGTTGGCTACGTGGNTTACAAACAAAATCACCGAGTTGTGTCAGTATAGAATTTCTAGATTTTNTAGGNTCCAATTGTCTATTAAAGAAATAATAATCACTCGAATATTGGGTATAAGGCGTTAATCGATAAGCAAGTGACGCCCCATGTTTCGATTCAAGGCTAGCTTCNAACCATTGATCAATCTGACGGAANTTGGGTTCAGGTAAAATATTATTGGACTCGAAACCACCTTCCGGATCAAGGAAGAAGGCGAGCGGCAGAGGGTTTAGTCCATGTTCCCTCATAATATCAATAGTTTCATATTCAGTGCTCTGNATAATCACTCTGCTTCCATCGGGGATTTCAGTNGCAANTTGGTGNCGCAAATTAGGNTGGGANNCAAAACCTANCCTCCCANCTTCGATGGACTCAATCCACCAAGGNCACAGNGCTACATTGGTTTTTCCATCAATCNTATCAGATAAGGTGTAGAAAGCGCTCATAATGACTCTNAAATAATTTCGGCAGTCAGAACAGATGCAAGCACCAGGNTNAGCGAACCAGAGNACAAAGCTNTCTGTGACATCAGNAAAAGTATCAATCAGGTAGTCTTGAAAAGGAAGGATCTGTTCCTTCCCNCGCTGCCAACACAGGGTAATTCCTGTATAATTTACATCCTCCGCNCGCAATTGNGGGAAACGTAACCAGACTGATGGGGGAACGGTACNTGTGGAGAAACCGACATGAGTTTCCATNCCCATCACTCGGGCATACTCTAACGCATCATGCCATACNGGATAACGCCAAGCATTACAAACCAAGCTAGGTTCATCAGGATGATAATATTGCGTTGACCAGATATAGATTTTTAGCAAGTTACAACCNGCTGCGTTCAGAAGTTCNATATACCATTTCCAATCNTCTAGANNCCACGTGTCTGTCGTCAGCGGGGCGATATTCCATGGAATNCTTGAAGCATAGANACCTCGNACCGAAAAAGGAGACTGTTGGTCAGCAAAACNNCGTATCATGCGGAACTGTGTNTCGTTACTATTNCGTCCTACCAAACGATAACCCTGNTTGGCATAAACTCGAATCGCACGATAATTCTCCAAATAGCAGGTCAGTGAGAGTCCTAATTTNCCCCGTTGNTGAGCAGTGATCTCAATTTTTTGCATCAATCTTTGACCGATACCCATGTTNTGGAAGGNATCAATGATACCAATNCCTAAAACCGGATAGTCATCTCTGCCCCTATACCAAACNTGTCCAACCATTTTCTGATCACTAAATGCACCNATATGAACACAGTCTTCANTTTTAATTTCTTCGGCAGTTAACTGTACTGCACTGTCATCAAAAGTATAAGGATGATAAAAATTTCGGCTGGCCTCAGACAAACCACTAAAAAAGGTGGGAATTTTTGGAAGATCAGTATCCTCTAATAGACGAATGTTTATGTTANTATGGGAATCCATGATGTTNTTAAAATCTCATTTTCTATTAGGGAAAGTGGCAGATGGAGCTAATCAACATTTCAGGTAGTTTATTGGCAAAATTATCCTTACCGGCGTTATTAATTCTTAGGCTTGGTTGTAACGATAGATCTTTTGAGATTGCGGAGGCATCTGTTCCCAAACCTCGGGTGGAATAGTATTTCGAAAAGTCTGGGCATTATCCGGCAAGTGATGGAATCGACGGAAATAGACCAAAGCCAACATGGGTCGAATCTCCTGAGTTTGATTGGGCATCCCTCGGTGCCAACAACGCATATCACGTACAACCACTGAACCCGCTGGCATAATTATGCGAATTGATGGTAGCTGGGTCGCCCGCTCTTCCAAGGTGTTGTTGTCATTATACTGAAGGTCAGTAACCAAATGAGAGCTTGGCCACACTTCTGTAGCCCCATTCTCTTCAGTAAAGTCTGCTAATGCTATATTGACTACCGCTAGTGAAATTGGTAGTACGTATGGTTCGTTTGGAAAAAGATGTCCGGTATCTCGATGAATATGTTGAATTCCACAACCAGGCCAGGCAGTGTTACTTCCGTAAGGAAAATAAGAGAAAATATCGTCTCCCATCGCTTCTTTTAGAATCTGCATGGCAAAAGGATTTTCGATTGCTAACGGATCTAGAAACGGCATGCGCAAAGGGGCTGATATTCCGCCATGTCCCGTTGGCTTTTCTCCTACGAATTGTCTTTTAACCTCCTCATTATAAGCACGGCACATATCCTCTACCCAGTTGGAAGGAAGCACAGCTTCTAATATTACATATCCACATTCTCGAAGTAACCGTAAAGCCTGAACCAGACTATCCCGGTTCAATTTATTGGTTCTACGTTCCTTTTCAGAAATTTTCATCTCTTATTTCTTGAAAATATAGTTAAAGTTTTAGCAAGTAGAATGGAAACAATTGGCTAAAGCAGCATGCTAACTGTTAGAACTCGCGTCATAAACAAAATCAAAATGCTATTCATGAAGTTATTTTAACAGAGTTCTTCCTTTAAATCTTAATTCGACGGACAAAACTATAACTCATTGTAATTGATGCAGAAGATAGCAACCATCTGAGTCAACACGTTAGGACTGTACCTTCTGCAATCTTCTAACGGCATAGTTGAACCAGCAAATCTGGTCGATTTGAGCCAACTGCATCGACCTCTAGATCTATCATTTGCTGTATTTCCCGAACCGTATCCGGGTTCCAAGCGCGAATTTTCAACCCGTGAAGGTGTGCNTCTCGAACCAAATCGGCGTCGATATTCTGATGTTGAATGTGTATCGCTTCTACCCCTATCTCCAGTGCTTGTTGACAAACATCATCGGGAGGTACTGACCATAATGCTCCTAGAGCTATGTTCAAATTGATCTGGTGTACCTTACGTAAACGTTCATGAACAAACGAGGTCAAGATAACTGCACTTTCGATATTTTTTCTCTCAATCAGTCTGACAACTGGTTCTGCAGTGTCCGGACCTTTAAGTTCGATCTGAAGGATAACTCTTCTTTGAACGACATCAATTACTTCTTGCAGAGTCGGAATCCTCTCTCCCTTTCCAGCATCAAGTTGTTTAATTTCCTGTAGGGACAGATCTGATACTGCACCATGACCATCAGTTGTTCGGTCAACAGTTTGGTCGTGTATGACAACAAGCTGTTGATCCCTTGTTAGGTGCACATCAATTTCAATCTGATCGACGCCTAAGTCAATTGCTTTTTTAATCGACAAGCATGTGTTTTCGGGTTCCAATTTAGCGGCCCCTCGATGTCCGGTAATCACCATTTTAGTTCCATATGTTTTTTGGTTTATGGTAAGAAATCAGAATCCAAGGAGTCCAAGGATTCGAAAATTTATAGTAACGAGTAAAAGATCTCATGAACTAAAGTATCTGCAGACGTTTTGTTAGAATTTGATCTCTGCAAAATATTCAGCTGCCAGTTTGTGTTCTGAGACATGGGTCATATTGTACTTTTCTGCCAAGCCTATATAGTGATTAATTATTTTTTTTCTTTTTTCCTGTTCTAAATCTTCTCCCGTCAAAATCATGGCTTTGTAAGCACAGATTGAGGCCTTTTCAACACGGGCACGAATTGTATCATCATCCGCCAGTTCTAGGGCTTGATTAAAGTAGCTCAAGCCCTTTTCAGAAATCTCCAGATCTAATCCTACCTCTTCGGCTGAAGGAAAACAGTTCGGATGTACTTCAAGTTGAATTGCGTTGTCGTGTATCATTGCAAGATATTTTCTTATTGGTTTGGCAGAGCTTTGATAGTGTAACTGGATAAACTCTTCGAGTACATCATCACCATCGAGCTCAGGATTCCAAAGTAAGCTGGAAATAATGTAGTTCCGCAAATCGGAAAATTCTCCGGTCAGCCCATTTCCATTGGCCTGCATAAACGCACCTTTAGCATTATTCTTCANAAAGTAGCGAATGTTAGGAGCAATCACACNTAAATTTGGAAAAGGNAAGTCATAGCAACNAAAATTTGTGTTATAGTTCCAAATCCATATATCGTCGCAGATCCCTCCCCAGTCATCCATATCTTGACAGAAGGATCTGTTTTTTTCGCAGTCTGGATCATCAATAGCATGTAGTGTACAACATTCAATGCTACATAANTGGACCTGAACATTAGGATCGGGCCTAATTGTTTTGGGNACTTGCCGCGTATACCAGTAAGCCAAGGTTCCAACTTTAACTTTNGGGTAATNTNCCTTAATCAATTTAGCAACAGAATTCACAAAACTGAGTTGAGACCCCATTGGTGTTTCTTCAGCCTGATTAATNGTTTCGCAGTTATCGCAATGGCAGTAATTTGCAGTATCAGCTTGACTAACACTAATATTCTTTTGATCGGGATGATTATTGAGGTGTTCAATCGCAGATTCTGCTGCAATTTGGATTACCTCTGGATTTGTCACGCATAGCTGAGGCCCACCACCATGCGTATTTGTGTGACGGCTTCCATCAACCAGAGCATAGTATTCGGGATGTTTTTCTCCGTATTTGCTAAACGGAACAAGCTGGTGGAATGAGTGGTTGATCAACTGTTGTGGTACATTTCCACCAAGTNTTTCAGCTGGNGTGACTGTATTAACTCGTCGCCGAGCAGCGAACTCTGGATTCTCAGAATTTTCTCGATAAAAACTCCATCGGAAAGAAAAAGGTGGACAATATGTATAATTNCCAAAGGGTATTGCCAGATTAGAACTATCNGGTACATGTGTGTGATCATCTGTCAAAAAACGAATTCCCAAGCTATCCTCNAGAAATTGGTAGACTCCGTACAACGCTCCACGTGTCCCTCCTCCAGTAATGATAATTNGGTTATNTTCTACGATGACGCTGAAACCTTCATCGTCTATTTCACTGTGATCNAGAGNAGATGCCCGGCCAATGTAGATATGNCCATCGGCTTGTTTCTTATCGGTGTGTAAAGGAAGATGTATGCCGGTTGATNTCTCAAACCAATTTTGGAATTCTTCCATGGCNTACTCATCTGNAACAGTTGCATCCTTACTGATTATGATAGNCCAATTGGACATTCGAGAGACCTCNATNNTCTTNCTCCCNTTGANAGTCTTAGAATTAAACAGCAATTTCAATCCTCCTGTTGGTATTGGCATTTTCAAACATTTTTGTTGTTCNGTGGGTGCTATTTTACATNGGGTTATTATAATGTCAACATTGTTAGTAGCCAATTTNCTGNTTTTATTATAATCTCTANTAAAACTCTCCCACTGAGCAAGATTAAAACGNACCATATGTCAGACTCANTANAAGCTGAAGACTTCATAAACAAACATAAGACTCATGGATGGCCNATCATTGATGTCAGATCCCCATCGGAGTTCCACAAAGGACATATCCCAACAGCCTACAATATTCCAATTTTCAAAGACACAGAAAGGAAAGAANTAGGTAGNATTTACAAACAAGTTAACAAAGAAGANGCTGTTAAAAAAGGACTGGAGTTTATTGGNCCGAGACTTCGATCTATGGTCGAAGAAGCTGAAANCCTCAATGCCGATAATATGTTAGCTTATTGCTGGCGTGGAGGCATGCGAAGCAACAGTTTTGCCTGGTTGCTTCGCANNTTNGATGTAAATATCATAACCTTACATGGAGGATACAAGGCGTTTCGAAATTTTGTTCTTAACTCGTTCCTATCAAAAAAGAAAATCTATATCCTAGGTGGATTCACTGGATCGGGAAAAACTGAAGTTCTACATGAATTCAAAAAGATGGGAGAACAGATTATAGACATTGAAGGGCTAGCTAACCATAAAGGGTCAGTATTTGGTCATTTGGGAGAAAGGGAACAACCTACTAACCANCAATTCGAAAATGAATTAGCGATGGAATGGATAAAAACNAAGTCAGATAAACCAATTTGGATTGAAGATGAGAGCCGGATTATCGGNCAAGTNACAGTACCCAACGATTTTTTNATGCAGATGAAGACATCGCCTGTTTTTTTTCTCGATTTGCCNCGTTACTTNAGAATCCAAAGGTTGGTTAAAGAATATACTNTCTTCNCTCNAGAAAGCTTGAGAGAAAGCATTTTAANAATTCAGAGGAAACTTGGAGGGGTTAATNCAAAACTTGCTTTAGANTCAATTGATCAAAAAAATTGTGAGAAAGCAGTAGAAATCNCACTCAAGTATTATGACAAGACCTATACCTACATGCTTAGTCAAAGAAACCACGACCAAATATANAAGTATTCCAGTAACACAACTGATGCAATNCAGAATGCCAAGAGAATTCTAANNATGTAGGTANAGGTTCTTATTCAAGCGAGGAAGACTTGGAACCAATTATCTCGTTTGCTTTTTTAACCCAATCTAGATTTTTGGGTGGCATAATTCCNTAATTATAAAAAGCAAAATGCCTCACTCCGATATCGACAGCCNCNCGGACATTATTATACAACGTTTCTGCGTTNGGNGTACTACTACCATAAACGGAATAACCAACCACTAGTTTTTCTCGACTACCGATCTCTTGATACTTTCCACGGATCATATCNTCCATTTGACTTGNTGACGATGTATANGCCAAGATTTCAACCTTATCAGAGATCTGGTTGATTATCTTCGGTGCAAAGCCTGAAGTAATATTGTTCCCCATTAGAATNAAATTTAACTCGATGTCAACTGCGTCTTTAATTTCTTGAAGTAGAGAAGAAATTACGCTTTGTCTAACTTGTATGAATTTTTCCAGACCTTCGATTTTCTCTAANTACTGCTCTAAATCAGTATCAGTTTTNCCTGTTTGAAAAATATCATCAAGCTCGTTTTGAATCTGAGACACCATACGGTCAACATCAATGTCCGAATCGCCTCCTTTTTTTCGACAATCCTGACACAGGCAAAATGAAAAGAGCGCCTGCGCGCCTCCAAAGTCAATGCCGAATTTACTGTGATAGTGTGCGTGTCCAAACCCCATATAACTCAACGATTCGAGTTCTATGATCTGGATTCCGATTGCAGCCAAATTACGTGATAACCCAACAGCATAGGCTCTAACATCTGGATTAGCTGGGCACAAAGCATAGGGCATAGGATCCCCATAAACATTTCTTTGAGCACAATCTGGATTTTTAGTTGCCAAGTAACTATTGTGCAAAAAAACTGTCCACGATTCGGCTTTCGCTTCATATTTGTGACAAGCCTCCACAAATCTGTGTAAAACAGGGTTGCCTTTGACAAGTGGACTAACATACGGACGCAATTTGGTCTCAGAAAAAAAAGAGGAATCTGGTTCGAAATAGAGTGAAGCTTGCGAACTTCGATAAAATTTACCACCAAGCGATCGAGGCCGCAGATGCTCAACCGAATGATAGGCAGTTGCCAACGCGACAGCATTAATCCCAACATCCTTCACCAAGTAAGATATAACTGATTCAATACCTTCATCAGCCAAATCCCATGGATAAATCCACATCGCTCTATGAGACATTTCTATCCTCCAAAGGTTGTTTTTGCTTCTATTTTGTTCCGAAGGAATACAAATTAGTCAGATTTTGCAAAAAGTCTAATAGCCAAGACTTACTAGATATTCACGATTCACTCTAGCAGCTTCTGCTGGCGGACGCAGTGGATAAGGACGATCCAGTTCAACTGAAACCCAACCCTCATAGTCTACTTCGGCCAGCGATGATAAAACAGCTTCGATATCCAACCCGACATTGCCCGCTCCTAACTCTGCAAACCGGCCTTGTTCACCAAACTTCTGTGTACGATGATTCCAACTCTGTGGATCATCAGCATGAAAATTTTTCAGATGGACGTGTCCAATTCGATGACATAAAATCGGTTTATCGAAAACTTGCATTGGATCGCTTCCTGCAGCAAGGAGATGACCAGTATCAAACAGCAACCACAATTCTGGTGCTGCGGACATTAGTTTTTCGGCATCTTCTATTGTTTCGATCATAGTACCAAGATGAGCATGATGGAAGCCTTTAATGTTGTGCTGAGCGCAAAAATCAAGGATCTCGTCCAGAGTTTGGGCTGCCCGTTTAAAATCGATCTCAGTT
>PBXZ01000001.1:0-25408 GCA_002729415.1 Candidatus Poribacteria bacterium | reverse complement strand
TCCATGTTCAACACCTGTTAAGATTCTAACCGTCGGTCGGTTGATTCCACGCAAGGGTTTTCAATTTCTTATTCAAGCATTACCAGATGTCTGCAAACAAACAAACGCAGACTTTCGCATTCAGATTGTTGGCGATGGTCCCTACCGATCAGAATTAGTTAAATTAGCAGAAAACCTAAACGTCAGCGACAAAATTGATTTTCTTGGCTCAATTGATTATGCCAATCTTCCACAGAAATATCACGAAGCCGATATTTTCACCCTCTGTTCACTCGCAGAAGGAATGCCCTTGGTTGTTCTTGAAGCTATGGGGACAGGGCTGCCAATTATTGCTAGTCAAGTACAGGGAATCACAGACTTGGTAAAAATTGGCATCAATGGTGAGCTGTTCGATCCTGGCAATGTCAATCAACTTGTCAAACATTTGGTCAGACTGATTGATGATGGTAAACGGCGAGTTAAGATGGGAAAAAAGAGTACTGAGTTGGCTCAAGGATATGGTTGGGAAAATATTGCTCAGTCATATTTAGAACTCTATAAAAAGGTAGTTAGAATTGAAAAATGACAAGCAAACTGCTAATGAAGAACTAATACCATTAGCACATCAAATCCTAGCCGATCTTAATTTTAAAGATATGCAACTTTCTCATCACGGATCTATCCTGCGTATCAAAGTTGCCGATGCTGACTTTGAACTAGCTATAAACATTCGAGAAGAGATTGTCAAACGAATTAAAGAGATCGGTTATCATTTTGTTACTCTCGACATGGATGATGAAAATCCGGGGGAAGNTTGANCNGAGTTGGGAGAAATCTCCAATTACCCCTCCTTCNNTTGATNATTCCANATTTAAATNAGTCCNCNCCANTTGGGGTGGATGCTCAGCCGCTTCTCCATACTCCGAAACGCGTTCATTGAACGCTGGAGATNGNTGTAGACATCTCCACCAATACCGTATCCTTGAAAACCAATACGTCCTGTATATCCGCANCGGTGGAGACAACCAAACAAAGAAAAATTGTCCATGTCACCACTGTCAAGAGGTTCGATCGTGCAACCTGCAATGCNCCCCCCTCTACTTGAACCACACATGTTCACCGAGTGTAAATAAGGAATTGCGCTTGATATGGATTGGGAGAGGTTACTTCCTTCAACTGCATACCAATGAAAACCACAGAAGACTAATTTCAAAGCAGGATGTTCCATATTTTCGCATAGCCTTATACCATCCTCAACACGTTCCAGCCAAGCACCGAAGTGTGGATAAAGGCAAACATGCGCTTGCTGTTTTNCAGCAANTTCAAGCAAAGGTTTCAACCTCTCAATCGCNAAGTGATCGATATCTATCGACGAAGGTTTTACGGATTGATCGCTGGTAATCANTGTCAATTCTAAGTCGCAACCGTATGGAAGTCGTTGAAACAGTTCTGAGACTTCATGGTTTTTGGGGTCATCCTTTGCGGCAATAACATCGAGGCCAGCATAAGCAGCCACAACCTCTAAGCCATATTGATTCTTGGTAGCTGCCATCCTATCGGTATGATGAAGACCATCCGTTTGTAAGGAAACATAAATCGCGTCAAAACCTAACTCCACCAACATTTCACAACGTACATCATAAGGATAAGTACCAACAATCGAGTTATGAAAGCAGGTATCCATAGCAAAGACCTGATGCTTTCTCATAAATCCTCCAGTCTAACTGATTGTGCTCGCCCATTTCTGACACAATCATAAACAGCTCGTAGACAATTAAAATTAAAAACTGCCTGTTCGTTCAGCACAGCAGGAGACGGTTGCCCATTGACAGTTTGAAAAAAGTAGAACAATGGTCTCTCAAGCATGTGGGGAGCGTTTTTATCTTGCACATATGGCACACGTTGAACCCCAACAGTTCCTTGATCATTATAATAGTACGTTAAGCCATCTTGATCAAGCCAATCGAGTTCCACNGCACCTTCAGTACCCTGAAATTCAAATTGTTTGGTTGACGATGCGTATGCCGGATGACCACGCTCAAAACTAACTGGAACCTGACTTCCATCTTGACAATGATAAATCATCGAAGCACCGACGTGGAACTCAACATTCAAGACCGCTCCTTCAGGAAGCACTGCATCTGACACNGGTGGTGCCATCCAAGCATGAAGCACATCCACCTGAATTGGCTGCAAAATATCGTTGAGAGCTGTCATATCATAGGGTCCCCAATCCATCAAGACACCACCACCACTCTGTTTACTATCAAAGCACCATGATCGATCAGATCCAACAACAATACCGGATCTCGACCCTTGACCTCGGTAAAGCCATCTGACATGATAAAGTCTACCGAATTTTTGTTCCTGGACCCAAGATTTCATGGTTTCAGTAACACAATGTCCTATAAATCTCGGGCTACAACACCCAAGTAATCTTCCCGTCTCTCGGGCTTTTGCCAACATAGAGAGAGACTCCTTTTGATTTATGGCTAGTGGCTTTTCGCATAGCACGTGTCGCCCTGACTCCAAAGCCTGTATAGTCATAGAACAATGCGAAACAGGTGGAGTACAAACAATCACAAAGTCATTTTCCCATGCAGGTTCTGCTAACATCGATGTTGCATCCTGATACGGAATGACCCATGGGAACCTCTCCTTAAACTTTTGAAGCACAACCAAATTATTATCAGAAACGTGGACTTCTACTTCATCGATTGGGAGTTTATTAATGGTTTGAACGTGAGAGTTAGCAATACTGCCCGCTCCGATAATATAGATTCGCCTTTTTAACATATAATTCCTCCATGATGACACTGTTTTCCGAATCAAGTTTGGCTAGTGCATTCAATAATTGTGGTCATATTGCAGATACAATTGAGATAAAAACAAAATTCATCAGTTCGAAATGCAGGCTATTCAGTCAAAAATCCGACAAGAAATGACGGGAAATTTAGAAACAGGCATTAAACGGGCAAAAAATCAGCAAAGCGACGCCAGAAACAATACGATGATTATTTAGAACAATCAAACACTAGAAGGCGAAACATGCCCTACCGGAAATCAGGTTTTTGAATGATCTCTAAACCATGACGCATCTTCTTAGCATTCTCACTCTCAGGATCATCTGGCTTTTCTATTAACTCGTGGACCTGCACCTGTAGAGCTTCTAATTCAGCAACTTCAACGTGATGATTATTAAATCTGTAATTGTCCCAATTCGATTGTTCGGACTCGGTAACCATGTTACCTACCAGCGAGTTATTATCCTGACAACCGAACAGCAAAACAAGAGCAATAATACACAATTTCATAGCCAATAAGAGTGTTTTCATACTAAATCTCCTACTTGTGATTCAGATTCTATCTTAATTTGACACTATTACACAACTGTGGTTGTGTAATAGTAAATAGTGACTATTCAAAAAATATGGATAAATTCAATCATCATACCACCTTTACCAAAACTATCATCGGTTAGCAGAACCTCAATTATGTTTACCTGATGGGCTATACACATGACCTTTCCTTCCAGATTTTTTAGCAACTAAATCTAAGAGCGTAAATTTTGGTTGAGTGTTTCCCTGAAACACCGTATGATGTAAAAAACATTTCAATTAAGACAAAAGTCTAAAGATCTGTATCTCTGAAAGTCAATATTCTTGGAATCAATCAGATACATTAAGTCAGGATTTTTAATAATTACGTGACGGGAGAAGGCAAATTTACCCGTCAATCGCTAATCCTACCCGTATATCTTCCTGCATTTTTACTTTCCTTTGGTAACGGAGTGGTAGCTCCAACGCTCAGCCTGTACATCAAATCGTTTAACCTTTCCTATACTATGACAACCTTCGTTATCGCTGTCTCTGTTATTGGCAATATTCCAGCAGGTATTTTGTTAGAAAGGATTGGTCGAAAACCAGCCATGTTAATCGGCACAATTGTACTTTCACTATCAACCCTTGGAATTGGATTTGCCCACCATGTTGCAGAACTGATTATCTACCAGTTGATAGGTGGAATTGGAATTGCTTTGTGGGGACTTTCTCGACATGCTTATATGACAGATGTTATTCCTGTGGAAGAACGAGGCAGATCAATAGCACTTTTTGGAGGAATCAACCGCATCGGCACATTCACAGGACAAGTTTCTTCAATCTTCTTGGGAACTAGTTTACGCACCCCATTTTTTGTTTATGCGGCAGCTTCGATCTCAACTGCATTTCTCTGCGCCCTTTTTATTGTTGAAATCCAACGCGACATAGAAATGAAACATCCGTCTTCATCCCATATGGAACGATTATTAGTTCTGCTGAAGACAAATTATAAATCGTTGACGACCGCTGGAATCGGACAAATTTGCGTTCAGACAATCCGCAGAGGAAGAACAATTATCATTCCACTCTATGCGAGTAAAGTGATTGGGTTAGCACCTCAAAGTATCAGACTTATTGTCATGTTTTCCTCATCTGTAGATATGTTAATGTTTCCCATTGCAGGATTTATTATGGATAAATTGGGTAGAAAGTATGCAATGGTACCTGGATTCACCATTTTTGCCTCCGGTATATTCATTCTGGGATACGCCAATAGTTTTGTTTTTCTGCTNGTTGCTGCAATTATAATAGGTTTTGGAAATGGNCTGTGTTCTGGNACGATGATGACACTAGGTGCTGATTTAGCACCTTCCNCCGGTGTCGGAGAGTTCCTGAGCATGTGGCGTTTCATTGGCAATTTCGGTGGTGCTGTAGGNCCACTANTGGTTGGAAATATAGCAGATATTTGGGANTTNAAAATCTCCTGTCTGGCCTTAGCCGGAATCGGTTACACNGCCGTTTTAATTTTCTTGNTNATGGTACCAGAAACTTTAAAACTGAATAACAACAACCATGATCCCGAGAAGAAGAGCTAAACCAACAAAATGGAGATTATTGTTGATTTGGCTAGCTGATACCAATCCCATGTTTNGGCTAATAAATACTGGTATCAAANACNGCAAATAAATTGTATAATACATACTTATACTGAAAGGACTATCCAAACGGAGAAGATTGATCATGAGATTCGGTGTGTGTGCGCCACTGGAAAAAGTGGATGTACTGGCTGAAGTTGGTTATGACTANATTGAGTTGATCGTNCAGGACGAACTAATGCCTGAGGCNGACGATACGGAATTCCANCAGATCCGCGACCGTGTAGCAGAGGCTACTATCAAGCCAGAAGCTTATGCCTATTTTATCCCCGGNTATCTGCGTGTAGTTGGAGACACCGTTGACCTACCTCGCCTATCCGATTATGTCGAAACTGCCTGTCNAAGGGCGAAAGCTATTGGNGGGGAAATCATTGTTTACGGTAGTTGTCACTCCCGTAANCTCCANCCAAGCGATTCATACCAGACAGCGCTAGATCAAATAGCCGAATTTCTGGATATGGCAGCGGGGCANGCGGAAGAATACGGTATTACAATTGTTATCGAGCCAATCTGCCACCTAGAAGGAAACATCATTCGCACAGTAGCCGAAGGTTTAGAAATGGCTAAACGCGTAAATCGTAAGGGCATTAGACTTTTAGCTGATCTTTATCACGTTTGGCAAGAAAATGAACCAATGTCTAATATCCTAGAGGCCGCTGAGTGGTTAGCACATGTCCACATCGCTGAACCAGTNAAACGTTCGTATCCTGGTAATGACAATTTCGATTTCGATGATTTTTTCACAGCCTTGAAAAAGGCTGGTTACNATGGCCGTATTTCGTGCGAATGTAGTTTTGATGACTTCGATCTAAATGTAGTAACAGCCTTGCAGACCATGAAAACATACGTTGATATTTAAAACAGGTGCGAACAAATGAAAATTCAANTGTTTAATGGTAAAGATCTGGATNATTGGNCTCCACGTGGGGNGCATTCCCAACACCAGTGGGATGTCGTTGGCCACATTGATTTAGATGCGCAGAATCCCAAACAGTTCACTACTAAAAANGGAGAAGGAATTTTCTATAACGGTCCAACCGGACGAACAGNAGATCTTTATACCAAGTACCAACACGGTGATTGTGAATTACATATTGAGTTCGTTGTACCTCAGGGNTCAAATTCCGGTATTTANTTCATGACTAAATACGAAATTCAGATTCTTGACAGTTGGGGAGAAACAGATCTAACATTCGGAACATGCGGAGGTGTTTANGCTCGTTGGATTAATGAGCAATCGATAGGCGGAACACCTCCCCGAATCAATATGAGCAAACCTCCTGGTGAATGGCAAACATATGACATTGTTTTTAAAGCACCTCGCTTTAACCAAGCAGGGAATAAAACGGATAATGCGAATTTGTAAAAGTCATCTGGAATGGGAAAATTGTACACGAGAATGTCGAAATCGAAGGCCCCACACGTGCCGCTATACCAGGCAAAGAAACAACCAAGGCACCATTAATGTTACAGGGAGATCATGGACCTGTAGCCTACCGAAACGTCATATTGCAACCATTGGATGATAAATAGCNCGCTCTACCCCTGCCATACCCATACATANCACTTTGAATACAAGAACCTATTGTTTATCAGCACGTCTAGTGTCGTGTTTATTGACCATATAAATCCCGAAAGCGACGAGACCGACACCAAGAATTAGACTTGGGCTAACTTCATCTCCCAAAAGTAAATGGCTAAGTAATACCCCAAAAAGCGGTGTAGTAAAAAACAAGACCACCAATTTACTTGGGCTATATTTTTTTAGAACCGATGTCCAACTAACAAAACAGAACCCTGCTATAACCAATCCCTGATAGAGAATGGCCACAACACCAGAAACAGACAACTGGTAGCCTACTCCCGATTCTAAAAAAAAGCTCAATCCAAAAAAACACGGCAAGCTAAAAACCATCATCCATATTAAAAGACGGCACGGATGAATAAACTGCACCAATAACTTAGTTGCAACCACTCGAAGCCCTAAGAGACAACCACTAGCCAAAACAACCAGATCACCAAACAAAGAAACTTGAACTTCAGATTGCAAATTTTTCCCGAATGTCAACAGCACACCAAAAAAAGCGAGCATAATACCAACCGTTTTGTTGAAATACAACCGATCACCAGGAATCCAAAAATGCGCAAATAAAGCCGTAAAAAACGGATATGTACTAATCAGAATCGTAGAACGGGATGCGTTAGTAAACTGGGTACCAATATTCAACGAAATAATCTGCAACAGAAAAATTACAGACAAACATATTAGTGGCAGAAATTCTCTTGGGTTCAAAGCAATCCGAATACGCTGGCTAACTGACCATCCTCCAACGGCAAGAAGACCTAGAAGGAACCGAAAGCCTGCCAATGCCAGCGGCGGGATATCCTGTAATCCGATTTTAATTGAGACGGAATTACCCCCCCAAAGCAAAGCGAGTAATATCACCAATATGATAATTTTTTTATCCGGTTGCTGATTGGCTGTTTCAGATTTTCTCATAATTTCGTCGAATAGATAGTTTTTGTTATATAAAAATTGTTGAATACACACAACACATACATGATTTCTAAGGATTAAGCTGGAGGTTCTAGTGCAATATTTTGACAGCAAACACCATTTGGAATACTCCCTAAACTTAATCCGGTCATACAACCCATTACCAGTTAAGCCTGTTTAATGCTAACAGAATGGCTGCTAATATGCGTATCAATCCAAGTCACAAGACACTTGTATAGACTCCGTATTTAATCATATAATGCATTGTTCATTGGTTTCAGAACGCTTATCATATTTATGGTCTATATGTAACTAGTTATCTTAATTAATTTTGGGATTTTAGATCCAGTGATTCAATAACTAAATGTAAACCGACAAATATTCAAATAACCTCACCTAGTAACTTGGGATAGGGAAGTAAACTGTTTCTTAGTAATTTATTTCGATATAATAAATGAAACCTCAGGAGTAAAATTATGATTCACCGATTTCCAACCTTAGTTGTTATTTTAAGTTTTTGTATAGTTGGTTGTTTAACTGAAAAATCAGAAAAAATATTAGAAACCGCAGAAGCAAATACCCCTCAGGTTGAAGAAGCCAAACCAATAGTAGCTGAACTTTCCTTGTCGTTGGCTAAGCCAAACTATCAACCAACAGAACCAATTCACTTGAACATGACCATCAAAACTGGTAAGTTCGATTTATTAGCACCTTATGTCACTGCTGGAGGAACGGGCGCTTTCACTAAACTCGTGGTCAAAAATGAAGCTGGAGAAACCATTAAACCCAAGCATCCGATCACCATGGCCAACGAATCAAAAACTTTGATCTGGAAGGGTAAAGAGGCACGATGTATCCGAGGAATAAAACTGGGTGCCAAAACAGAGTGTCAAGTTGCGTTAGACAACCTACGCACCTATTATGATTTCACCTCTGGTGTTTATACGCTACAGGTTTTGATGAGCTTGAAAATCTATCGCGATTTTCTTGAAGATCAATCCCTTCAAATTGTAGAGATCGAACGCGAGATCGCAGAGGTCCAAGGTTCAAAAAAACTCCCTACTGACGCTAAGCAAGAAGTTACGACTCGGTTAAGAGAAGAAATCGAGTACATCCAAAGCCAAGAAAAAGAAAGATCCGATCGAATATACTTGCCCCTAGATTCATACCGAGGCTCTACTAATCTTGAATCTAACATTATTAACCTAAACATTGAATAAGCTTAGTACAAAACCATTCAACCGTTACTTCTAATCTCTATGTTATGTTCCAAGAAACAACTCAGTCGGGAATTTTGTAGCATGAATCTTAGCGAATTATGCAAGACGACAACTGGACATTATCAAAAGAACAATTACAAAACAAATATATAAATTAATTTTTTACAGCCTTTCCTTCTTGTGTCTTTGATTTAGCCAAATTTACTGATAATATGCCGAACAATTTCTTTCTGAATCTTTGTATCAGATGGTTGTTCCAATTCATAGACCTGACCTGAAATCAGATGCTTATACTGTTCAATTGGGCCACCCCCGGAATGATTTCCCATATAACGATTGAAGATTGTCATACGCGGATAATCTTCTGTCCAACGTCTAGCACCGTGATAGAGTGCTTCAGTAAAAACAATGCAGTCACCAGCATCAACCGGAACATTAATAACCGTTGGCGGCCCTTGGTAGATCGACATATCACCAGGTGCCGAAAAGTTTCTTTTATGGCTGCCGATTAAGCAAACAAACCCTGTCCCATCTGGTACATCCACCAACGAAATTGCTGCGTTTAGAAAGCCAGCGTATGGCTGACCTTCACAGACTACGTAATCCGTACCAGAAGCATGAAAACTGATATCATCTGATTCTACAGTATTTCTGGTGAGTGCAGTGTCAACTAGAGTCGGATGACCTTTGGTCAAAGAAATAACTACACGCATAATTTCGCTGTTTAACACCAACTTTTGAAAAACTTGATCACCGTACTGAATATTGTTGATCCACCGAGCTATTGTTGGCGAATAATCTGGGTGTGTATCTGCAGTCGAAGTCAATGGTTGCGGCAAATCTTCCAACTTCATTGCGTGCCATTGATGGCCAAGTGCTATCATTTCTCCGATATCCTGCTGCGGTATAACTTTTCTCAGAATGAGAAACCCATGGTGATCGAAGTACCATTTTTCTTCTAGGGTTAACATGTCTACATGACATTGCAAAAATTTAGTTCCTCACCGAGATGATGGATTCTCGTTGATCCTATAGGTCGAAAACCCCACCCATAGATGCCAACGCAATTCTGATAGCTTCCACAAATCCTGTTTGCTTTCCAATTCCTAATGATTCTAAATCAGAACAGTCGAGTTGACAATTCCGCGGCCTTGGAGCACCAATAGGCGGATGTTTAGCTGGCGCAATATGATCTACATCAACCCCCAAAACTTCAGCCATGATACGAGCCATATGGTATTTCGTTATCGGTTGATTTCCTGACCAGTGATACGTTCCATTGAAGCTAGGATTTTGTGTCCGATACTCCAAAATCTGGCGACAAACACACGCAACATCATCAACAAAAGTGGGGTGTCGAGTTGCCCAATCATCGATTTCGATTTCCGATCGGCTAACCACAGCTTTAACAATTTGGGTAACAGAAGATTCATCCAAGGTCTCAACCTGTCCGTAAAGAATAGGGAGTCTTAGACTACCTCCGCTTACTACGTTTTGCCACATCGCTCTTTCACCTTCAAGTTTGCTTTCTCCATAAAGATTTAAAGGATTGGTATCAGAAGTNGGAGTATAAGGCGGTGATGTCCCATCAAANACATAATTAGTAGAAATATATAACATCCAAGATTCAATCTGACTGGCGACACGAGCAATATTCTCAGTTGCGTGGATGTTGAGGACCTTGGTTGCTTCAGGGTTGTTTTGACAAACGTCAGGTCTCCGTTCGGCAGCAGCATGAATGATAAAATCAGGTTTGTGTAACAAAAGAAATTCTGAAACAGAATCAAAATCCAAAAGATCTAGCTTAACAAGATCAGTATTCGCACGGTTGAATGCGGTAGCAATCACCGTGAATCCAGATNGTTTCCGGAATTCTCTAACTAAAGCACGTCCAAGCAAGCCAGAAGCACCGGTGATGACAACTTTTCGCATGGGATCCCCTAATTTATCANTGGTTAGAGCGAATAACAATCTCACCAACAGATAAGTTGACTTCCTCCCAGTTAGAATTGGAATTAACCAGACGCCAGGCAAAATTGAGATCAGTATTGCTACCATTATAAAACACTACCTGGTATTGTTGGCGGAATTTCAATTGAACCAAAGACAACAACTGGGGTGGGATCAATTCCTCCCCAATAGATTGCCTAATCTCAATCACCGAATTAAGTTGNCCTTGATCAAGATAAACACCTAGCAGAAGTTTACCATAACACCCAGTAACAGCACCGGTCCCCCAGTTACGACCATGGCCTGCAGCAACGGAACAAATAGCTCCGCCCATATCAGCGTGTTCTCTACCACCACGGAGCACACGCCGAGCAATTGACAATCGTGTCACAGCACTTTTAAAAGCTCGCATGGCATAAATAGGGTCATCCGTTAATTCGTAAGCGAGTGATAGTGTCATAGTCGAAGGTTCTTGAATTGGAATAACTGANCCATCTTCAGACCATTCTCCCCACATCGCCATATCCGCTCGTTTACCAACACCCGATCCACGGATCTTCCGTCTCTCTGGAAAAACCAAGGCAAGCTGATCTGGCGGTGAATCTGGAAATTTCCCAATCTGAGTTTCGATTAATGAATCAAAACTTGAATCCTGAAACGTGGTGCGATAGTAACTGATCACAGCCGCTCCTGGATCATTGTATGGATCAGCAAGNGTTAGAATCAGTGGTTCGACAATTCTCCGTGTTGCCTGTTTAAAAATGGGGTCTCCTGACAAAAGATAGAGGTCTCCAAACGCGTAAACTGCACCAGACGCAAGCAGATTTTCAATTCCACCTAGCCTGTTNTCGGAGTGGTGATGATGGCTATTAGCTAAAGAGTGGAGCCCAAGNTGATCCACTTGGGTTNGACTTAAAGCATTCCCATCAAGATCCCATAGTAACGGTATTTCAGGACATCTGAGGATACGCTCTGCCCGCTTTCGCCCATATCGTATTGACCAATCAAGGTACCGTTGATCTGCTAACACCTTATAAGAGGCAAGAGCAAGATGAATGAAACGGAAGTGCTCAGCCAATTCGTAAGAATTTTTTCCGCCTTTACGGACTTCCCGCGTACCGATAAAAAAGCTGTAGAAAACATCTCGATTATAATCGTACCAGTCTGGCACAGAATCAACCCAATTCCCAATATGCTCTGCCGCATCAAGCAATAAGGAAACGGCTTCTTGATCATCTGGCACCAATCCGATATAACGTGGCAAAAAAAGCAGAAACGGTTCTGGCCCATGATGGGCTTCTGCAACCGGCTCATAACCATGAAGACACTCTCGATCTACCCAGTCTGACAAGGCTAATCTTAGAGTTCGACAGTGATCTAGAACATCCGTGCTGCCCGTAACCAAATAATGTTCAAGCCATGCCAACGCATAATTTGCTTCGTCTTCTCCACCCTGATTAGGTCCAGGAGGATCTAAACGAACACTTTGTTTCAACCACTGATCCATCTCACGACGAAGTTCTGCATAGTATGTGTAACATCGCCGAACCGAGCCATCTAAATCAGCAATTTTTCTTGGTTNCATTTNCCAATTTTNATAAANCCATTATCCNTTACCAAGCATATTTGCCTCTNNAATAGAGGCCTATTATTGCGAAAAGCTCAAACGACAGACACAAATTANCATAGATCGTTGGCAGGATAAATTACCACGTGGTAAACTCANTAAAATACAGGCAGGCTTGAAAAGTGCCTATNCTAGAGCATATCACCTCCCAACCNACCTGTCAATCNAACTCTTTCAAATTCATTTNANAAAACAACTGNNAAGATACAAGGAGAAACCATCTTCCATGGNTAATTCATCAGAACTTTGTACAGATCAACTTCAACACTTTGCTACCTTTGGNTATATTATCCTACGACAGTTATTAACACCTGAGGATCTNAAAATTCTTGCTGTTGAACTTGATCAAGGACTAGACGCCCANTTTCCACATAACCCTTTTGATGGNAGCCAACGACACTGGAGCAGAATGACAGACGAAACTACACCATTTTTCGCCTCATTGATGGAAGATGTTCGGTTCTTGACCCCAGCACAACAGATTTGTGGNGAAGATGTACTTGGAATCGGCATAGATGCGAACCGCTACATCGGCGATACCGGATGGCACCCTGATACAGGGAATGCTCAACAGATTGCCGTCAAGTATATCTTTTATCTTGACCCGGTTACAGCTAAAACCGGAGCTTTGCGTGTAATCCCGGGATCTCATCTATTACANGAAACTGAACGTCAAATCTTTTCAAAAGGAATTCAGAANACCTCCCTTCAGGAAGTNCCCTGCCAAGCAATAAACACGGTACCGGGAGACGTAATTGCTTTTGATATACGCACATGGCACGCGTCCTACGGGGGTGNCNGAAATCGGCGTGCGTGCAATCTGGACTACTTCCAGAATCCAAAAGCTTCCGACGAGATTGAATTGCTCCTACAACTTGGTAGATCTCACGCTAGTTCCGTCAATCACTTCGACACCAAGCGCAAATTCAACTACTCCAAAAACTGGCTAGAAAACCCGCATCAAAGCCAAATCAGACAATGTTGGATAGATCGGTTCAATGAGATTGGTTATTTTGATCAGCTAGGAGTCGCTGAACTATAAGCACACTATGACAAAATCAAGGCCGTTATCATTATTCAAAAAACTCGTTTTTATAGTATTTGTGCTGGGATGTGGTGAAACTGAGCAACAAGGAATTATCAACCAAAAACGAAATGTCATTAATCCTCAATTAGCTGATAATAAAAAGACGAGCAAAATTATCTTTAAATCTAACAGAGACAAAAATGATGAGATCTATGCTATTAATCTAAATGGAACTAACCTAATGAACATCACTCATCATCCAGCCAGAGATTACTATCCATCTTGGGCGCCAGATGGAGATAGAATTGTTTTTTCTTCGGATCGGGATGGAAACTTAGAGATTTACACCACAAAGTTAGATGGGACTGACGTAACCCGGCTCACTAATCACAATGCTGAAGATCACGATCCAACTTGGTCACCAGACGGTAACAAGATCGCCTTCTCATCCAGCAGAAACGGAAACTTAGAAATTTACACTCTGGACTTAGACAAAATGAATCTAACTAGGCTAACTAACCACATATCCGAAGACTATGATCCAACTTGGGCACCAAACGGTAATAAACTTGCTTTTTCATCCAAAAGGGATGGGAACTTCGAAATCTATGCCATGAAGGCAAATGGAACTGATATAACCCGACTCACCAATCACAATGCTGAAGATTACTATCCATCCTGGTCACCAGACGGTAATAAACTTGCTTTTTCATCCAAAAGGGATGGGAACTTCGAAATCTATGTCATGAAGGCAGATGGATCTCACATCACTAGATTAACTCATAATCCTAATGTGGATCAAGACCCAACCTGGTCACCAGACGGTAACAAGGTTGCCTTCTCATCCAAAAGGGATGGGAACTTCGAAATCTATGTCATGAAGGCAAATGGAACTGATATAATCCGACTCACCAATCACAATGCTGAGGACTACTATCCGTCCTGGTCACCATTCTAACCCAATCTCTGTCATGAGAACTAGAAATCAAGCATGTCGTGTCATCCTTGCCTTTAAAAACCCAGTTCGATGCAAACACAATAAATCCATTAACAATAGACCATTAACCTCAATTTTCTCTGGACAAACAGAACAAAGCTAATCTAAGAAGTTGATGTTACCAACTTAGGATTTGTGGTATATCCTACATTTAACTTCAGTAGAATTATTGACGGCAACAGGGTTCTCTGCTACAATTATCCATTAGGATTTGTTTGCCTTTGGAAAACAATGTGAGGAATGTAATGGAAGAAACAAAAATTGGTTTTATCGGTTGCGGCGGTAATGCTGGCGGTCATATGAATACGCTACAGAACATTGACAGTGCTAACATCGTGGCAACCTGCGATATTGACGAAAACCGAGCCAATACAGCAGCGCGAAAACATAATGCTACTCCATATATAGATCATCGTTCTATGTTAGAACGTACTGATTTGGATGCCATATATCTAAGTCTACCTGTATTTGCCCATGGTCAACCAGAGTTGGACGTAATTGATAGAGGTCTGCCATTTTTGGTTGAGAAACCTGTCGCCATCAACATGGACATTGCACATCAAGTTGAAGAAGCAGTTCGCAAAGCAGATCTAATTACCTGTGTTGGGTATCAATTAAGATACCTAGGGGCAACAAAATTCGCACGCCAAATTTTGACAAAGAACGAGGCGAGTATGGGAATCGGGAAATATTGGAGCGGTACAGGGCGCGGGAATCCAGATGCCTGGATTCGCCAAATGAGCAAATCAGGTGGTCAGTTGTTGGAACAGGCGACACATACAATTGACATGATGCGATATTTGCTTGGTGAGGTCGAAGAGGTCCATGCCATGCAAACTAGCCGAGTATTAACTGAGATTGATTGTCACGATAGTAATATTGTGTCATTGAAATTTGAAAATGGAGCGGTCGGCTCACTTACAACTTACTGGGCTTTCGATAACGGTGATTGGTCACATACTAATGTAATCGACATTCTATACAAAGATCAGTTAATCAACTGGAATCCAAGTCGATTGAGAATCAAAGAAAATGGTGAATACATTGATAAAACGGAAGCCAGCCCTTCAATAGATGAAGTCTTTGTGAAAGCAGTTAGATCAGGCGATAGATCGCAGATTCTTAGCCCATATGGTGACGCAGTCAAAACTATGGCAGTATCAATCGCTGCGAATCAATCTGGGAGCACAGGAAAATCTATAAAAATCAATGATTTATCTAGCTAACCAAAATCTTAGATCTATCCATTCCATCGTCAATAAAAATCTCTGGAATGGCGATCTAAACTAGACACATTATGCATAAATGACATGTCACTTCGTTTAATATCAACATCCCAATTGTGCTAAAATCGCCAATAGAGACTCAATAATGAGCCAGATTTACCGTATTGCGATTGTAGGTTGTGGAGGAATTTCAAACGCCCATGGAAACGCCTGTCTGGAATCTGAGCAACTAGATCTAGTTGCTGCATGCGACATTAATTCACAAGCACTCAAGAGTTTTTCCGATCAATTCAACATTGAACACACTTACGCTGACCTTCGCCAGATGCTAGAAAAACAAACTCCTGATGTACTCGTGATTGCAACCTGGCCAGCAATTCATTTGAATAATATTTTGGAAGCGGTTCGTGGCAACGCAAAAGCTATTCTTTGCGAAAAACCAATTGCGCTAAATGCCAATCAAGTAGAGCAGATGATTCAGATAGCCACCAATCATAATATTCTGCTGATGGAAGGATTTATGTATCGTCACCATCCATTGACGTTGACCGTTAAACAGAAAATCGAGTCGGGTGAAATTGGTGAAATTCGATATATTAGATCTACATTTACTACAGGCCTCACAGATTACACAAATTGGCGCCTCCGTGGCGATCTTGGAGGTGGAGCCATGATGGATCTTGGGTGCTACTGCATAAATGCCATTCGCTATTTCGTAGGTTCAGAACCTAAACGGGTCTGGACATCGGGAAAATACGTTTTCGCCACCAACGTTTGGGAAACGGTTTGCGGGACTTTTGACTTTGGCAATAGCGTTTATGGCCAGTTTGACAGCGGGTTTGGAACATTATGGCGAGAATCGTATGAAATTGTAGGTACCGCAGGATCCATTCTGGCACCAGTTGCCTGGGGAAACAACAAAGGCAATACAAGTTTTATTCTGAACGGTGAAACAGTTGAGGTCAATGGTGTAAACCCTTATGCGGCTGAGCTGAACAATTTATGCCAAGCAATATCGACAAACGAAACCCTGCTTGTACCACTGGAAGATTCGCTTAACAATGCACGGGTTATTGACGCCACTCATGAATCAGCCAAATCCGGCAGATGTGTTACGGTTGAGAAATAATCTATGCTTGACTGGTTGATTAAACATCCAGCTACCATTTTTCAAAACGGCAACATATCGTTCAAGATTCAACTTCCAGGTCTGATTATCCTTATTATCCTCATTGCCCTCACAGCAACAGCAATGTGGTCTTATCGGATTACGGTGAACCAAACAGATGGTAGGACTCGAGGTTTTCTGATCTGTCTCCGTTCCTCAATCTTAATGCTTACCGCAATCGCCCTATTGAAACCATTCATGATGGTTTACCACACCGACCCTGACGCGTCATATTTAGCAATTTTAGCTGACAGTTCAAAAAGCATGCAGGTTGTGGATATGCTTGATAGGCAATCTCGTATAGAGGTCACTAACCAACTTCTCTTTGATCCAAATCAAGGGATACTTGAGAAACTAAACCAAAAGTTTAAAACGAGACTCTTCACCTTTGACAATCAGTTGAAACGAATCAACTCAACTGAAATCACATCGACAGAAGGTGAGGCCACTCACTTTCCCAATGCCATTAATCAAGTCATCGACGATTTGAAAGGTGTCCCGCTATCTGGCATCGTAATTTTCAGTGATGGAGCAGATAAAAGTGGTGTCGATATTTCAAAACTCGCCCTGCAGATGCGAGATCGGAAACTACCAATCCACGCCGTCGGAATCGGAAACCCAGAGATTTTCCGAGATTTAGAAATTTCGCGTGTTGATGCACCCCGCGTAGCAGAAGAAGACTTTCCTATCGATATATGGGTAACTGTCACGCGTAAAGGTTATCAAGAAAAAAAAACAACTCTCCGCTTGCTTGATAAAAATCGCGTCATAAAATCACGAGTAATCAATCTAGATAAAACCCACCCGACACTTCGAATACCAATCAAGTTTATCCCTCGTAACCCGGGCACTCAAAAATTTATCGTCGAAATTCTAACCGAAAAAGATGAAGCTATCCCACAAAACAACGCCAAAAAATTCTTGATCAAAGTTTCGCCCAGTAAACGAGGCAAAATTTTATTTGTTGATGGTCACCCAAGACAAGAATTTGCCTTCATCAAACGTGCTTTAGAAAAAGACCCGAATATCCGAATTATTGACCGATATCTTACAGATAATAACCATTTCGGTGGCACGCAACAAGAAAAAAAGAATTTTGGCCTTTATCCAAACACAAAAGAAGACCTATTTAATTATGATGGTATCATTTTTGGTAGTATTGAGGCTTCCCAATTCACTAAAGACCAGCTTGAAAACACAGCCAAATTCGTCCAAATACGCGGCGGTGGTTTCCTAATGCTAGGTGGATCTAACTCACTAGGTAATGCCGAAGTGGAGAGTTCCTATATTAACACTCCAATCGCGCAAATATTACCTGTTGAACTGCAACTGGGAACACCAGCTATTAATTCCGCTAACCAGAAGCGTCAAAGGTCTCCAAAACAAAGCTCTCCTCTCGGATATCAGGTAAAATTGACAGCCGAAGGCAAAATCGACTCACTCTTAACTCTATCAAATACCCCAAAAGATAATTTAAATAAATGGGAAAGTCTCCCCAATCTTCTCGGTTACAGCCAAGTCATACGGGCCAAGCCGGGAGCGGTTGTATTGGCCGTTCATCCATGGGACCAAAACGAGTTTGGGAATCGCATTTTGCTTGCCACCCATAATTACAATGCTGGTCGGGTCATGGTATTTACACCACATAGTTCTTGGAGGTGGAAGATGCTCTCTCCTAAGGATGATGACCGACACCAACGTTTCTGGCGGCAAATTGCAAAATGGCTTATCACCCAACCCAAAGCTCAACTCACCCTTGACATTGCTAAAACTTCATATTTCCCCAAAGAACCAGTAATACTCAAAGCATCAGCACTTGATCAGAACTTTGAACCAACGGACAAAGCCAAAATCCGAGCTGTTATTACTGACGAAAGCGGAAAGAAGAACGAAGTTAAGTTAGATCCAGTCCTCGGAGATCTTGGATCTTATACCGCCCGATTCCTTCCACACAAACGTAGTGACTACAAGGTAAACCTAATCGGAAACTTAGCTGGCAAAAACCTAAGAAACCAAGATGGGCTTTTTGAGGTTGCTGCTTCAGATGCCGAATACAGTGATGCAGAGTTGAACGAACAATCATTGAAGAACATAGCTCGATTGAGTGGTGGGCGATATTACACAATAAATCAGATTAATGAAATGGTTGAACAAATCCCACTGGTTGAAAGTTCAACATCAAAAATTATTGAAGAAGATTTATGGGATATACCGCTAGTTTTCGTAATAATCACTCTTCTGTTTAGTATCGAGTGGTTGTGGCGAAAACGAGTTGGACTTGTATAAAAAAAGGAGAAATCATGGAAAAAACCAATATTGCACTTATTGGCGCAGGAGGAATGGCGAATAGTGTGCACTATCCGTCACTTTTCGAATTCGAAGATGTAAATCTTGTGGCTCTATGTGACCTTGTCGAATCAAAATTACAGGCGACAGCAGAACAATTCGAAATTGAAAATACGTTTACCGACTACAAACAAATGATTGAGGCTACCAGCCCATCAGCCGTTTATGTTCTAATGCCTCCCCAACATCTATTTGAACCGGTTATGCATTCACTTGCTCAGGGGCTTGATGTTTTTATCGAAAAGCCACCAGCTCTAACACTCCACCAGATTAAGGAAATGGCTAGGCTTGCCGAAAAGAACGATTGTAAAACCATGGTCGGTTTTAATCGCCGTTTCATTCCATTAATGCAAAAAGTGAAGTCCATTGTTGATAGGAATGGACCAATTATCCAATGCATGTCAACTTTTCATAAAAACAGCCCTTCGGCACTGTATTATAATGGCGCCATTGATGTACTGACTTGTGATGCTATTCACGCTGTAGACACACTTCGCTGGATGGGCGGGGGCGAAGTCAAAGCTGTTGCTAGTGACATTAACGCTTTTGACTCTGAACGTGAGAACAGTTTCAACGCAATCGTCAAGTTCGATAGTGGAGCCTCAGGTTATCTGTGTACCAATTGGGCAGTTGGTGCGCGAATCCACATTTTTGAAATGCACGCACATGGCATTTCAGCATATATAAATCCAGATTTGGGGGAAACAGCAGTAATTCACACCAGCGAGGGCATCCAAGAACTTGCCACCAACGAAGTTGCAGGTAGTAATGAAAATTACAAAGCTTATGGATTCTATAATGAGAACCGCCACTTTGTTGATTGTTTGCAAAAGAACTTGCATCCCGAAACCAACTTTACTGATGCCATCAAATCCATGGAGTTAGTTAAAAAAATATATCAAAACCGGATTGATCCATAAATACACTAAAAAGAGTAACGAAAACATGAAAACCCAAAGGCCGATTTTTGTTTTACTAAGTATCCTTTACCTTCTGTCCACACTAAGTCTATTCGCTAAGAAGCACAACTTTAAACTGCCTCAATATAATTGTGTACATATTGATCAAAAGATTGAAATTGACGGAAAGTTAAATGAATCAGTATGGAAGCAAGCCAAAGCAGTCCAATTAGCAAAAACTGACACTGGAAAATTGCCAAACAAGAAAACGGAAGCAAAAATGCTCTGGGATAACCAATATCTCTATGTTGGCTTTATTTGTTCGGATAACGATATCTGGGCAACCATTTCTGATCATGATGGACCGATTTATAACGAAGAAGTGGTTGAAGTCTTTATTGATCCGAATAATGATCAGAAAACCTATATTGAGCTTGAAGTAAACCCAATGAACACGCTTTTTGATGGGTTTGTTATCAACGGGAAACAACAGCAGCTTGGAATTAAAGTTTTATTAGATTGGGAAAGCACAGAATTGAAACACGCAATTTTTATCACTGGAAAACTCAAAACGAGTCATCCTAACCAACGAATTGACCGTGGTCAACCTGACCAATCATGGTTCTGTGAAATGGCTATTCCATTTTCAGACTTTATCACTGCACCAAACATTCCGCCAAAAGAGGGAGACGAATGGAAACTAAATCTTTATCGTATCGAACGAGGTAAAACCAAAAAAGAAGACGAGTACTCGGCATGGTCACCAACTCGAAAGATCGATTATCATCGTCCACAACACTTTGGTGTCCTCAGGTTTATAGGATCTAAACAGTAACAATCTAAACCAAAGCACTACACCAAACCTTTGGTATCACAATTCTTAATCGTGGGAAAACGAAAAAAAATCATATGAATGACCCTATCGTTATTGGTATTGTTGGCGCAGGATTCGCCGCTTCGTTTCATGTTGAAAATTATCGGCGTGTACCAGGACTGAACATTCGGATTAAAGGCGTCACCGCCAAAAGGGCAGAAAGTGCTCAAGCTTTTGCCAAACGACATCAGCTTGAGACGACTTATGACTCCATTGAAGAACTTCTGGCAGACCCAGAAATTACGCTTGTTGATCTCTGTGTCCCTAATTTCCTACACCATTCATTCGTTATCCAAACAGCACAAGCTGGTAAACATATAGTATGCGAAAAACCATTAACAGGTTATTTTGGTGATGGCATAGAAAAGCTAGTAGGACATAAAATATCCCGAAAAGTGATGTTTAAACATGCGCTTAAATCCGCCGATGAGATGATAGATGCCGTCGAGCACAACGGAGTAACATTTTGCTATGCCGAAAACTGGATCTATGCTCCGAGTGTGCAGAAAGCAAATAATATCTTGAGCCAAAGTGAAAACACAATTTTTCGCATTGTAGCTGAGGAATCGCATAGCGGCTCCCACTCAGATTATGCTAAAGAGTGGCGTTACTCCGGTGGAGGTAGCCTCTTTTATAAAGGTTGTCATCCTGTTGCTGGAGCGCTTTATCTGAAATACAACGAAGGTTTAAGAAAAGAAGGCAAACCCATAAAACCTAAGAGTGTTCTGGCACAAGTAGCCACCCTGACCCAAATTGACAGCTTTATCAATGAAGACAAAAAATGGGTTCAGGGTGGCTGGAAAGATTGTGAAGACTGGGGAACAATGGTCATTACTTTCACTGACGATTCTATAGCACAAATTACAGCTGCAGACATTGTACTGGGAGGTATTAGAAACGTTATGACAGTCTACTCCAGCAAAGCTGTCGTTCAATGTAATATTAATCCCACAAGTATGCTATCCTACGTACCAAACGACCAAATCTTAGGCGATGTCTATATACGGGAAAAAGTGGAAACCCGAGCAGGCTGGCAATTGACCAACCCGGACGAAGATTGGATGAATGGTTTTCCTCATGAACTAGAAGACTTTTGTCAAGCAATAGCTAACGGCCGGCCACCCAAGAGTACCCTGGAGTTGGCACGGGATATTTTAGCGGTCTGCTACGGAGCCTATATCTCAGCAGAGATTGGGCAACGATTCGTATTGTCAGATTGGATGTAATCAGAGAAACTCCTGATCTTTAATATAAATATTTTTAGGAATCTCTTTAAAATTAATTAGGAAAAAATAAAATGGTTGGCGAAAAAAAACTTCTTAACGATCACGAAATGGGAGATTTCATCCAAAACGGTTACGTTACACTACAGACTGATCTACCAGCATCATTTCACTACAACGTTTATCAAAAAGTGGAAGAAATGTTTGAGAACCATGGGAATCTTGGTAATAATATTCTCCCTCTCGTTCCAGACATTCAAAAAATCTTCGATCACCCAGCAGTACACGGTGCAATGACCAGTATACTGGGACCAAATTATGTGATGCATCCACACCGCTATTGCCACCTTAATCAACCAAGTAGTCAGGGACAAGGGTTCCATAAAGATAGTTATGAAGGAGACGAACAAGTACGCCATCATCACTGCCGATGGACAATGGCATTTTATTACCCCCAAGATACAACTATAGATATGGGCCCAACCGCAGTACTACCCGGCACACAGTATTACGACACACATGAAACCGCGCATTCGCAACCGGAATTTCCGATCTGTGGAGAAGCAGGAACATTAACTATCGTACACTACGACCTCTGGCACCGTGCAATGCCAAATCATAGCCAGAAAAAACGCTATATGGTAAAATTCCTTTTCATCCGCCTTGAAGATCCCCAAGAACCTTCCTGGAATAATGACCAAGAAAAATGGCAATCAGCTCATAACGAAAACTCTGACAACAAACATCAGTTTATGTGGTCAAAGTTCTGGAACTGGTACCGAGGAAAACAGAACGGTTCCATCGAAAATATCGAATCAAAATGTGAAAACACATCCAAGCTGATACAAACACTGCAGGATGAAACCCAAGATGAAGCCCTTCGCCTTGAGGCAGCTTACGTACTAGGAACTATCGGATCTTCTGTTGTCCCCACCTTAATAGAAATGTTGTGTGATAATTCTGAAGACGTGTCCCGTTATGCTACTTTCGCCTTAGGAGCAACTGGAAATTCTGCCATCCCAGCATTAGTAAAAGCGTTAAATCACACAAATGAATCGGTTCGTGCTAATGCGGCTTTCGCCTTAGGTGATATTGGTCGACCAGCCCGAGAAGCAGTACCGAAGCTTACTCAATTGCTGAAAGATGAATCAGAATGGGTTCGACGTCATGCTTCCGAAGCATTAGGAACAATTAACCTCCCGAGCGAAGAGGCTGTCTCAGCATTATCATTGTTGCTACAGGACAAACATTATTGGATTCGCGACAATGCGGCGCGGGCGCTGGCTAAGATGGGAGCATCTGCTGAACCTGCGATACCAGCGTTAACCCCTGTACTGAACGATGAAAATCGATATGTTCGTTTTCATGCAGCTTTAGCCCTGAAGCAGATTGGAACCCCTACAGCAACTAACATTCTTTTTGATCACTTATTAACCTCGCGCTGGTGTCCATTGACAAACAGCAATAGCGCATATTAAATCAGATATTCACAAGTATTCAGGATTCCAGGTGGACCTACTCAAGTACTGACAACCATACAATGAGCAATGTAATTGATTACGGTGCAATAGGAGATGGCGTCGCTGACGATACAGAAGCAATTCTGCACACACTTGAAGCAGGCGATGGCACCCTCCAATTTTCAGCCGGAAATTATCTCATAACAAAGACAATTCCTATTCGATTAGATCGAACAGGCCGATTCTCTATTGATGGATGTGGAGGAAGCGCCAAAATTTTAATGGCTGGAGCAGGTCCAGCTTTCCATCTGATTGGAGGACATCACCAGTCCGCTGATCCTACTAGTTTCAGCACCGATATATGGACCAGCCAAAGGATGCCTACCATTCAACATCTTGAAATTGAAGGCAAGCACTCAGACGCAGACGGTTTTTGGATTGAAGGAACCATGCAATCAACCCTAGTTGGAATATTGTTGCGTAAGTTACGAAACGGAATCCATATTCGTCAGCATGCCAGAAATGTACTGATTTCACATTGCCACATCTATCATAATCGGGGTGTTGGCGTTTTTCTAGACTCTGTGAACCTTCATCAAGCCATCATTGCTAATTCGCATATTAGTTATTGTTTACAAGGAGGTATCAAGGTAATAAATTCTGAAATTCGGAATTTACATATTACTGGTAACGACATCGAATACAACTACGATGTAAAGGCTGACATTTCAGCCGATATCTGGATCGATTCCAGTCAAGATCACTCATCAGTTCGAGAAGGTAGTATTGTCAGCAACACTGTTCAAGCCAATTATAGTCCTGGTGGCGCCAATATCCTGATGATTGGTCATCATCCCGAGAAAAACCATAAAGCTGGGATGTTTACTATTTCAGGTAATCTAATTGGCAGTCAGGAAACCAATGTCAACCTGATTGCCTGCCGCGGAGTCGTTGTCAGCGGGAATGTAATTTATAGTGGACATCTCCGCAATTTGCAAGTCAATGGATCACGCAACATCGTTATTGGCCAAAACACTTTTGACCATAACCCAGATTACGAACCTAATCAACTCTGCACCGGCATTCGTTTGGTTGATAGTTCTAACTGCACATTCAATGGATCAATCATTCAAGACTGTCAGAGTGGTCAACATACAGTCCCTGGATCCAAACCAATTACTAGAAATGGATTGTTAGAAATCATAAATTGTCAACGGATAAATGTAAATGGTTGCCAGATACTAGATGGCTATCCAAATGGCATCTATGTCGAGAGATCTAAGGATGTTATTGTCAGTAGCTGCAATATCCTTGACACCAGAAAAGAACCCAAAACAGAATTTTCCGTACAATGGACTGGACCTGGTAATGGGAATTTTCTAACTAATAACCGCTTGCAGGCACAAGCAGAGGTTGACCTAAATTCCGGCGTACTACAAACCAATAACCTATTTGATTAAGTGAAGCTCTTTAATTTCCTCACAAAAAAGTTTTCAAGAGGGATGATAAAAAATGAAAAACATTGTTGTCATAATTACTGACACCTTCCGATACGATAATTTAAGAAACCTAGCTGAACGTCCAATTCGTACCCCCGAACTAGATAAATTCGCAGACGAGCGAGCAACTTCCGTTGAAAAATTTTATATGGGCAGTTTCCCTACTATTCCCCACCGAACTGATTTTGCTACGGGTGTTCTCGGTTGGCCACACTATGGCTGGCAACCAATAGATGTCAGTGGGCCAAACCACATTGCCAAACTAATCGGTCAATCGGGCTATGCAACTCAACTCATCGTTGATTGTCCACACCTTTTCAACTCACGATTTCAACATGATTTTGATGCAGCATTCCAACACCGTGGACAGGAAGGGGACAAACCGCTACTTCATTTGAATGATCCGATTAAAACGGTTACACCAACTAGAAAAACCCGCAC
>PBXZ01000229.1:0-11449 GCA_002729415.1 Candidatus Poribacteria bacterium | reverse complement strand
GAGGACCGCCAGCAGCGCCAATGTCCGGTGTGATGAATTGCCCCCACATGGGACTCGCTTGGTTTCCGTCCCTGGCACCAGTCACGGTTCCATAGGAGGAGGTGATTACGGAGCCAGCTTCCTCATTGGAAAACTGCGCCCGGGCCCGGATCTCGGTAGTGGCGGCAATCGTTATGGGTGCGGTGTAGACCGAGCCGTTACTGGCGCTCGGCTCGGTGCCGTCCGTGGTGTAGAAGATTGTCGTCCCATCCGTCGGGGTTGAGAGCGCGACCTGCAGGGATGTCGTGAACACTTGGCTGCCGGGGTTGAATTCTACGGGTGCGACCGGGCTCCTCCCGGGCTGCCCATTCTGGGTGCCGGGCGTGGGTTCGGTGAAATATCCGGTGGTAGCACCGTCTGGCCCCAACCCGTAAGAAACATCGGCGAACTGTTGCGGGTATGCTGGGTCGAACGCGCTCGACGACGTGATCCCGTCCGCTGCCACGAGGGCAAGAAACTCGCCGTCTCCAGAGAGTTTGAAGTTCGCATGCAACTCCGCATCGGCAGAGGCACGGTTCTTTTTAGAGGCGAAAACGATCACGAACTCGCTAGGTGCGAGGGGGACCGGCGGGAATGCCCAGCGCGTCAGGTTCCCGGCGTCATCGGTAAGGAACCACCCTTCGAGGTTACCGGCGGTGGTTCCGACATTTTGGATTTCGATCCAATCGGGAAACTCGCCNTCCTCATCAGCAANNACCGAGTCGTTGCTCGCCATGATCTCGCTGAGAACGGGCGTNAATTCTGCCCGCGNCACTTGANATGACACAAGGGACAGAGCAACCGCGATTATCNGAAAGGAGNGGCTANTTNTCATGTCTTCGAAGAGCGAGCCAGATTCGTTTTGNATTNGCTGGGCTCCGCAATGCCCGATTGCGGCAACGTTACANANAANCCACCNCTTCCGAGANGTGGGCTTCGAAATAGGCTGATGGNANCTNNCCCTTCCGTGATGGAGATGACTTGATTCACTTCTACATCATCNAACTGNTGCTTGGTGCCTGATACAGGCCACTCGATCTCCAGCCGATTGATTNTCTTTGCTCTACCNAGGCCAATATTTTTNNGCAACGGGTTCCCNCCAAAGGTGCCGCCGCTNTTGATGTAGCGATAGATTGTGCGAATCGTGCCACCTTCTTCGATGTCCACACGAATGCGGGCGCCAATGGCCGAGCGGTTTGTCTTGGTGCCTACCAGTTTGATGGCAATCCAGTTTGTGCCGAATCCAGGGTTCTCGAAAAANGCGTTGAAGTAGGCATCNCCCAACACCGCTCCACCCATCTCCTCAAACACGTCCTGGTCGCCGTCCTGATCGAGATCCGCGAACGCGATTCCATGNCCCTTCTGCAGATGGCCGAAGCCGCTGGCCATGGTGACATCGACGAAGCCCGTGCCTCCCCGGCCAACATACAGTTTGTTAGGCATCAGCTCATCGTATTCCGGCCAGCCTGTTCCCAAGTAGAAATCCAGATAGCCATCGCCGTTGATATCGCCGAAATTCGCACCCATCGGCGAGGCAGGTTGGGTGATTCCAGCGGCCTCAGCAACGTCCTCGAACCTATCGCCGGTATTCCTGTAGAGCCTGGCTTTCTCGATGTTCAGGGAGTATTTCATGGCGTCTGCGGCAACGTCATCCATGTGCGCTGCGTAGGAGGCGACATAGAGATCGAGCATGCCATCATTGTCGTAGTCCCAGAACCAGCATGGGAAGCTCTCGACCGGGCCATCAACTCCTGACGCCTCTGCCATGTCGGTGAAGGTGCCGTCGCCGTTATTGTGGTACAGCCGGTTGTTCGATCCGAAATTTGAGACGTAGAGATCGGGGTATCGATCACCGTCGTAATCCCCCCAGATGACAGCCTTGGCAAAGCGGTTGTTTGTGACCCCGGCCACGCGTGCCACATCGGTGAAGGTCTCGTCGCCGTTGTTGCGGAAGAGTTGGCTCGGCGGGTCGTGGCTGTGGCGCTCGTTGCCGACGTAGAGGTCAAGGTCGCCGTCCAGATCGTAGTCGGACCAGGAGGCTGTCTGGGTGGGATAGTGAACCTCGGCGAGCCCCGCCCGCAAGGTGATGTCTGTGAATGTGCCGTCGCCGTTGTTGCGCAGCAGCGAGTTTGGGTGTCTGCCCTCTCCCTTGAACCAGCCACCTCTGGCAACGAACAAATCAAGCCAGCCGTCATTGTTAAAATCTGCTTGGACAAGATTGAGCCCGCCGTAGAGCCCCTTTAGATTGGCCTTTTCAATTTCCTCGATAAACCCCGCCTTGCCCGTGTTCCGGTAGAGGCGCAATTGCCCACGGGGATCCGAGTCGGATACGACCACATCAAAGTCACCGTCGTTATCGAAGTCATCGATGATAACGCCACCGGCACAACTGAAAGTGCCAAGCCCGAGCCGCTCAGAGATATTTTTAAAGCGAGGGAATGAGTCCCCTGGTGTGAAATAGGCAGGATCAATCAAGTATTCCGCAGGAACTCCGGAGGGGAACTCGCCGAGTGTCATGTAAGCGATGTTGAGCAACCAGCGAGCACGCACGTTAGTTTCGGAGTTTCCAGGAGTAGCGGCAATCACCTCCCCAAAGTGTGCTATCGCCGTGCGCGAGCCATTTTCCATCGTGTGAATGCCAGTGCCCCGGATAGGCAGGATACAGCTGTCAGGTGTGTTCCGGGCGCAGCAATTCTCGGTTTCTGCCAGGCGGAGATTGGCCACGCCGAGCCAGTAGAGAACACCGGTCCGATCAGGCCTTCCGCCGACCTCGGCCACTTGGAGTGCCTGCTCTATGTGCCTGATCGCCTCCTCTTCCATGCCCAAATTCAGTTCAGCCTGGCCGAGGGTGAGGAGCATACCAGCCGTTGCTTTTTCACCGGCGCGGTCGACCTCCCCGAGAAGTTGTTTCTGGCGGTGGTCGCCGAAGTAGGGGTTGTGCGTTCGGGATGATTTTGCGATCTCGGCAAGCTTCTCTAGCATTAGCCGGTGCGACTCGACTGGTGACAGTGACGCGGAGTCCCGTTCCCGCTCACTGGCCCCAGGCCTGCAACCAGTGAGGGTTACCAGACCGATCGTGAACGCAGCGGAGAGCCAGAGAGTCTTAACTATTTTTCTCACGGATTTCGTGGAGAGTCCCGGGTTGGATATTCTTGATTACGTGTATTTTTCCCGATGGCCAGATGACCGTTAGCTCTCGGATCGTGGTGGCGGTGCCGATGCCCAGGTGGACGACACTCGTGTTCTGTGCCGCCAATCCGGCACCACAATGATGCTCTCGATAAACTGTTAGGCCGTTGTCGAGAGCTGCGATTATCTTCGCCCCATAGCCATCGCGGTTGGAGAGGGTTGATGAGGGCTCACTGCTGGTATTGCCACCGAAAAATTTGAGCTGAACGTGGTTTCTGGACTCGGTGATGGAATTACCGATCTCGTTGTGCAGGAGTTGCAACTGGGGAGTGTTCGCGCTGGCTACGGCTACGTCCAGCCAGCCGTCGTGATCGTAGTCCAAGTAGGCGAAGGAACGGCCATCGCTGATGAGGTCCAGCCCGGACAGAGCCGATACATCGATGAACGACTTGCCACTCCGGTTCAAGTAAAGGTGGTCACGCTCGTTGCCGCTGAACGAATTCGAGATCTTCTTTCCATCCGCGTCTGTGTCGTACATTGCGAGTTTGCCCGATGATTGCCACTCCTTGGAGTAAACAAAATTCCTATCCTTGCCCGGGTCGGTGCGCACGACCGTGCGCCAGAAGCAACTTCAGAGGTCTACCTGCGAAGCCACCCGTTCGGGTGCGGTGTAGAATCCGTTGGGCACGTAGAGATCCAGCCAGGCATCGTTGTCGATATCAATGAACTGTCCACCAAACGCCCAGCCGCCCTGATGCACCGGGAAGGCTTCGCTTTCCCCGGCCAGCTGCTCGAACTTTCCGTCGCGCTGCCGGAAGAGTAGGTTTCCCCGAGCCGAGAAGTGCAGGCGGTCATCGACGTTGTCGAAGCGCGATAGCACGCGCTTTCCCGCCTTGGAATACATGTTGGTTACGAAGAGATCAGGTCGCTGGTCGTTATCGTAATCACCCCACGATGCCCCCATGCCGAAACCTTTCATCGTGTCACCTGAGAGCCCCTTGGAAACATCAGTGAATCGTGGGATCTCATCATCCTCCCAGCCATCGTTACGCAACAACGAGTCAGGGGCGAAGTCGTTGCAGACATAGAGGTCGACATCGCCGTCCTTGTCGTAGTCCACCCACGATCCCTGGTAGGAGTTGTGGTACTGGTCGAGGGCGGGGTCTGCTGGGGCTATTTCAAACCGGCGCCCGCCCCGGTTGATGAGCAGATAGTTGCGCGGCCCCGCTTGGTCGTAGTAGCGATGTCCACTCGCCAGGGCTGCGTGCAGGGACGAGTGCGTCTCTGGTGGTAGAAATTTTTTAAACCAATCGGGAGTGCTGTCAGCCGAAGTGCCACTGGGTCCGTAGGTGCAGAGGTAAATGTCCAGCAGCCCGTCATTGTTGCAGTCCGCCGCTGAGACAGAGGTGACGAGATATGGCAACTCTTCTGGAGAGGCGGCGTAGTAGCCTGCCTCATTCCAGAATATCTGGCTACGCTCCAGNCTGCGCCCAAGAATCAGGTCGGCGTCACCATCATTGTCAAAATCGGCAAAAATTGCTGAGGTGTTGCATGCCAGCACGTCGAGTCCGTAGNCGCCCGCCTGTTCAGAATATTGTTNCCCCCCTTGGTTGACCCAGAGCTGGCAGNGGGCCCACAGCGAGNTGACAAANAGGTCGTCCCAACCGTCCCCNTTAATATCGACCACCGACACCGCAGGGTGCNGGTAGCCAGACTCTGGCNTGAAATGCGGGTTGTAAGCGGTTTTGGGAAGCCTTGTCTCATTCTTCTCGATAANCTNGGTAAGCTTCNCCTCATGGANACTGCGGGTTGCCAGTTCAAGATCCCGCGCATTGAACAAGGTGGGCATTGCGTTGCGAAACAGTAGCTCCTTCCGGCGNGTCGCCNTCAGGCTCTCAGTACGCCAGCTCGTGATCTTCCAACTCTCGCCAGATCTGACCCAGTCCACTGCCACCTTNCCCTGCANGCTGACGTGTTGCTTGTNTTCATCCAGCCCTTTGCCGCTGAACTTGAGGAGGGACTCGAGCANGACACCGTCTTCCGACCTTCCGGAAATAAATCCAAACGAAGCATCCGACACCTCGTAAAGCGAACCCAGNAAATCATTCCAGACACCTGTCTTTTCGGCTTGATCGAGGGTGATGGATTGCCCTTCACCCAGCTCCCACTGGCTGCTGGCAATGCCATGCGCGGCGTCCAACACGCGTGAATTTTGATCAGAGGCAAGCAGATCGGTAAGAACGAATTCCTCCGCAAACAGCGAACGTGTTTCCGGGCCGACGACGACCCTGTTTTTGATCGAGTCCGCGATTTTTCCAGCCAGTATTGTCACGTCCAGCACCGCCTCCTCGTCACGCACCAGAGCCTGGATGGTTTGCTGCTGGCGATCCCTGGTCTCCTCCTCCCTGTTATTGCACTGGGTGCATACCAGTAATAGCCAACAACTCAGGAAACTGCGCAGGATGACAGTTGTCTCCATGAGATCGATTTTCATGTTTGGACGTTCAGCGGATGGCAAGATTGCCCTGACGGAGCACCTGCAAAAAGCGGGTTATAGGCAAAAGAAAAAACCCACCCCTTCCGAGAGGTGGGCTTCGAAATAGGCTGATGGATTGACCCTCGGCTGTCTACCGGCGTCGGCGCCGCAGCAGCAGGGTGAGACCAGCGAAGCCAAAGAGTCCGGCGGTCGAAGGCTCGGGAACTGCGACGGTGTCGAACGTGGCCTCGAAATGTTGATCCCATCCGGAGTTGTTACCGTTGCCGCGGAGAGAGTCACCACCAGCGTAGAGATTGCCAACATCGAGGGCGTAAGTTGATCCTTGCAAGCTGGATGTATCAGCTAAAGTGACTTCAGTTGGGGAAGTTGATGCCACAAACATATAAGAAATCGAGCCATCAAATGCGTCATCACCTGCGAAGTCCCACGTCAATGTTCCGTTAGGGCCGATGGCGCTTAAATTCACAGTAGAAATAGATGCCGCGGTGAAACCACCAATTCCCGTAACAGCTCCACCGCCATTAGTGGTAAAGGTGGTGTAGGCGTGTAGATAAACTTCAGCGGTCTGGCGAGTGCCATCGTCAGCTGCCTGATAGCTTAAGCTTTGGAGATAAAGGGTGCCGTGAGGACCGCCAGTAGACCCAATGTCCGGTGTGATGAATTGCCCCCACATGGGACCCGCTTGGTTTCCGTCCCTAGGACCAGTCACGGTTTCATAGGAGGTGATTACGGAGCTAGCGTTCGCCGTCAGCGTGGACGCAGCCAGAGCCGCGAGTGCTAATGTTGTTAGACAATTTGTTTTCATGGGCTTGGGTGCAAGGTTGCTGACGGCATTCAAGCAGCCTCCGTGGTCACCTGAAGGAACAGGTAGAGGTAGGAAAAGCAGACCAGTGGTCTGAAATTGGCGTGCTCGAAGGTCAAGTAATCCAAAGAAACTCTCGCTGCGCGGGCGCGCTCTCGGGGTTGACATGAAGCTTTCCAATCAACCGGCTCCAGAAGCCACGATTCCGAGGAGCAAGTACCGGAGAAAGAATTGCCTCACTTCACCAATTCATTGAGCGAAAATCGCAAGAAGTAAATCTCCGTCGGCCCTTCGTAGAGCACCCCGATCTTGTCCTGGCCGATGTGGGTCAGACACGAGTAACCGCTGCCCATTCGCGCGTCGTAGAGCGTGTGAGAATTCTCAGGCCACGTCTTTCCCTCGTCCTTGGAGACCTTGATCGTCATGTTGTAGCGTCCTCGCGTGGTGTTGGGATTGGAGAATACCAGAATGTTGCCGTGTTCTGGATGCTCGACACGGATCAAGCTCGCCATGCACACCGGCTCCCTCAATGCCTTGCGGTCCGTCGGGTGGAGAGTCCATGTCTTACCCAGATCTTTGGTGATTCCAATCGTCCGCGCCCCACCGCGATTGTCGCGGCAGTTCAGCATCAGTGAGCCATCCCCCAACTCCACAATCTGCGACTCCGTTGTGTCCGACTTGATCCCCGTTCCCATGTGCCACGTCTTTCCGTGGTCCTTGCTGTAGATCAGGCTTGAGTAGGGTGTTCCCTTCTTGGAACCGTCCGGTTTCTTGTCGCGGTCCTGATATTGCGCGGCAAACACAATCGTTCCGTCCTTCATTGTGATTCCGTTGCCCGGGCCCTGCAGCAGAAAATGCCAATCCGGTTTCTTCACCTGCTTCGTGATGTTGATCGGCTTCGACCACGTCACTCCGTCGTCCTCACTGTAGACCAGCATGAGCTGCCCAGTCTCCTCCGGAGTCATTCCCTGGCCAGAACCGATCCAGGATCGATTCCCGTGACTCCACGTCGCGATTACCCAGACGCGCCCGCTACCGCGATCCACCAGCACGGCCGGGTCACCGATCCCGTCATAGCGCCACTTCGGATCGTCCCCCATGTCCATGATCACCTTCATCGGCTCCCAACCCTGCCCTCCATTCGTGCTTCGGCTCATGCCCACGTCGATGTCTCCCGGCAAATCGCCTCCGCCACGGCGCCGCACGTCATAGACTCCAATGAGGGTTCCCTTGTTGGTGGTGGCGAGTCCGGGAATCCGGAAACCACGCGAGCCGTCGTCACCTCGCTGACGAACGGCATAGCCGATCCGCTGAGGACCACGAGGTGTCCTCTTTTCGGGAAGGAGTCGCTGACTCCCATCAATCTCCATCTCGAGAACCGTTGCGTCGACCACCCCATCGAGACTTGCTCCCTCCCGCAGTTCCACCGAAATCCAGAAGTAGTTTTCTCCACCCGTCAGCACGGTCTTTCCTTTGAACGCCATCTCCTTCCCGGGAGAGCGTGCACTTGCAAATGGCTCGCCCGCCCCTGCCGTCCTCTCTCCACCCGCCGCGAGGACCTGCACCGCTTTCACGTCCTTTGGATTGGTAGTCCCTTCCAGGTTCAGTTTGATCCCGGTGACGCTGCAAGGTGCACCGCGGCCCTCCGTCACGACTAGTAGTCCCAGCACGGGGTTCACCTTCTTGCGGATGAGAACGGGAATGACGGGCTGGATCGCTGTGGTCTTCACGACGGTCATGGGCACAACCGCGCCAAGCTCCAGGTCGTCGATCATTACTCCGCTCTTCGGCGGGGTCGTCGAAGAAAACCTCAGCGCCTCCACTCCCTTGGCGACGGGAACGTGCACGTTCGACAGAAAGCTGGCGCCCACCCTGAGCATCTTGTCCCCGTCGTAGATTTCCGACCACTTCCCGCTCCGTTTCGCCTCGATACGAAATGAAAACGGCGCCCGTTTTGTCCAACGCTCTGCCCAGAATGCCAATTCGACGTCCGTTGCGATGGACCGCTTCAATTGCAGCTCCACGGCGTGCTTCTCACCCCCAAGCAAACGCAGCGATTGCTTGCCACCCCGTGCATGCTCGTCGTGAATCTCGGCATGGCCCTTGGCTGCGCGCCACGTCCCCACGCTCGTATCCAAGACCCCCAAGGGCCCCGCGGGCAAGGCTTCGAAATCTTCCGCCATGGCCCCAGTCACAAAAGCCGAGCCCACAAGTGCTAGTATCAGTCGCATCGTCCTGACATTCGACGACCCATCGGGAGCACACCTTTCAAATGAACTGGTCTGGTCTGCCTTCCAGCTGGTTCAGGGCAGTCCAACCCCCACCCGATAGAAGTTTCGATCCGCGAGGGGACCTGAATCCTGCAAAACCAGCTCTCCTCCTGTGCCGAACACCGCCCCCGATCCGTCGAGTGAGGTGCTGGCGTCGGCAACGTTGTGCCAGAAGAACTTCGCTCCGGCATCAGCGGGATCCGTCTCCGGGCCAGGATCCGGTTCGCCGCCAGCGGTCGTGCCCAGGGAATTCGACTGGCCGGTCAGAACGAACAGCTTGTAGTGCTTCGCCTGCACCAGCGACAGGCCGAGCGCAAGAAGAAGCACGATTCGTAGGGTGGCCGCCATCAATTGAGGGGAGACCATGACACCTCATTCAGACATCGCCAATCGGGCCAACTGGACGCATTGGCAGACCACCCTGGTCCTCGAGAGCCTCGTGTAACGGTCGTCTTAAACTGCGATGGCTCTTTCGGCACCGACCCAGTCGAACCATCCCATCCGCTCCAGGTGCCTCCGAAGCTCCCCGAGTTGCTCCTCGGTTGCCGGTTCGAGAGGACGACGGACCGGACCACAATCGATACCTTCCATCGTCATCATCGCCTTCAGGCTGGCGCGACCGCAGGTTGCCAACATGATTTCGATCATCTCGATGGCCCGTCCTTGCCACAAGCGGGCCGTGTCCAGGTCTCCTGCTTCGAACGCGTCTCTGACGCGATGGTAGATTGGAGCGGCGTAGTTGTAGGTACTTCCCACCGCTCCTTGGTATCCCTGGGCCAAAGCCTGCAAATACCCCTCGTCTGAACCACTGAGAAACTCGAGGTGGGGGGCGATCTTCTGCAAGAGTGGGAGATTGTGCATGGTCGCACCGTCCGAGTACTTGATGCCGCAGAACGTCGAAAGGCGGTCCGCCGCAAGGTCGGTGAATCGCATCGGATCGATCTCGACTCCCGACAGCTGCGGAATGTGGTAGTAGTAAAAAGGGGTTGCCGGGGCCGCCTCCACGATGGGACGCATCGATTCGACCAGTCCTGTTTCACCGTTTGGCTTGAAGTAGCCGGGCGGCGTTGCCGATACGCCGTCTGCCCCGACCATCTCGGCATGCGACGCCAGCGCAGCGGAAACTTTGGTGCTATTGTGGCCCACCTGGACTACGGAACGCATGCTGCCTTTCGCAGCGCGGACGTAGGCCTCCGCCACCGCACGGCGCTCGTCGCTGGTGAGGGACATCCCCTCGCCGGTGCTGCCAGCAATGTAAATGCCGACGACACCCGAACTACTCAGATGCTCAACGATGCGCGGAACCACCTCGAGCCTCAGCTCGCCCTCCCCGCTCATCGGGGTGACCACCGCCGCGACCAGGCCCTTCATGTTCAGTGGTTCCATTTCCGTAGGATCAGGTAGCCACTCTCCACATTCTCGGAATCCAAAGAGCTTGGTTTGGAAAGTAGACCAGTTAAATTGAGGCAGTGCCACGCCTTCCTCACCGCCAGGGCCTGCCCACCCAGGCAGCGACGATCATCAAGGAGATGATCGATGAGGGGGAGTTCCATGACCTTCTACCCGGCGAAAGGACCCTAGCCGCCAAGTTGCAGATTGGCCGCGATACGCTCCGTGGGGCGTTGGATATTCTTGAATCGGAGGGCTGGATCACACCGAGGCAGCATGGGAAACGGAGAGGAATCTCGAAACCAGGGTTACGCGGCGACCAAAGGAAGAAATCCAACCGCATCGCGTTCCTTTCTCCCAAAGCTCTCCAAGAATTTCCTCCTTGGTTGCTCATCGAGTTTGACCTCGTGCGAGGACTCCTCAACCGACGCGGCTACGAGCTAGAGCTTGTCTCGCCCGGACTATTCCATTTGCAAAATCCCGCCCGTAAACTCGAGAAACTTGTCGAGGATTTCGAAGTCGATGCCTGGATTCTCTATCAATGTCCGGCGCCAGTTCAGCTCTGGTTCGAAGATCAACAGTTGCCCGCCCTGATTCGCGGCTATCCCCAACCGAAGGTAAGCATCCCTTGCCTCGATGAAGATTGGCATGCGGCCTCCTTCCACGCGGGCGGTCTCCTCAGGCGCTACGGACATCACCGGATCGGACTTCTCATACCAGACGTCAAACTTGCTGGGCTGGAGGCCACGGAACAGGGCCTCACCAAAGCCATCGAAGGTGGCCCCAATCCCGGTTCAGTTTACAAGGTGATCGATCGCGGTGAGTCCGGCAGCGTGCCGCGCGCCCTCGAGGTCGCCTTCGGCCTGGAGAATCCTCCTACCGCCATCATCGCGACCCGCTCCCGCTATATCCTCAATCTCATGAGCTGGATGGCCGAGCGGCGCCTCCGCATTCCGGATGATCTCTCGCTCGTCGCGCTCTGCTACGAAACCTGGTACGAACACCTCCGGCCCACCATCACGCACTACCACAGCGAACCGGACACCATCGCTGGAAGCGTGGTCCGGATGATCCTCCGCATCGCATCCACCAAGCTCAAGGACTCCCAGCAGAAACTCCTCATCCCGGAGTGCTTCGAAGGTGGTTCTGTCCGAATGATCTAGCAGCCGGCCAAGTGACCCGCCTCTCAAGCGATTCGGGTGGACTCCAATCTACCGGTGCAACACCGGTGCAATAGAACTGGCAATCAGGCGCATTTTGCTGCATTTTGACTGCAGTTCGGATCCTTCGCCCCTTAAACGGTGAAGGCCCCGAAGTCGTTGAACTTCAGGGCCTTCATTGGTT
>PBXZ01000228.1:0-25294 GCA_002729415.1 Candidatus Poribacteria bacterium | reverse complement strand
GTATTTGTGAAGGAGCTGATGAAAAAAGGCGGGAAAAGGGGAAACTCTCTGCCCTCCCGGCCCTGGGGGGGGTATTAACCGAGTGGGCAGAAAGCCTCCTTGTAAGGGCTGACGAGGACGATTTGCCCATGGTTACACGAAGAAAGGTTAACGAAGTGAATTCATTCCATTTCTCCCTCAATTGGGGGAGGAACCGGGGAGTCTGGCTTGCTGTTCCGGGGTGAGATGTTGCTTCAGTCGTTGGTGGAGGGCCTGGAATTCCCTGCGACCGGATTGCCGGGCGGTCCTGATTCGCTTGGCGGTCTCGGAGACCTCGCGCCGGATGGATTGCCGTTGTTCCGGGGTCAGTTCGCCAATGGCCTCCTCAATGGTCTGGACTGTAGAGCGTTCCCAGGACTCCCAATCGACGATGGGGGCCGGTTGGGAGGGGGGAGCGGGTGGGGGGGGCTGATTGTCTTGCCCCTTGCGTTCGCCCAACAGGAATCCGATCCCGTAGCCACAGAGGAAGATGGCGAGAAGGGCCAGGACAATGTTCAGGTAGTCTTTGAAGGTTGGCTTCATTGTGCGGGGTCGGGAGGTTGAGGAAGAGTTTGGGACGGCGCCGGGGTGGGAGCCCGGGCGGGTGGATTTGATTTCATGACAAAGTAGAAGATGAGGTAGAGCGCAATTGCAAGAAGGGCCGCCACCAGCGACCAGCGGCGCCAGAGCACGGTTGTTGCAAACTTCCATAGTCCTTCCCGCATTGTGATCACCCCGGAGACGAAGGAGGAGGGAGCCTTTTGCTCCCGGGCATCGTCTGTGGTGGCTCCTGCGTCCCTGGCGGCATCGACCAGGCGGTTCCAGTGGTTGTCTTCGTTAGGATCGGACATGGTTTGGAGTTAGTTGGAGTTCAGCGGTCGCCCTCCTCCCGCTCGTGACTGGTTTCCAGGCGTTGCAGTTGTTCGGCCAGTTTTCGGCGGGCCCGCATGGCGGTGACTTTCACCTTGCTGGCGCCCCACCCGGTGAGCTCAGAAATCTCCCGGACAGAGTGTTCCTCCAGATCGAGGAGGCGGATCACGATTTGTTCCCGGGGATTGAGGGTGGCGATCAGTTTGTCGAGGAGACCCGAAAAGAGCTCCCGGTGGGTGTCGGAAATCCCAGTGGTGGTGGCCGGGCGGCTCTTCTCGATGATCTCGACTTCGGCTTCAGTGAGATCCGAGTATGCCACCAGGGGCCGGGCACGGTGTTTGCGCAGCCAGTCGTAGCAGGTGGTCACTGCGATGCGGGAAACCCAGTGATCGAAGGGTTGCGGCCCTTTGTACTGGTCGATCTTGAGGAAGATCTTGAGGAAGACTTCCTGGGAGACGTCGTCGTGATCAGCCAGCCTTCGCAGGTGGTTGCGGACGTTGGCCCGCACGGTGGGATAGAGGATTTCCACCAGGGTCCGGTTGGCCGATTCGTCACCTGACCTGACGCGCTCGAGGAGCTCGTTGGTGATCGCTGGAGACGGCTCTTCCATGCGGTGGCGGGACAGGCTGCAAGGGGAACGGTCAGAACACAGTTCGGCAAGGGGCAAATGGGGAGGAGGGTTTTCGAGATCTTACGGTTGGGCTTGCAGGGCTGCGCCCGGGAAACCCGGTGCTCGGGGAAATCGAGACGACAGGGCCGCGGGACGGGCGCTTTTTTGTCCAACTTGTGGAAAGGCTAAAATGCCCACCTCTTTCACAAATGAGGAACTGGGGGAGATCTGGCGGCGGATTGAACTGGAACAGGAGCAGGAAATCTGAAGTCTGAGATTTGAATTCCCGATGAAGCGATTCCCTTCCGTCGCCCTATTGAGCGTGCTGACTCTGGCCCCTCTCCCGGCCCAGCGAACGGCTACCCCGGCAGAAAAGATCAAGGTGCCGGAGGGCTTCGCGGTCGAGCTCCTTTACTCGGTCCCGCGGGACCGCCAGGGATCATGGGTTGCCATGTGCCAGGATGACAAGGGGCGCTTTATTGTGAGTGATCAATACGGCAGCCTTTACCGCTTCCCCGCCCCTCCGGCCAACGAGGCTCTCGATCCGGCCACCATCGAGACTATCGATCTTCCCATTGGGCACGCCCAGGGGCTCTGCCATGCCTTTGGCAGTCTTTACGTGGTGGTCAACTCGCGCCACAGCAGGACCGGTTCGGGCGTCTTCCGCCTTCTCGATACAGACGGTGATGACGAGTTCGACAAGGTAGTGACCATCAGGGAGCTGGATGCCACCGGGGGTGAGCATGGGCCGCACGCCATTCTTCCCACCCCCGATGGCAGGAGCCTCATGGTGATGCTGGGAAACCAGACCCAGTTGCCCGGGAACTACACCCATTCCCGGGTGCCAGAACTCTGGGGTGAAGACCAGCTCCTGCCCCCCATGGAGCACTTCATGAAGGGGGCGAGGGCCCCGGGCGGTCACATTGCGCAGATTGATCCCGAAGGCGCGACCTGGGAGNTNATCGCGACCGGCTTCCGCAATCAGTATGATGCCGCCTTCAACCGCGAGGGAGAACTCTTCACCTNNGACGCGGACATGGAAGGGGATCTGAATACCCCCTGGTACAGNCCCACNCGCATCAANCATGTCATCAGCGGGGCCGACTTCGGCTGGCGAACAGGATCNGCCAAGTTCCCCGANCACTACCGCGATACCTTTGGNNCGGCNGTTGATATCGGGCCGGGATCACCCACGGGNGTGTGTTTCGGCTATGGAGCGAAGTTTCCGNNAAAGNANCAGGAGGCCCTCTTCGCCTGCGACTGGTCCTACGGAAAGCTCTATGCCGTGCACCTCAGTGAGAAGGGATCGACNTATGGCGGCCGCTTCGAGGAGTTTGCCAGTGCCGCNCCTCTTCCCCTCACNGACATCCTGATCAATNCCGGGGANGGGGCCATGTATTTCACCATCGGGGGACGNCGGGTGCAGTCCGGACTCTATCGCGTCACCTANCGTGGGAAGGANGACGTCAGTTTGNCCNGGCCGNCCCCTCTCCCGCGCCCCTCTCCCAGGGNGNGNCGCCAGGAAATGGAGTTGCTCCTGCGCAAGGGNGCCAGGCNTCAGACCCCGGAGGATCTCGCNAGGCTTTGGACCNGCNTTGCNGACGGAANNGACCGTGGCTTGCGGCATGCCNTGCGGNNGGTGNTTGAGAAGCATCCGGTGGAACNGTGGAAGGCTCTCGTCCTCGGGGAGGAGGACATCAGCCGGGNGGNGCTNGGCCTGATCGCCCTGGCCCGCGCCGACGGNCCNCGCTCGGCAGGAGAAGTGATNGGCAAGGTGCTCAAGTTCGATTACCTGGAAATCGNAGNGAAGCAGGACCGGCTCAACCTCCTGCGNGCCCTGACTCTGNNCCTGGCACGNGGGGNAAAACCGCAGGGGGAGATCCGGGGNCGGCTCCTNGCGTGGCTCGACGGAATCTACCCGNCGGCCTCGGTCGAGGAGAATCGTGAGTTGACCGTCNTGCTGGCCTTNCTGGAGGCCCCCGCNGTTGTGCCCAGGGCCCTTGCGCTNCTTGAGANCGCAACCGGCCAGGAGGAGCAGATCACCTATGCCATGAATCTCCGCTTNATGAAGGAGGGNTGGACCCCGGCTCTCCGGGTGANGTATTTCCGCTGGTTTNTCCGGGCTGGNAACTACCACGGGGGNCCCCGTTTCAGGGCCTACCTCGCAGACATCNGGAGAGATGCCGTGGNCTCCCTGCCCGCGGGNCAACGGACCCCGGAACTGGACAGGATCCTCAAGACCAGGGNAGAGGAANGCNCGCCCCAGTTCAGCAGCGANCCCCGGACNTTCATCAGGGCCTGGAAGATGGAAGATCTGCAGGGACTTCTGGGNGCGGGATTGGAAGGNGGNCGCGATTTTGCCAACGGCCGGAAGATGTTCGGGGTGGGCAGTTGCNATGTCTGCCACCGCTTTCGCAACGAGGGAGGGGCGGTNGGGCCCGATCTCACCGCGGTCTCCGGCAAGTTCAGNCCACACGATCTCCTCGAATCCATCGTCGAACCCGGCAGGGANATCAGTGACCAGTACGGTGCCAGCGTCTTCNGTCTCAGGAATGGCGGGAAAGTGGTGGGCCGGATCATGAACCTCAAAGGTGACGATTACCGGGTCACCACCGACATGATGCAAGCCAATGCCACCACGAGCATCAATGCCGGAGAGATCGTTTCCATCGAGCCGTCCGGGATTACGATGATGCCCTCCGGGCTCCTGTCCTCCATGACCGACAACGACATCCTGGACCTTCTGTCTTACCTCCTCTCCTCCGGTGATCCCAAACACCATTTATTTGAGAAGTAAGGCAATCCCGGGCCTTCCCGGCCGGAGGAGGCAATAAAATCAGAGATTTGAAAATCGTCTGCGACGGCCCCGGTTGAGACTGTAACAGGCAGTCAATCGAAGGAGTGAGATCCCAAGTCCTGCCAAAATAAATCAACTACTAGTCAACACGGCTTAGCGATCTCACTTCCTTTGTGAAACTGCCTTGTTTTTGTACCCGCAGGGAGATGCACGAAACAAATGTGCGCATGGCCACCGCACGCGGCAGCCTCCGGGAGGGCGGGAGCCCGGACATCCCACGGCCTTCGTGGTTCTCCCTGGCCCCGGCAAGATGGCGAGACGGCGTTCAGGGCGAAGTCGAGAGAGTCGCCCCGGTCTTTCGGCCGGCGGAAGCGGTCATCGGCTCGTGGAGCGGGGCGAAGCGGAAGTGGCCCACGATCTCGTAGTCAAAGAGCTTGTCTTCCCATTCAGGCCCGGAGCCGATGTTGTGAACAACCCATTTCTCGTTGCCGCGGGCGCCAGGACCGGGAACCACGATACCGATGTGGCTGCCGGCCTGCTCCGCCGCACCATAGGGGAGTTTCCAGGTCACCACGTCGCCAACTTCGTAGTCGTCGAGCGAGTGGGAATTTTCGAGAATCCTCCCGAACCGTGAAAAGTAACGCTGGAGATTAGGCACCCGGCGGTGATCGATGTTGCTGTCCGGGCCTTTGCGCTCCCAGAGCTGAGGATAGAGACGGAAATGGGCGGACATGTCTTCGTGCACAAGCTGCTGAAGATCGACTCCCAGGGTCCGGTAGCTTCGCACGACGACGTCGGTACAGACACCCTTGTGCGGAGGGAGATCGCCCCCCGGATAGGCCAGATCATAGTAAGCGGGATCGTAGTCCACCGTTTCCTTGGTGCGCTCCAGAGCGGCAGCGGCAAGATTCTTGGAGAACTCTTCCGAGCTCCGGAGTTCAGCAATCGCCTTCTTCTTGTTTACCGCGGAGGCCTGGGCCCGCTGCGACTGCAGAAAGGGAATAATCGGCCGCAGGAAAAAGAAACCAATCGCGATCACCAGGACGAGAAGGACCCAGCCGCCGAAGAAACCGGATCCTCTCGGGCCTTTTTTCTTCCGTGGTTGGTGGCGGGCAGATTTGCCGACATATTCGATTGGTTGCAAATTCAACATGGATCGGGACTCCAAGACGGTTTCAGTGTAGTTCGTCCACCCAGTTTGATCGAGCTAAATTGTTCACAATTCTTAAATATCCACCTCTTTTAAACAGATCGTTTGAACACCAACGAAATGACCATCTATACGGTTTCCGGCAACGGGCCTCCTCCCCTCACCAGTCTCGCGCGGGACTGGTTTGGGAATGAGGTGAATCCGCCGGTCTTTTTCAGTTTTGCCCTTGAGGGGGACGCCTTTGTATTCCGTTGCGCACGTCAGGCTGCGGCTCTCTGCCACCCTGCGGCGCGCTCCGGACTCTTTCATGAGCACCTCTGGGAATATGATGTGGCCGAGTTCTTTCTCAGCGATCCCGTCACCGGAAATTACCTCGAGTTCAATCTCTCCCCCAATGGCGCGCATTGGGCATGCCTTTTCGATTCGCCACGAAGCCCGCTCGCGGAACTGAGGGAGACCGGAGCGACTTCCCTCGCTACCTGTGGACCGGAGGGGTGGCAGGCTCGCGCGGATCTGCCCCTGGCGTGGCTGAAGGAGCATCTCCACTTCGGGAGCGACACCAGGATGAACGCCACCTTTATTCTCAACTCTCCGGTCCAGCAGTTCCTGACCGCTGTCTGCCTGGGTGATGGTGAGCCCGACTTTCATCGCCCGGACCGCTACTCCGCACATTCTCTCTTGGCATGCTGATGAGTTTACGGGATCACCTCAGGGGAACGGAGTGGTCCTTCGACCGCGATTTCTCAAGGTTCCGGAGCCGCTCCAGAACCCGCTGCCGCAGGCTCACCAGGCTCTCAATCGAGGACGTGCTCCAGCAGGACACTCTGCAAGGCGCAGTAGAACTGGCTGCGGATAAAGGCCGATCGCTTGGGCGGGGGAAAGGATTCCACTTCGTTCACTTCCTCGCCGGGACCGAACTGGTAGTGGGTTTCCAGCGCGAGCCGGGCCTGATTCAGGGCCCCGTACCATTGGGCGCCCTCGGCCTGCATGATGAGGAACATTCCCTCCGCCGGGTCAGTCGATTCCTGCTGGGCGGCGTGGATGGTGTCGCGAACCATGCGGAGCTGGCCGGTGAAGAAATCTTCCAGCTCGGGAACGACTAGCTCGTCCCACTCGGACTCTTCATCCATGAGCGCACTCAGGCGGGTAGGCAGGTTCTCGACCCCGCCCTCCAGGGCATCGGAGGCGATCTGTTCCAGCACCAGCCAGTCGGTGGCGGTTTCCACCTCGATTCGCAGGCCTCCCTCCAGTGTGGGGATCACTTTCATTCCTACTGCGCTTTCTCGAGGCTGGCGTGCAACTGGTAACTGTGCAGTTGCTGGACGTAGAGTTCCGCAGGCTCTCTCGCGCCGGTCCACACCAGCGCCTTGCCTGCGACGTGCACCGTCATCATGAGATCTTCCGCCCGCTCGCGGGGGTAACCGAAGACCTTCTGGAAAACCTTGGTCACGTATTCCATCAGGTTTACAGGATCATCGAAGACCAGCACGTTCCAGGTCCCCGCCAGTTCAGTGGAGGCCTTCTCTTTTTTTTCCGTGATCGTTCCGGCCCTGATCTTTGAAGTGCTGGTCACACTGAGTTCGCTCAGGTGGAGGCTACCAAGAGTCCGGGTTTTGCGCAACCGCCCGTCTTGGCGACAACGAGTCTAGACCCCGGTCGGCTTCCGGACAGGCGGATCGATCCACTTCCCGTGTTCGTTGATGAGATCGACGAGCCGTTCAACGGCTTCCTCCTCCGGGATGTTGAACTTCACGGCTTCCCTGCCCACGTAGAGGTTGATCTTGCCCGGGGCGCCTCCCACGTAACCGAAATCCGCATCAGCCATTTCGCCCGGTCCGTTCACGATACAGCCCATCACCGCAATGCGCAGGCCCTTGAGATGGCCGGTTGCTTCCCGGATTCTGCGGGTGGCAGCCTGTAGATTGAAGAGCGTGCGCCCGCAACTGGGGCAGGCCACGTAGTCGGTCTTGAAGATCCGTGCGCCGGCCGCCTGCAGGATGTTGTAGCTTACCCGCAGGCTCTGTTCCGGGGCCTCTTCCCCCTGGAGGAGGACGGCGTCACCGATTCCGTCACAAAGCAGGGATCCGATGTTGCGCGCGGCGGTCAGCAGGGTCTCGAGGAAGTTTCCGTCCGCTTCTCCAGACGGGGAGAGGACGTCCTTGAGAAGAATCGGGTGACGGGCCTGCACCCGCGAGGCGAGGAGGCGGAAGGCGGGAACGACTTCCAGGTCCAGTCCGTTGCCGACCGTCACCAGGGCGGGAGTGGACCGGGAGTCGAGGTGCTCGATCTCTGCATTATTCCGCGGATCGATCTCCACCACGCCACTCTCTTCCAGGACGATTTCGGGTTGGAAGTCACCGAGTTCTTCGAGCTGGTGAGCAAGGGCCTCCCACTTCTTCCGGGTGGTCACCACCCGAAATTCGTGGTTGCCGCCGAGTTCGTGGCCGCCGATCTCGATCACTTCACTCGGGCGGCGTTGGTAGGAAAAGGGATCCCAGCAGGGGTGCATGGTGAGCTTCGCCACCTGCCGCAGTTCGTCGGAACCGGAGGTCCCCTCGCGCTTTCGCACCATTGCCCGGGCCACCGGTATTTCGGAGACGGGATCCTCGGTCAGGGAAACGCGGATGGTGTCGCCGATCCCGTCGTCGAGGAGCGATCCGATCCCGATGGCGGACTTGATCCGGCCGTCCTCGCCATCTCCGGCTTCCGTCACGCCGAGGTGGATCGGGTAGTTCCAGTCCCCGCCCTCCTGCTCCAGTCGCACGATGAGGAGGCGGTAGGCCTCGATCATGACCTTGGGATTGGAGGCCTTCATCGAGAAGATGATCTCGTGGTAATCGAGATCGCGGGCGATGCGGACAAACTCGAGGGCGCTCTCCACCATGCCCAGGGGCGTGTCCCCGTAGCGGTTCATGATGCGGTCGGAGAGCGAACCGTGGTTTGTTCCGATACGCATGGCACGCCCCAGTTCCTGGCAGAGCTGCACGAGAGGAACGAACTTGAGGCGGATCCGTGTGAGTTCCTCGTCGTAGTCCGCGTCCGAGTAGTCACGGACTTCGAATTTCTTCCTGTCGGCGTAGTTCCCGGGATTGACCCGGACCTTCTCCACCCACCTGGCGGCCTCAAGGGCGGCGTCGGGCTTGAAGTGGATGTCGGCCACGAGGGGCACCTCGCATCCGGCCGCCCGCACCCCGTCCCGGATGTGCTCCAGGTTTCCGGCATACTTGCGGGTCTGGGCGGTGATGCGCACAATCTCGCATCCCGCCTCTGCCAGCTCGAGGACCTCCCTGACGCAGGCCCCGGTATCGCGGGTGTCGGCCGTGATCATGGATTGGATCCGGATCGGGTTTTCGCCGCCCACCCCGATCTTGCCGACCATCACTTCCCGTGAGCTTCTCCGCTGGTAACGGAAGAGATCGGAGCAGTAGCGAAGCGGCGATCGTGCGCTCATCTGCTGGATCTATAGCCCGGATTGGGATAGCTGGCCAGCAAGCGCACGAGGGGGTTTTCCGCTTTTATGGGTCTGGAAGGCACAAATTCCTGTCCTTGTCGCGCTGTGAGTGTAATCCCAGTATTTTCCCATGAAGCGAATCCGTCCGTTCCTCTGCCTCGCCTTTGTCGCCGCCTGGCTCCTTCCCCCCGCCGGGGCCCAGGAAGATCAGTCCGCCAGGGAGGAGGCGCCCGGGAAGAAGGAGGTGGTGGAAGCCACCGAGTTCATCCGGATCGCTGAAGACGACAAGGCCGCACGCCTGCAGACCTCGGTGACCCGTTACGAGAAGGACGGCGTGACAGTCGATCTCATCGGAGCGGTTCACATTGCGGACAAGAAGTACTACGCTGACCTCAACAAATCCTTTGAGAAATACGACGCCCTGCTCTTTGAGATGGTGGGTGGCGAAGACATGGTGGAGGGCAAGGTTCCCAACCGGGAAGAGGGAGGGGGCGATTTTCAGGCCAACTTCCTGCGGGGGATGGTTGATGGGATGTCACGCTTCCTCAAGCTCTCCAGCCAGATGCAGGAGATCGACTATTCACCCAGGAACTTTGTTCATGCCGATCTCACCATGAAACAATTTCAGCAGAAGCAGGAGGCGAATGGAGAATCGCTCTTCAACTTTGCACTGGCAGCGGCCCAGCAGGCGCAGAACCAGGGCGTGGAACAACCGAATCCCGCGCGGTTGATCGCAGCGCTCCTCTCGGGAAATTCAAACGGCCTCAAGCTTGAGATGATGAAGACCCTCGGCCAGGGGGATGATCAGATTGCCGCCTTTGCCGGCAACACCGTCATCATTGGCGACCGCAATGCCAAGTGCCTCAGGGTTCTCCGGAAGCAGGTCAACAAGAAGGGGCGCAGGAATCTCGGCATCTTCTACGGCGCGGCTCACAACCCGGATCTGGAGGCCCGCCTTCTCAAGAGGGGATACAGGAAAGGCAAGCAGGAGTGGATGACCGCCTGGGACGTTCCAAAGGCCGGGCCGAAACCTGAGGAAGACGGGAAGAAGGCGCAAGAGGGAGAGACGGAGAAAGCCGTTCCCCAGTCCAGGTAGATTCGAGCAGCCCTGCCGTCAGTGCTCCGGGGGCAGACTCCGGATAAATCGGGCGGGTTCTTCCGATCGGGGCGCGGGGATGCAGTGTGGGCTGCTCTTTGGTTCTCTTCGCGGCGGGGCGCCCGGATCCGGTCCGGACCACGAATGGGGGAAGAATTCCGNCTCNNGGGNGCAGATTNCCGGATGAGGCGNGGTGATGTTCNGCCGNCGGGACAGGAAATCGTTTGCCACGATTGCCCCGNGNCTGAAATGGAGNCANCCTTTGGNCCGTAANATACGCCCACTCATGAGTACAAGCGCAGAAGCCGCCTCCCAGGAATCCGCCCAACTGCAGGACGCCGTCCGGCGNGTCCGGGCGGAGATTTCGAAAGTCATCATCGGNCAGGANCAGGTCGTCAAGGAAGTGATGATCGCCATCCTTACGCGNAGTCATGCCCTCCTCGTCGGCGTTCCCGGGCTGGCCAAGACCCTCCTTATCTCAAGTCTGGCGGAAGCGCTCCGCCTTTCCTTCAAGCGNATTCANTTCACGCCCGACCTGATGCCCTCGGATATCACGGGGACNGAAGTGATCTACTCNGACCCGGCCACCAACGAGCGCGAGTTCAAGTTNCTGCNGGGCCCGATCTTTGCCAACATCATCCTGGCCGANGAGATCAACCGGACCCCGCCCAAGACCCAGGCCGCNATGCTGGAATCCATGCAGGAGCGCAAGGTGACGGTGGGGGGAGAAGANCATCCGCTCCCGGAGCCTTTCTTCGTCCTGGCGACCCAGAACCCCATCGAGCAGGAAGGCACCTACCCGCTCCCGGAAGCGCAGCTCGACCGCTTCATGTTCATGNTCAGGGTGGATTATCCTGACGAGGAGGAGGAATTCCAGATCCTGAAAACCTACACCGGGAACGAAGGGNNGCGNCCCGANCCGGTGCTGGGTGCNGAGGAGATCCTTGAGATGCAGCGCGCCGTGCGCAACATGCCGGTGGCNGATCACATCCTGCGCTACGCGGAGAAACTGGTGCGNGTNACGCGACCGGATTCCGANGAGGCGCTTGAGTTCTGTTCCAAGTGGCTCACNTGGGGCGCGGGACCGCGCGCAGGGCTGAACCTCGTNCTCGCCGCCAAGGCCAACGCTCTTCTCAACGGNCAGAGNCATGTGAGCTGNGAAGATGTCGCGGCNGTTGCTCCGCCCATATTCCGGCANCGCATCATNCCGAANTTCAGCGCNCAGAGTGAAGGGCTGACNGCGGACGACATCACGNCGAAGATCCTNGAGTCCGTTCCNAAGGACAGGAAGCTGGATTAGTGGATCGTGGATGTGGTGCGTNCATGGCGCACCGGNGGANATTCCGTTAACAACCTCTCCAAGTGGACGCTGAAACCCGCAAGCTCCTGGATCCCCGCNCCATTGCCCGGGCCGAAGCCCTCGGCATGAACGCGCGCTTCATCGTGGAGGGCTACATGGCGGGGGAACACAAATCACCCTACCGGGGGTTCGCNATCGAATTCGCCCAGCATCGCGAGTACTCGCCNGGGGANGATGTGCGGCACCTNGACTGGAANGTCCAGGCCAAGACCGAGCGCTATTNNATCAAGCAGTATGAGCAGGAGACCAATTTCGTGGCCCATCTCCTCCTGGATGGCAGCGAGAGCATGAAGTANGCTTCTGCTGAAATCAGCAAGCTGGAGTATGGCAAGATGATGGCGGCCTGCCTGGCCTACCTCATCCTCCACCAGCGGGACGCGGTGGCCCTGGGGATCTTCGACGAGGAGGTCCGGGAGTATCTNCCGCGCAGTGACAACCGGGACAACCTCTTCAAGATCATGGACCGGNTGGCGGGGTTCGATCCGGTGGGGGGAACGANGATCGCCCCGGTNCTNCATGNAATTNCCAACCAGGTGCGCCGCAAGGGGATCGTGATCGTNATCAGCGACTTCTTCGATGACGAGGAGGAGGTTCTNGAGGGAATCCAGCATCTCCGTTTCAACGGACACGAAGTGATCGTGATGCAGGTCCTGGATCCCTGCGAAATCGACTTCCCCTTCANCGGGATGGTGGAATTCGANGGACTGGAGGATNTTCCTCTCATCCGGACGCGGCCCAGCCAGATCAGGAAGAGNTACCACCGNGCATTCGAAGCGTTCCAGGAGCNCCTGCGCGCGGCCTGTGAGCGTCACAAATGNCANTTCGTGAGNCTGCGAACGGACCAATCTCTCGACGAAGCCCTCGCCAACTACCTCGCNTTCAGGAAGAGCACCNCCGGTTGACNACGATGAACTTNCTGAACCAGGNATTGTTGTGGGGGATCGCGGCGNTCTCGGTGCCCATCATCATCCANTTTCTCAACCGGCGGCGCTTCCGGCGGGTGCCNTGGGCNGCCATGCGCTTNCTCAAGGTCAGCGTGGAGCAGAACCAGCGGCGCATGAAACTGGAGGACTGGATTCTGCTCNTCCTGCGTTGTGCCCTGGTNGCCCTCCTGGCTNTCCTGATGGCNCGGCCGGTGNTGGAGGGTTTGTCCGGGATGCCNGGTTCCAAGNTCGCGGCCGCCATCGTGCTGGACAACTCGGCCAGCATGGGATCGCGCGAAGGAGAGGGCACCCGNCTCACCCTCGCACGTGAGGCNGCTCATGCCATCCTCGATCGTCTGCCGGGAGGATCCCCGGTGGTGATCTCGGGGGCNTTTCATCCCAACGAAGCNAGNAACGANCACGACCTGGTCTCGTCGCGCATCGACGAGNTTGCGCAGACCGATCGCCATGCNGACCTNCTCCTTGCCCTTGAGGAGGCTGTGCGCTCGCTCNAGGGNCAGNCTGCCGCGGAAAAGGAACTNTACCTCATNACCGACGGGCATGCGGAGGAGTGGGNCGCCTTCNCCGNCCTGGAGGCCCGCCTGCGCGATATCTCCGCCGGAACCAGGATTCACCTCGTGATGGTGGGNACGCCGGCTCCNGCCAATCTGGGGATCAGCCGTCTCACGCCGGCGGCCGCACTTCCCGCCGTGAATGAACCCTTCCGGATCGACGTGGACATCACCAACTACGGCTCCTCTCCGGCGCNCAATGTNCCGGTGAAACTCCTGGTGGACGGACAACCAGCGGGNGAGCCGTGGATGATTGACGAACTGAAGCCCGGGNGCAGTGAGAGCGCNACGCTGTATGCCANCCTGCCCAGTGCCAGCTANCACCGGGTGACGGTGGCCCTGGAGGATGACGGCGTTCCCTTCGATGACCGGCGCACGNTNGTNATGCAGGCCATGGANGATGTGCGCGTGTTGCTGGTCGATGGCGATCCCGGGGNGGAAGATCGTGANTCGGAAACCTTCTTCCTTCGTCACGCNCTGGNCCCGGTCCCGGAAGAGATGCGGGCNGCNTATCCGGTGAAGCCGTCNGTTGTTTCGGTGTCGGATCTGGCCGGGGAGNCGCTGGATCGCTACCACGCAATCGTTCTCGCCAACGTNGCCGACGTGCCCCTGCCCTTNGCNGACCGCCTTGCGCGCTACGTGGAAGCAGGNGGCGGNTTGATGGTGTTTCCNGGCGGGAACCTCCGNCCGGAATCCTACAACACNCTGCTTCACGGCAAGCACCAGCTTCTCCCCGTTTCCTTTGTTGCCCGCGATGGGAACGCCGCNNCCCGGCCCCGCNTCATGGTNCCGACCGAGACCAATCCCCTCGGNCTTGACGGGGANCTCCTCGCCCGCGTGAAGTTTCGCCAGGTGCTGGGCCTGGAACCCGGGGACCGGGACCATCGNCTGGCNCTGCGCTACGATGACGGNCAACCCGCCCTGGTGGAGAGCGAGCATGGGCTGGGCAANGTCTTCGTCTTTNCCAGCACGGCNGANCTGGACTGGAACGANTTNGCGATCCGTCCGGCCTTCGTGCCCTTCATCAACCGGCTCCTCGGGGGNATCGTGCAGAACCGNGAGAGCAACCTGAACGTCGAAGCCGGGGAGNCCCTGCGGCATCGCCTCGANGCGGACCTCGCGGGCAGGGAGGCCACGGTNTANGAAGTNGGGGANCCGGAAGCNCTNGGNCGCNTGACCACGTTGTCTGANGCNGAGGGCAGTTCGNTCCTGGAGTTTGACCGGATACACCGGGGGGGAGCCTACCAGGCCACCATCGACGGNCAGCCCGNTCCNGTCCTGTTCGCGGNGCGTCCCAGCGTGCGCGAGTCGAGCCTCTCTCTCCTGGGGGCGGNACAGCTGGCCCGCCTGGGCGANTCNGCCACGGTAGTCGGGTGGGGANCGGGGAGCAGCGCGGCNGACTTTGGNGCTCATCGCANGGGATCAGAACTCTGGTGGCCGCTNCTCCTTGTCGTGATCGCCCTTGCCGCGATCGAAATCNTCCTNGCGCAATGGTTCAGCCGATCGAAATGATGGAAAGGGGGAGACAAGGAACNCCATGACCGACTGGATTCTCANGGCCCTCGGCGTAGAGGTCGACGATGTGGACGGCCTTGCCGGGTGGTCCCTGCGCTGGGAGACAGCGCAGTGGGGCCTTCTGGCCGCCGTGCTCATGGGGGTCCTGGCGGTGTTGTGCTGGTGGCTCTACCGCAGGAGTCCCCAGGAGCTGCCGGGCGGTCGCCGGGTTCTTCTCACGGCCCTCCGGCTGACCTTCCTTGCCCTCGTTCTCGCCATCCTGCTGCAACCGGTCCTTGTCCTCACCCTGGCCCGGGAAGTCCCGCGGACCCTGCCGCTCCTTCTCGACCGGACCGGGAGCATGGCGTTCAAGGACGGGGATGGCATGAGCCGGTTCCAGCAGGTGGAGAAAGCCCTCTCCTCCCCGGACGGGGTGTCACTTCTCGATTCCCTGGAGAAGGACCTGCACGTCCCCCGCTTCAATTTTGATGCTGATTCGTTGCGGGAACGGGAAGAGCCATCCCTCCCGCTTGCGCCAGCCGGGGAAAAGACTGCGCTGGGAGAGACCTTTCGCAGAGCCATGGAGCGTTACCGCGGAACCTCCCTGGCCGGATTGTTGATGATCACCGACGGGGGCCAGAACAGCGGGGTTGCGCTTGGAGCAGTGGCGCAGGAATTGAAGGAAGCCGGAGTTCCGGTCTATGCCATCGGGGTGGGCGATCCTGAGGCTCGCGATGTCGCGATCGAAGGGGTGGAGGTGCGCGAGGTTCTACTGGCAGATGATGCCGCTCCGGTGACGGTGAAGTTGCGGACGCAGGGAATGAAGGGAGGGAGCGGGCGCGTGATCTTCTCGCTGGGCGGAGTGGACGTGGCGGAGGAGGAAGTGAGTATTGAGGAGGATGGTCCACGGGACATTACCACCCTCTTCGTGCCCAAGCGGGTGGGTGAATACGTCCTGGAAGCGAGATTCGAGGCTGACGGTACGGGCGAAGTGCTGGCGGAGAACAACACCGGGCGTGCGGCCCTGCGCGTGGTGGACCGCCGACTCAAGGTGCTTCTCCTCGATCAGGCCCCTCGCTGGGAGTTCAAGTACCTGGAAGCGATGTTGTTGCGGGAACAACGGGTGGAGCTTTCCTGTTTCCTCTTCGAGGGAGACCGCGAGATCGCCCGCGTGCCGGGCAGCCCATACCTCGGGGAGTTCCCGGTGCGCGCGGAAGACCTCTTCGATTTCGATCTCGTCCTGCTGGGTGACATAGATCCGCGCTTTCTCACCGAGGGACGGCTCTCCCTGCTGGGGGACTATGTCTCCAGCGCGGGCGGGGCTCTGGTCGTGATTGCCGGCAAGCGCTTCATGCCCTCGGCATTCGGACGGACGGAACTGGAGCAGTTGCTTCCGGTGGAGGTGGCGGGGACATCCATCCGTGCTTCCAGCGCTTTGTCCGTCCGGCCTCTCCGGCTCAGTCTCACCCCGGCGGGCCGGGAAAGTGTGATGTTGCGCCTTGGGGATGATTCCGGAGTGAGCGAAGCGCTCTGGGGGCGCCTCCCGCCGATCTACTGGACTGCGCGCGTGGAGCGGGCAAAGCCGGCCGCGGAAGTCCTGCTCACCCGGCCCGATCCCGCCTCCGGGTCGGAGACCACACCGGTGGTGGCGCTGCATCGCTATGGGGCAGGAGAAGTCCTCTTCGTCGGCACCGACAATTTCTGGCGCTTCCGTCGCAATGTGGGGGACCGTTACCATACGATTCTCTGGGGGCAGATCATCCAGCGCATGGCGGGAGCCCGCCTTCTCACCGAAGCGCCCCGGGTGAACCTGAAAGCCAATGGCCGGCGTTTCCGGCAGGGCGACCGGGTCAGGATTTACGCGCGGCTCTTTACCGCCAGCTGGGAGCCCCGGGAGGATGAAGTGGTTCAGGCCGTGCTGGCGGTGGGGGACAATCCGGATCGGCGCCAGGAGGTGACCCTGCGCGCCATCCCGGGTCAGCCCGGGATCTATCGGGCCGAGTTGGCCGCGGGCCCTCCCGGCAACTACCGTCTGGCCCTGCCTGGAGACAAGATCGCCACCCTCGACTACACGGTAATTGACGATAATCGGGAGTATGCCCGGGCGGCGTTGAACGAGCCACTCCTTCGCGACCTGGCCAGGCAGACCGGTGGAGCCTACCTGCCGCTTGCCCAACTTGACGAGTTGCCGGCGGCCCTCACCAGGCGCACGGCCCGCCTTACCAGTTTCAAGGAAGTCGACCTCTGGTCTTCGCCCCTGTTCTTTGGACTTCTCATCCTGTTCATTACGATCGAGTGGATCGTCCGCAAGGTTTCCGAATTGAAGTAAATGAGCGATCTGCCGCCATCATCATCGACTGCCCTCCCCGACGAGCTGGGGGCCAGGCTCCGCCGGAAGCTGGCGGCGGTGCGCTGGAAGCTGGTGCGGGTGGAATTCGTGCGGCGGATGGCGGTGGCGATCAGTGTGACCCTTCTGGGACTTGGCCTGTTCCTGGCCGTGGACTGGGTGGTGGATCTTCCTCTCGACACGCGGACGGGAGTGCTCATCGGCCTGGGAATTCTGGCGGCAGGGTTGCTCCTCCGGGCTCTGGCAGCACTGTCGACGCAACAGCGGGACGAGGAGACTCTGGCTCTCATGGTGGAGGAAAGCGAACCGGGTTTCCGGAGCCGCCTTATTGCCTCGGTCCAGTTTGCCCGGGGCAAGGCCACCGTGCCGGGGGAGGGAGCCCGGGACATGGTGGAGCGCATGGTGGAAGAGACCGAAGACTTCGCCAGGCCAATGAGACTCACCGAGGTGGTGAGCACGCGGTCGTTGAAACGCGCCCTTCTGGTCCTGCTGCTCCTGGTGGGTCTGGCGAGTGGAGGCTACTACGCCGGGGGAACGATCACCGAGGACCTGCTGAAGCGGGCCTTTCTTTCCGATCTGCCTGTTCCGCGCGCCACCCGGGTGGTCTGGACTTCGCAGGATCTCAAGATCGGGATTGGTGACAGCGTGAAGGTGGAAGCCCGGGTGGAGGGTTATGAACCGGAGGAGGGGTCGCTTCGCATCCGCTATGCATCTGGTCGCCGGCAGAAGGTTCGCATGGAGCGGGGCGGCGGGGATAACCGCTATGCGGCCACCCTGGAGAACGTGCAGGAATCTTTCACCTTCCAGGTCGTGATCAATGACGGGCGAAGCAGGCGGGAGTCAGTGCGCGCCCTTTCGCGACCATCCGTGGAGGAACTGGTGGGGAAACAGAGTTATCCCGCTTACATGAAACTACCGCCCAGCACTCATCGGCCCGGCGAGTTTCTTCTCTATCCCTCCAGTGAGCTCTCCCTCAGGATTACCGCCAATCAACCGCTCAAACGGGGAACGGTACGCCTGCTGGGAGCTGGAGAGAACAATGCGGTGGAGGCAACCGCGGATCGGCAGGATCCTCGCGTCCTCCATGCCGTGGTGGAGGTGGAAGCGGGGCTGAATGGCTTCACGGTTGAACTTCTGGATGCCGAGGACATGGCTTCACAGAACGCGACGGTCTACCGGGTTGATGTCCTCAGTGATGAACCTCCCAAGGTGCGGATTGTGAAGCCCTCGCGGCAGCGTGAACTTGTCACCGCCCGGGCCCGGGTCCTGGTGGGCTACGAAGCGGAAGACCGGTTTGGGATCGAGAAACTGGTCCTGACCTACAAAGTGGGNNCCGAGGGCGAGGNGGGAGNCCTNGANNTGCCCATTGCNGAGCGGGGTGCCAGGAAGGTGNCCGAACTCTTCGATTGGGAGCTGNGTCAGATTGAACCGCCTCTTCANGTGGGCGATGAACTCGAATTCTGGATCGAGGCGGATGATCAGAATGACACAACGGAGCAGGGAAAGAGTGCTGTCCGGATTCTCAGGGTTGTTACCCCTCGCGAAAAGCGCGATGATTTGTTAAGCCGGGTGGGAGATTCGCTCGGGCGGATCGATCGAGCCACCGATGACCAGGAACGCCTCAATACCGCCCTTGCCGAGTGGATTCGCGCCCAGCGCACCCCGGCGCAGCCAGGTGCCTCCGGGGACAACAGGAAGGAATAGGGAGGGAGCCAGAAGAATGGATGCCAAGGTTTTCAAATGGAGCAGACGAGTGATCGCGGGATTCTGCGTTTTCCTTGTTCCCTGTACCGTCCTGGCGGAAACCTCCCTTCTCAAGCAGGAGCAGGGCCAGCAACGCATCGGCAACTCGACCGCGGATAGCGCAGCGCTGCTCGCGGAACTGGTGGACGAGTTCGGCCGCAACGGACTGGAAGGCGCCGATGTGGAGATCCTGCAGGGCATCCAGAAGGTCATGGGCAATGTCTCAGGAGAACTCATGCCCGAGATCGTGAACCAGCTTAATGCCGCTCGCACCGGGGAGAACAGGACGGGCAGGAGAGCGGAGGCTCTCAATGCCTACGCCGGCCAGAAATCGGCCTCCTATCAGATGCGCCAGGTCCTTCTGGAGTACCAGCGTCAGCTCGCGCTNTANCAACTGGCCGAGCGGGTGCAGGTCCTNGGGGACCGNCAATCGAGCCAACCTGCATGAGNCGGTGGCGNTGATCANGGCNTCGCGGAAGCCNTCGGCNGCCCGCCGGCAGAATGACTTNGCGATNTCNCGGCGCCTGCAGGAAACTGAACAGGAAGCGCTGCAGAANGANNTCNGNCTTGTTCTTTCCGCNCTGNCGAACATGCAGNAGTCCTTCGAGGGCTCGCTGGAGAACCGNCCCGGGGATGCTCTTTCCTTCGTGGCGGAGCACAAGCTGACGGCGGCCCTGCAATCGGCCTTTCTCGATCTCAAGAGCGACCGGTTGATGAGCGCGGCCGGCTACCAGAAGAGTGCGCGTGACACCCTGTGGCGCCTGGTCATGATCCTGCAACCGGATCGCGATCCGCTCGACAGGCTCCTCGACGGTCTGGAGAAACTTGACGAACTGATCCGGGGGGAGAAGGACGTCATCGAAAAGACCGGGGATCTGGATAACCGGGAGCGGGCCGAGGCAGAGGAACTGGTCCTCAAGAACGAACGGGTCCAGGACCTGGAGAAACAGATCACTGATCTGGAGCGGCGTCTTGAACACGCCCGTCCCGAGCAGCAGGTTGCCATCACGAACTTGATTGAGAATGTGCAGCGCCGTCTGGAGAAGGAGGTTGAGAGAGCGCGTGAACGGATGGGGCTGGATGGATCGGAGGTCAGCGATGAGCGTCGGGCAGAGCGGTTGCAGCGGGACCAGGCAGAGTTGGTGGACCGCACGGATTTCCTGCGCCAGGAGCTTTCCGAGCTTGTTTCCGGGGTGGCAGATACCCTGTCCGGATCGATCGCGCCGATGCAGGAAGCCCGGGCCGCGCTGGGACAGAGCGCTTCGCCGGAGGCGCGCAAGGAAGCGGCCCTGCCGCCCGAGAAGATGGCCCTGGCGGCCCTGGAGAAAGCCCGGGAGGAACTGCTTGCGGAGATCGAGGAGGCAGAATTTGTGGAGGAAGTGCCCCTCGACAAGCTCGAGCACCTCAAGGAACTCCTGGAGAAGGTCCAGGATCTCAAGGAGGGAGAGAAGACGATCAAGGCGGAGAGCGCCCAGGCGGAGCAGGCAGGGGACACGGACCAACTGAAGGAGGAGCAGGCTGCCGCACAGGAGGACCTGCAGGAGCAGGCCGGGAAGGTGGCGCGGGAGGCCCAGTCGCCTGCTCCGGAAGCAGCGCGATCTATCGGGGAGGCGGCCGAGCAGATGGAGGCCTCACAGCAGGCCCTGGCGAAGGGGGAGAACGATCCCCTGGCCCAGCAGGCCGCTCTCGATGCGCTGGAGCAGGCGGAGGACCAGTTGCAGGAGCAGATTGCGGAACTGGAACAGGCCAGGGAAGACCTTGAAGCCCTGCAGGAGATCCGGGAGAAGCTCGATGAGGTCATTGCCGGGCAGCAGGAAGTCCAGAAGGACACCATCGATGAAGTGGCCGAGCCTGCGGAAGCGACTTCCGACAAGTTGGCCGAGCGTCAGGATCAGCTTGGGGAGCAGACCAGCCAGTTGCAGAACGAGACGCAAAGCCCTGCTCCCGAGGCGGCTCAGGATCTCGGCCAGGCTGCGGAAGCGATGGAGGCGGCAGAGGGGAACCTGGAACAGACCAATCCGTTGGCCGCCCAGCCCCAGCAGGGCGAAGCGCTGGAGTCGTTGCAGGCTGCACGGGAGAAGCTCGACGAGAAGATCGCAGAGCTGCAGAAGCAGCTCGGGGAAGCCCCGGGATCAGACCAGGCTTCGCTGGAAGAGGCGCTGGCGGCAATAGAGGAAGCGCAGGAACAGGTTTCGGAGGCGCTGGCCCAACTGGAGCCGAACGCGGGAGCACTCCAGGAACTTCAGGACAGGCAGGAAGCACTTGCCGATGCGCTGCAGCAAGCGGCGCAGGAATCCGGCAGTCCTGCCACGGCGGAAGCGGCCGGCCAGGCGCAACCGGCTGCCGCCCAGGCCGCCCAGCAACTGGGAGAGGGAAACCTGGCGGATGCGATTGGCGAGATGCAGAAGGCCGGGGAGGCCCTTGGTGGAGAGCAAGGCACGGCTGCCCAGGCCCGGGAGCAGGGCGAAATTCAGGAACTGGCCGAAGCTCTGGGCGCCGCTACGCAGCCAGCCGCCAGTGCGTTGCAGGCTGCGAACAGTGAGGTCAGTCCACTGGCTTCCGGTTCGCAGGGGTCGTTGCCCCTGGGAGCCCAGTCCGCCCTGCAGTCCGCCCAGCAATCTCTGGCTGATGCGGCGGCGCAGGCCAATGCCGGCAATCCCTCCAATTCCCAGTCGGAATCACAGTCCGCGCAGGCATCCCTTTCACAAGCCGCGGCCGCTCTTTCGCTGGCCCAGGCCGGACTGAGTCCAGGTGAGGGCCAGGGAGAAGGCCAGGGAGAAGGGCAGGGTGAGGGCCAGGGAGAAGGACAGGGCCAAGGGCAGGGTGAGGGCCAGGGAGAAGGGCAGGGTGAAGGACAGGGCCAAGGGCAGGGTGAAGGACAGGGCCAAGGGCAGGGACAGGGACAGGAGAAAGGGAAAGGNGAGGGCAACGAGGGAAACTGGACCGGAAAAGGCGGAGCAGACGGTCCGCGGCGGAAGCGTTCAGGGGGGAGCAAGCATATTGGACTGCCGGAGAGGGCGCGGGGAGCGTTGCGGCAGTCACAGGGGGAACGTTACTCCCCTGAGTATGGCCGGATGATTGAGCAGTACTTGAAGAACCTCGCGGATTCTCCCGGCGGGAAATAACGATCTCTTGCGAAATCATGCCGATGCGTGTCCTGCTCCTGTTGTTCATTCTTGTTCCGGCCCTTGTGCCAGGATTGGCACGGGCGCAGGCGGAGAGCGCAGTGAAGGTGGATGCCGAGACCGAACGGATCATCAACCGCGGGCTCAAGTACCTCGCTAAGTACCAGTCGCCAAACGGGTCCTGGCAGGGACGCAACGAAAAGGAGCGTCATTATCCCATTGCCATGACGGCTTATGCGCTCATGGCTTTCCAGGCCTCCGGGCATTTGCCGGGAGAGGGCGAGTATGGCCGGGAGGTCACCTTGGGGGTGCAGTATCTCCTCGACTCCGTTTCCCCCGAGGGCCTGATCGGCGACAAGGATAACGGGCAGTACATGTACTTCCACGGGATCTCCACCATCGCNCTGGCGGAACTCTACGGNCANACCAGNAACCCGTCGATCCGGTCCAAGNTGGAGCGNNTGGTNAAGATCATCGTNTCGAGCCAGAACGAGAATGGCGGNTGGCGCTACAAGCCCACGGCCACGGANGCGGANATTTCGGTCACGGTCCTGCAGGTGGTGGCCCTGCGGGCGGCAAAAAACGGGGGATTGAAAGTGCCGCAGACCACCATCGATGACGCGGTGAACTANGTGCGGAGCTGTTATAATAAGGNGAAGGGNGGCTTTTCCTATCAACCGGGAAGCGNNCCGGGNTTTGCCCGGACGGCNGCCGCCATCTACTCNCTGCANGTTTGCGGNCACTACGATGANCCCCTGGTCAGGGAGGGGTCNAAGTATCTCTTNGAAAACTTCGGGGAGCGGCANCGGTGGTTCACNTATGGNAACTTTTACGCNGCNCCGGCCCAGTACATGATTGGCGGGGAAACCTGGCGGAACTGGTATNCGAANATCAAGGNGGTCCTCCTTTCCCGTGTGCACAACGATGGNGAGACCTCGCTNTGGTTNGAGAANACCTCGGTGGGACCCACCTATGAGACGGCGATCAATGTCATGATCCTGGCCATGCCCTACCAGTACGTCCCGCTGTATCAGCGATAACGATGAGGANCGCAAAGGCAATCCTGACCGGNCTCGTGCTGGTCATCGGGCAGGGGTCCGCNCAGGATGAACCGGACCCCGCCGNGACGGAGTCCGGCGAGCCGGAAGGGGGGGATCNNGTTTCCAGCTCCCTGGTGGGAGTTCTCGAAACGAGGGCGGGNGCGAAATGGGAGGGCGTNATCGCNATTGGGGACAATGCGATCACGATCACTCCCGGGGGAGCNNNNCCCGTGGCAACTCCACTGNGGGAGATTGTCAGCCTCGAAGTGGAGCGGAGGCTGNACGAGGATCAGGAGCNNCCGGAGACNCTGCTNAGCGGGGCCCTTCCCGCCCCCTGGCGGAANCGGGACCTCGGCAGGACGCTGGTNCCGGGCAAGGNGCGCTGGCGCGACGGGCNGTTCATCGTATCGGCCTCGCCGCGGGCAGCGGATGAACGCTTTGCGGCCTTTCACCTGGTCTATGCACCGGTGAAGGGTGATTGCGAGATNCNGGCCCGGGTGGTGAGCCTGGCCAATGAAGGNGAGGACTCCTATGCCGGGATCGTGATCTGTGACGGGANCACGCCGGAACATCGCAAGGCGGTGCTGGGGGTCCATCCCNACGGAGAAAAGGGGGTGNATTTCCGGCGNTGGGGCTACCAGGGGGGCAGTTCGACGGGCAGGGAACTNCCCACCCTGAAACTGCCCTACTGGGTCAAGCTGGTNCGTGAAGGNTACGACGTGACCGCCTATCACTCNCCGGACGGCNGCCGNTGGAGAATGCTGAAGGTTTCNGCGGGNAGAATGCGNGATGAGNAGGTNTATGTGGGNCTGGCNGTGCNGNTAGAGAANTTCAACCGCCTGAGCGAGGTGGTGATCGACAGGGTGAGCNTCAATGGNGAGGACANCGAAGAGGCGGAACCGATGTTACCGCATGTGGTGCTGCGGGCGGGTTCGCGNCTGGCGACGGATGTCCTCAAGGCGAACCGCACCGCCTTCCANNTGGGCGGACGCTGGGAGGGNCGGNCNGTTACCGCCCCGCAGGTGGCTCGGTTGGAGTTCTTNCAACCCCTTCCCGCNGAAGTGGCTGCGCTCGTGCAGGGTGACCGGGCCGGNCTCCTGTTGCGNTCGGGGGATTTNTCGGAGGGCGCCTTTGACTCGCTGGGCGACGGCAGGCTCCGTCTCGGATCGGTTCTCCTGGGTGTGCGGGAGCACTCCATCCTTGATGAGGCCGATTGTCTGGTGTTGCGCAAGGTGGCACCGGAACCAGCAAGCTACCGGGTGGAAACGCAGGCTGGATCGATCCTGCTGGCCCAGCGGGCGATCCTGCAGGGTGAAAAGCTCGTCCTGCAGGTGGCGGGCCTGGGGGAGGCGCAGTTCGGGATCGAGGAGCTGAAGTCGCTTGGCCCCCTGAAATAGTCCCGCAGCAGGATCCGGTATCAGTTGCCGGCGGCCCACTGGATTGCGCGGGCCACCATGGAGCGCAGATCCCTGGAGGATTCCGGGTGCGGACTGATAGAGAGAACCCTGCCCTTGCCGAAGGCCCCTGTGATGATGGCCGGGGTATTGACCATTGTTCCCTTCTGGGGTTCGTAGTGGGCCACTTCGCTGCGGAACCAGGCGAGGACCTGGTAGTCCGGAAGACTGGACAGGTTGGCGGGGGAGACGATGGGGCCATTGTGGTAGCGCACCGGGAAGGGACCGGTTTGCTTTCCGAGGATCCTGCGGCCTTCGTCGGTAAGTTCCATCGTGACCGTTGCGGACGGGCCCCGGTACCACATGCTCTTGCGTCCGACCTCCGGGATCTCCCGTGCTTCACAGAAGGTTTTGTAATCGCCTATCTTGAGGGACCACTTGTAGTTGGCTGCCGCGAGGTAGGCGCCCGCACAGATGCCAACGAACCCCCCACCCCGTTCGACAAAGGTTCGGACCTGCTGACGGCCCTCGATCCCGAGTGCGGCCGCCTGCTTACTTCCGCTTCCCCCCGGAAAGATCACCACCTCAAAGTGGGCAAGGACTCCTTCCCGGATATCGGAGGGACCAATGCGCCAGGTGAGACTCCGCGGGATTGTTTTCATGACCTCCTGCACATTGCGGGGTCCGCTTCCTCCCACCCCGCCGCTGTCGTAGAGGGCCACCCGGAGAGTGCGGTCATCCCCCCGGGGGCGGGTCATGGTGGGAGCCTTCGGCCCCACCATCCCGAGATGCCGGAAGAGAGCCCGCACCATCAGCCGATGCTGACGGGTGCGGAGCGAAAGGGGTTGTTCGCGGGTGGTGGTTTCGAGGATCAGGGCGCCGGCCCCGAGACGTTCCGCGGCAGCGCGGGCGAGGCTGCCGTTGGCGGTTCCCTGCAGCGGAACAAAGTGCTTCCTGCCGTCCTCGATGGTAGCATTCACGACTGCCAGCATCCCGGGCACCGCGGGCTTGGTCACCTGGGTCCCGGTCCGTGAGGCGAGAATGGTCGAACCGACCGATTTCGAGTTGATCTGGTGGAAGTGATAGCCTTCGTGCAGATCGATCACCCAGTCCGGCTCGTGCTTTCGGACGAGGTTCCAGATGGCCCGCCCGATGTCGGTCAGGGCCTCGCCATCGGCCCCGGTTCGGGGGAAATTGCGATTGAGATCGGCCTCCGACTTGGCGAGTTCCGGCAGGTGGCGCGTTCCCGCCCTGAGTCCGGGCTGGTTGGCCCGCGGCAGGACCACCAGGCGACCACGGAGAAT
>PBXZ01000227.1:0-15621 GCA_002729415.1 Candidatus Poribacteria bacterium | reverse complement strand
CGACGCTTGGAACTTCGCTTTCTCGGCCCGGGTCGGTGGCGCCAACTCAGACATCATCATCGACAACCTGGTGATCACAACAGCCGCTGGCGAAGACAACGATGGGGACGGCCTTGCCGGGAACTGGGAAGCTGCCAATGACTTGGACGACAATGACGACGGAACGATTGGCGAGTCGGCCCCCGGGGCCAGGGACGGTCCCAACGGGGCCCTCGGAGATCCCGACGGAGACACCCTGACCAACACCCAGGAACAGGATCTCGGCACTGATCCTCAAGATCCCGACACCGACGGCGACGACCTCCTCGATAGTGTCGAGGACGGCGGTGGCATCTATGTCAGCGACACCCAGACCGGAACCGACCCGCTCACGGTCGACACCGATGGTGATGGGCTCTCTGATGGCGTGGAGAATCCCAGCCTGCCCTTCGTTGACGCCAGTCAACCCGGCACGGATCCGAACAATCCCGATACCGACGGCGACCTTCTACGGGACGGACCTGAGATCGACCAGGGGCGCGATCCCACCGTCGCTGACAATGTCGGGAATGCCTACATACAGGATTTCGAAGGCTATGCCGACGGCACCACGGATCTTGGTGATGGCACGGTCTTCAATGGGACGGCCGCCTCCATTCAGGGTGGTCGCCTGCAGCTCACCATCGACAACCAGGGCCTTGGATTCTCCAGCTTCTCCATCCCGCCGCTGGAAGGCTCCTCCACGGGGTTCCAGGTCACCTTTGATTACGAGCTCTTCGACAGTGTTGGTGCCAACCCTCCGGCCGACGGCTTCTCCTTCAACTACGGTAATGCCGTCCTCGGCGCGCAAGGAAATGCCGAGGAAGGCATGGCTGGAGGACATGCGCAGGACAACATCTCCTGGGAGGTCGACACCTGGATGAATCCTGACGCTGAGCAAGGCGTCAACATCTCCGGGGTTGTGGGTGGTCTGGATCTCGGGCAACTCGCCTTCACCAATGGTGTCATTCTCAACGATGGCCAGCGGGTCACCGGTACGGTTGAAATCGAATGGGATCCGGTCAACGGGGCCAGCTTCACCACCACCGGCCTCAACACCAACGCCGACTTCTCCAATGTCAGTACCGCCGCCTTCCAGGGCCATGATGATTTCACCTTCATCATCTCTGCCCGCGTGGGTGGAGCCAACGAGGACCTCTTCATTGACAATCTTGTCGTGACGACCGGCGCTCCCGGGGACCGCGACAACGATGGTCTTTCGGATTCCTATGAGATCGCCAACGGCCTTGACCCCAACGACGACGGAACGGTTGGGGAATCCTCGCCCGGGGCCACGGACGGTCCCAACGGGGCCCTCGGCGATCCGGACGGCGATGGATTGACCAACACCCAGGAGCGTAACCTGGGCACCGATCCCCAGGATGATGATTCCGACGGCGACGGTTTGACCGACAGCGAGGAGGATGCCAACGGAAATGCGGTGGTCGATGCCGGTGAAACCAACCCAAACCGCGACGATACCGACGGCGACGGCCTCAGCGACGGCGAGGAAATCAACACCCATGGGACTGATCCCCTCCTTCGCGATACCGACGGCGATACCATAACAGACGCGGCCGAGATCAACAACGGCACCGATCCCCTCGTCTACAATCCGCCTCCCTCCGGCTACTGCCAGAACTTCGACGGCTATGCCGACGGCACCACGGATCTTGGTGACGGCTCCGTCATGGCTGGTCAGGCCGCCAGCATTCAGGATGGCAAGCTCCGACTCACCATCGACGGTCAGGGCCTTGGCTTCTCCAGCTTCTCCATCCCGGCCCTGGGCGGAACCGCCGATGGCTTTACGGCCTCCTTTGATGTCGAGATCATCGACGGACCCGGCGCCGAGGTGCCGGCCGACGGCTTCTCCTTCAACTACGGCAATGCCGCCCTCGGCACTCTGGGCTGGGCGGAGGAAGGCATTGGGCCCGGCGACGCATCGGAGAATCTCTCCTTCGAGGTCGACACCTGGATGAACTTCGACACCGAACAGGGCGTCAATATTTCCGGCGTGGCCGGCGGGATCGATGTCGGTCAACTCGCCTTCACCAATGGACCTATTCTCAATGATGGCGCTACCGTTACGGGCACGGTTTCGATCACCTGGGATCCCGTCAACGGGGCGACCTTCATCACCACCGGCTTCGACACCAATGCCGAATTCCTCAACGTCGCCACCGGTGCCTTTGTCCCGGATGACTCCCACACCTTCATCATTTCCACGCGGGTGGGTGGAGCCAACGAGACCCTCCTCATCGACAATCTCTGCATCCTCACCGGACCGCCAACCAAGACGCAGTTCGAGCTCAGAAATGCGGGCAGCGATCTGGAGTTCACCTTCGATAGCGAGGCCGGCAAAGTCTACGACATCCTCAGCTCCACCGACCCGGAAGCCGAACCGGATTCTGCCGCCTGGGCCGTGTGGCAGGCCGACATTCCCGCCACCGCACCCGTTAACGTGGAGACCTTCGCACGACCCGCGGATGCCAGGCGCTTCTTCGTGATCCGGGAGAAGGAGGCCCCGCCCTTCTTCGTCGAGGACTTCGAATCGGGCCAGGGTGGTTGGACCACGGGAGTGAACGATGCCAACGGTAATACGGCCTGGGTATTGGGATCGCCCAATGGAAGCACCGGGCCCATCACCGGCGCTGATGGCTCAGGCAATGCCTTCGCCACCAACCTCGGTGACTACGGGAATGATGCCGACATCTTCCTGCGGTCGCCCGTAATCGACCTCACCGGTGGTGGAATCACGACCGCCACCCTCACCATGGAGCATTGGCGCGATGCCGATGGCTTCGGGGACCTCTTCGGAGTGCGCGTACTCAGGGCAAGCGACTTGGGCGTCCTGGGGGATATCGATCCCGATTCCACCGTGTTTGACCCTGACTGGGAGTCGTTCAGCGAAATCCTGCCCGCCTCCGCGGTGGGCGAGGAAATCATCCTCGAGTTCTGGTTCACCAGCGATGCCACCAACGATGCCTTCAGCGGTTGGTCCATCGACAACGTGGCGGTCCAGCTGCAGTAATACAACCACCACCCAAGCTCAACTTTGATGGGGCCATCCCGACAGGGCATGGCCCCGTTTCTGTCCAACTGAAGCGATGCCTGACGTTTTCGGCAAACGAACGGGAAGTTTCGTCCTGCACAGGACCGAACCGGAAGTTCATTGCTTGAAAAACAGGCTGGTGTGTGCCTAATCCTGACCAGACGAAAGATGAGGATCCCCTGTCCAGTCTGCGCCACCCTGATCATGGCCGGGGAGGAACATGTCGGCATGAAGAACCGCTGTGTCACCTGCCGGACCAAGTTCCTCATCCCCGCCCGCGAGGACGGTGTGGCGCAAATCCTTGAGCGCGGTGTGGCGCCGCAGGCGAACGTTCCCAAGTTGCTGGTCCATCCCCCCGAAACCGCTTCGCCCATCAACCCCGGGACCGGGGAAAAAGCCCCGCCTCACAAACTGCTCACCTCTACCGATCCGTTACGGGCTCCCACCAATGCCCCCGACGCAAAACCCTTCCGGGCTCTCCCGTCCGTCCCACCCCCACACCCTTCCGGAACTGAACCCCCTCCCAAGATTCAGATTCACCTCAGGAAAAAGTTGGTGCGGCGGAAGATCGCCAAGAAAAAGGCCGTCAAAAAACACAGTCTTGAACACCTCCCCGCCCTCGATCCCGGACCTCCGGAACAGGACAACCCCGGGCAGTCACCCGCCCCCACGGGAACCCCGTCCGGCCCGCTCGACACCGGCGCTTCCCGATAACTCCAGGAGCTGGAAATCCGGACTGTCTCTTTTCTCCGACCCGTCGGGCATCGCTTGACGGGGTTCTCTACGCCGGAACCTCCCGCTACGTTGCCCCACTGGTTCCCCAGTCACTCCCTCCACTCGAACTTCGGCAACTTGCTCCGGTCCAGCCCCCTCAGGTGCCCCTTTCCCACTCGCGAGGCATCATCGGGACGCACGTAGACCCAGTCGTTGTCACCAAACACTTCCTCACAGAATCTGGCTGCCTCCGGATCATACTTCTTCAGTTCCTCCCGCGTGTTGACATGGTTGTGGATCCTGTCGTTCTCCCGGTTCGTATTGAACCAGCACTGCACCGCCTCGGCCCAGTATTCGTGATAGTGCCCGGCCGCATAGGTTCCCTTCCACCTGCCCTCAGCCAGTGATCCCCTGTAAGCCGCCTTCAATCTCCTGTCGAAAGTCTTGTCCAGGACGTTGATGGCCATGAGGTGGACGGCGTGCGCAAGCTCGTGCACCAGAATGTTCTCAGTAGGATAGGGGTCCCCGGGACAGCAGAGCATGTTCTCTTCCGCACAGCTCACTGCGGGTCGATGCCAGGTCGCTCCCAGTCCCCGCGACCTGTTCCATCGTTCGGGGGGCCGCAGGTCGCTATGCTCAGGAACGTCGAGGGTCACCTCGCTCACTCCCATCACGGCCAGCCGGGCCTTGCTTTTTCCCAGTTGCCGGAGGAGATCCGGCCGTTTTCCCAGCATGGACTGCACAATCCAGGCCGCCTCCCTGAGAGCGTAGGGAGAAACCTTTCCGGATGCCACGATGGGAAAGCCCTCCAGCAGGACAACCTGCTGGTAGAACCCGGCGAGCTTGAACTCCCTGCGCAACCCGGGGCTGATCTTTTCAACGTCCTGCCCCGGTGAGTGATTTGGAGCCGTCAGAAAGAGACCGGCGCAAAGAACTATCGCACGCTGCATCAATAACGAAGGTAGGGATTCCGTCTCTCTTTCACAAGACACGGATCACGTTCCCGGGTCCTTCAATCCAACCCCATGAACTCCGATGAACCCGGAGGATTCCGCTCCCCCCTGAAAAAAGTGAGGCGGCCAGCCGGCCGCCTCAACGGGAACATTCAATTCAGGAAGCGATCGAGACTACTTGAGCAACTTGATCCTGATGTTGCGAAAGCGCACCTCAAATCCACCGGGAGAGTGGTACTGCAATCCGATGATCCCTTCCTTGGCCGCTTTCTTGGGATCCTTGTCGTCGAACTCGATCGCGACCACGCCATTCAACTCCTGGGTCAACTTTGAACCATTGGCCGTGATCCTGTACTTGTTCCATCCATTGTCCTTCTTGATGGTCGGCTTGTTCTTGTACTTTCCGGCCAGCAGGCCACGTCCCCTCTCCTCATAGAGCTTCCCATACCATCCGTTTCCAATATCCGCCTGGTAACCGCTCACCACCCACTTGTTGGCGCCATTCGCAGACTGTTTGGAGCGGATCTGGATGCCGCTGTTTCCCTTTCCATCCACCAGGATCCACTCCGTTTCCAGTTCGAAATTGGCGAGGGAGTGCTTGTAAATGAGGAAGGTATTGCCTCCCTTGAGCTGGGCAAGCTGACCGGAAATATACCCGTCCTTGACGCTCCAGACATCCGGATTGCCATCCCAGCCCGCGAGGTCTTTTCCGTTGAACAACGTGATCCAGCCATCCTTGTCAGGCTTGGGCAGTTCGTGGTGGTCCGCGAAGAGCGGCATCACAGCAGAGGCAAGGGCAATTGCGAGAGTGGTGATTCGTTTCATGGTTTTCGAGTGTGCCTTGGGATTCTTCAGATACGGGGGGAGGACGCGAGCCTTTTCACCACCTTCCTTGCCGGATTCCAGGTCCCCCGATGATCTCCATGACCGATCCCGCCCCCTGCAAACCGCGGCACCTCGTTCCAGGGTCATGAAAGCGGGTGAGGCGCAATCCGTATCGGAAATCTAAGGGTGCAGGGGCTTCAGGGCTTCCATGAGCCGGGGGAGCAACCGGGCAACCTCCTGCTTGGAATCGATCGCGAACCAGCGCTTCGACCCCTCTCCCACGGAACGGACACTGAAAGTCACCGGGCCTCCGCCTGCAGCCACCTGATCTCCCAGCACCAGAAAGAAGAATCCCCCTGTGTCGAGGTTGGATTTCCAAGTGGGAAGATAGAACAACTCGACCGAATCGTCGTTGCTGCTCCAGCGGGACAAATCATTCGTCACATCGAACCGCAGCCGTTCCTCGCCATCCATGACCAGGGAGAATCCCCCGGTTTTCGGCTGCGTGCTCCAACCCACCCCTCCCGAAAAACAAAGGACTCGTCTCTCCATGCCTTTCTTCCGGACCTTGCTCTCCCAACCAACTTCCGCTCCCCGTTTCTCCTGCCGGATGAACACCCGCTCGACGAAATCTCCCGCCAGATTGTGCCACATGGTATTTTCCCCGGTCCCGATATCGATCTTCCGGATAGCGGGCCTGGCTGTCCGGAGGTGCTTGGCCAGCACTTTCGCCCGAGCGACATCCTCCCCGCTCCCGGGAGCCACTGCCCATTCGGAAAGTTTCCCGAGGGTCGCGTCTTCTCCGCTGGGCGCTCGATGAAAAGGGGCCGGTTTCTGGTCCCCCGGGGCCGCGAACTTCTTTCCCACCACCCTGTGGACCGCTCCCACCACGACCTCTTCAACCTCCGGTTTGTAGCGTCCGGGCTGCTCGTAGTAGACCTGCGAAAAGTCCGCCTCGTAGCCCCCCTCTGCCAGGACCCGCCTGGACGGTATATAGCCGGGCATGCCATTGGCCCACGCCGTGATCCACAGGCGTGACCAGGCCAGTTCCCGGTTCAAACGCACCGAGTAGTCGACCACCACCTCGCCGGGAAGAAACACCATCGCCAGGTCCTTCCCGAATTGCCAGCTGGTCACCGGGTAGGGCACGTGGGAGGGAATCCCCTTCCCGGCATCAAGGCGCTTGAGCATCGCAAGCCCCAGCTGCCCGTCGAATCCTCCCTTCGCCTTCAACTCCTCCCAGTAAGCACGCGGCTTGGGATCCACCAGCGGCAGCTGCACCGTCGTTCCCGCCACCACAGGGGCTCCCCCGAGCTCGCTCATCCCGTCCCCCAGCAACCGCTGAACTTCTCCTCCGATTGCCCGGCCATGGCCTTCCGCAATTTGCAGGTTGCCACTCGGCTGGGGACCAATGTCCGCCCCGCATCCGATCGTCATGAGGGCCGTGGCCGAGGGAAAGGCCTCTTCCATTGCGTCGTTGGCGTAGCCCGCCCAGTCCCCACTCACATGGTTCCGCCCACCAACGGTGGTGCAGTGGCAGGCATAGTTCGCCCACAGAACCCTCACCCTGCCGTCACGATCCTTCGCGGCCAGAACCGGCAGGCTGTGATCAACGGGCGCGTCGCGCTGAAAGCCAAATCCACGCCATTGGCTATCCGTCATGATCCTCCGGTTCCCCCCGAAGTCCGCCCGGCCCTGCCCCCAGGAGAGACGCATCGGTTGACGATTCTGCAACGCCATCCTCACCGCCTGCGCCATCTTCCCGAGGGCGAATTCGGTGTAGCGCGCCATCCTCTCTTTCTGCTCCGGAGTCATCCGTCCCGCCCACAGGACCCGGGCGTAGCCGACCAGGCTGGGTGCATTGTGGGTATGAGTGGCTGCCACCACCAGACGTTCCGGGATAATCCCTTCCCCCGAGAGACTCTGCGCCAGCCTCGCCTTGAGAGCTGCAGGGACCCCGCAATTGTCAATAACCACGATCGCAACCGGATCCTCATTTCCGATCACCATCGCACGCGCCCACAATCTGGTATCGATTCCTTCCAGTTCGGTCCTGCGGCCTCCGTAGCCGGCAAGAACCACCGGGTGACCGGGCGTAACATCCACCTTGGCCGCACCCACCTCTACCAACCGTTCGTCAGCCTGGACCGTTCCCACGAGAAAAACCGCTGCAACCCCGGACCACATGCCCGGTCGGAAATAAATTCGTCTCCCTTTCAACACAACGGACAGACTAGAACGCGCCGGGGAATACGCGAGGACAGACTCATCCCCTCGACAGAAGCGGAGAAACCGCCCTACCCTTCTGCATGTCCCATCTCTTCGCCACTGCCTGCACCCTGGTTCTTCTCACGACCACACGCTGTCTTGCCGTCGAAGTGCCGGACAACTTGAAGAAGAGCAATCTCGTGGCATGGTGCATCGTCCCGTTCGATGCCTCCGAACGTGGCCCCGCCGAGCGATCCGCAATGCTCACCGGACTCGGCCTCAAGCGTTGTGCCTACGACTGGCGGCCCAGGCATGTCGCCGAGTTCGAAGAGGAAATCCTGCAGTATAAGAAGCACGGCATTGAATACTTTGCCTTCTGGGGACAACACGAGGAGGCCTTCCGGCTCTTCAGGAAACACGATCTTCATCCTCAGATCTGGCACACCCTCGGGAGTCCCAACCGGAAATCGCAGACCGAAAATGTCTCCGCTGCTGCTGCCGCCATAAGGCCCCTTGCCGAGCAGACCGCGAAACTGGGTTGCAAGCTCGGGCTCTACAATCACGGCGGATGGGGTGGAGAACCTGCCAATCTGGTGGCGGTCTGCCGCCTGCTTCGCAAGGCGGGACACCATCACGTCGGGATCGTCTACAACTGGCACCATGGTCATGGACACATCGCCGATTGGGCCGAAGTTCTCGGACAGATGCAACCCTACCTGCACTGTCTCAACCTCAACGGCATGAACACCGCTGCAAAGCCCAAGATTCTCCCCCTCGGTCAGGGTCAGCACGATCTCGCCATGCTCCGAACCATCGTCACGAGTGGCTACCGCGGTCCCATCGGGATCCTTGATCATCAGAGCCACCTCGATACCAGGGAAACCCTTCTGGACAATCTGGCCGGGCTTGCGTGGCTCACCAGGGAACTGGCCACGCCAGGCTCGGGAGGATCGAAGCCGACACCTCAAGCCAGTGCGGTGACAAAATGAAGGCCACGCCGTTACGCTGCATCTCAGCGCAATCTCTGCAACTGCAGACTAGTTGGGATCATCATCAGGATCCCGGGTCCAGACCACGCTGCTTCCTTCCTCCAGAGTCTTGACCTTGCCGCTGCCGGTTATGATATCGGTGGGGGATTTGACCTCCACATGACCGTCGGCAAAAAGGAGAAGCCCCTTTTGGTTATGGCGGGCGGCAAAGGCTTTGGGGCCGGCCTTGGGAGAGGCCGAAAAATTCGCCTGTGCGCTGACAAGCTTCTTATCCTTGGGCATGCCTCGCTCAAGAAAGATAACGGTGTTCACCGGAGCCTGGATCGAAGCCACGGTGCCCTGCGGCTTGTGTCCCGTTTCGTTTTCCCGACGCTGCAGACGACTGTTCATGCCGATGGCGAACATCGGATTCTTGAGTTTTTTTTCGCTCTTCGGGTAGGGCGCCCCCGGCACATAGAGGGGATATGCGTCTTCATAAAAAAGCCGCGGCTCGCTATCCTCGCCAATATCGCCCACCGATTTCCGGGACATCCCCCAGAGAAGGGCATTGTACCACACCTCCCTTGCTTCCGGTTCACCAGCAGCCTCCCAGGTGTCGCCCGTACCGGAGTGGTTCTCACGGGGAAGCAGACCCCCATTTTCTCCGGTATAGGCCATGAAACTCTGGCCCAGATCCTTGATCTTCTGCGTGGCCCGCACAAGGTGGGCCTTTTCACGACCGTTCTTCATCACCTGCAGGGTGATGCCCGCCAGCACCATCACGATCGAGATGGAGACCAGAATCTCCATCAGCGTAAAACCTGCCGGCCTCACGGCGCTAGTCGTTGAGCGGCTCGTAACGTTCATGGATCTGAGGGAGCCACACCTGCTGGGTCAGCGATCGGAGGAGTGTGGGATGTTGGTAATGTCACCCAAACGGCCGCCTTCTTCAAGTAGGCTTTCCCATGAAGCATCCCTCTCCCCAGCCCTTATTTAGGCCGTTTACGCCAGCCATCCTACCCAAAGACGGTATTTTCTACATGTCCCATCGTTCTGCAACCACTGCCACGCTCCGGGAAACGGCGAATTTCGCTTGTTGATTGACCCGTTGCCCAACAAGCTCACCCGCCGCCCCAGAGACTGCCTGCCCTGCCCACAATGAACGAAAATTCTGTCTNTTTTCCCAGGCNGANCCTGCCGAAATTTCTTCNCTTCCTCCCGNNCTTCCTCCTGGGNNCCGGCATCTCCCTNGCCGGAGTCGCNCAACCCCCGGCNGTCGAACTGACCTTGTCCCCGGATGAAATCGGCGTGGGGAGCAGCAGCGAACTCACCATCACNATCGACAACTCCGCCAACCCGGGAGANATCNACNNNCTTGCCTTTACCCTCTCTCTCCCAGAGGGGGTCATTTTCGCTACNCCGGCCAACNCNCTGTCCGAATGNGNCGGNAANATCACGGTNGAAGNCGGNGGATCATTTCTGCAATTCACAGAAGGCGTNGTATCGGACAGNGGGACCTGCACCATCAAGGNCATCGTGACTCGGACNNAACGGGGAGATCATACCCTCANCGTCGCCGACNTCNNNTCCNNNGCTGGNGAGAGNNNCCNCGCCNNNGCTACCCTGTCCACCCCGGAANCCCCCNTCCTTGGTTTCAGCAAGCGCTTTGTCCCTGACCTGGTTCCCCTCGGAGGCAGGTCCACCCTGATTTATACCATCGAGAACCAGGGCGAGGAGGATGCCTTCCATTTATCATTCAATGATTTGTTTCCCGAGGGAATCGCCATCGCCACCCCCCCCTCAATTTCCACCACCTGCGAGGGGATCAGCATCACGGCCATCAACGGAACCCAGGCCATCGAGGTGAATCCCGACGACCCGCTTCCCCTGCCTGCTGGCGAAACCTGCACCCTGACCCTTGATGTAGTGGGGATCTTACCGGGAGTCCATAACAGCATTTCCAGCAACCTCACTGCCGTCGGCGTGATTGGAGGACAGCCAGTTTCAGCCGGACGAGCGGTAGCCCGGCTTGAGGTGATCGACCCTTCCTCGATTCTCGATGTATCCTTTTCCAAGGAATTCATCGACAACCCGGTCGCCCCGGGAGGAACGGGCACCCTTGAGTTCTCCATCACCAACAACAGTGCCACCGACACACTCACCAACATCCGGTTCACCGACGACCTTGAGGCCACCCTGCCAGGCCTGATCGCTGCCGAGATTCCTACGAGGGGCGGGACCCTGGTCGAAGCCACCTTCGGTGCTGATGATGGTGGCGGCGGTGGTGGTGGTGGCGATCCCATCATCACGGGAGCCTGGGATTATCTCGACCGCATCGAGAACGAGAACGGAACCAATCTGGGTTATCCCATTGACGGAAGCGGCAATGCCTGGAACTCCGTCGCTTTTGATGTGGCAACCTCAACCATTGGTCCCTGGGAATCCGAGGATGCTCCCCTCCAGACAGGAGGAATCGATGGCTTTCCCGGGGCACCGGATCTCCTCTTCGGCATCGATGCTGCCCTCAATGGCGAGAACCTCATCACCACCTATCTCTTCCGCAACACCTTCGAGATCACCGCCGAGCAACTTGGTGAAGCAGGGTGGCTCATTGACTACCTTATCGACGACGGAGCAGTGATCTACATCAATGGGACCGAGATCTTCCGCACACCGAGCATGCCGGCCGGGGCAGTTGAAACCACCACCCTCTCCGGCCTCGGAGACGAAACTGCCACCTCTACCGGCAATCTCAACCTCAGCGGCATCCTGGTGGAAGGCACCAACTCCATCGCGGTGGAGGTCCATCAAAACACCCTCGGCAGCAGCGATGTGGGATTCCAGTTGCAATTGACTCCTGCTCCTCAGAATCCCACTGACGGAGATCCCTTCCAGGTCACGGGAGCCTGGGATTATCTCGACCGCATCGAGAACGAGAACGGGACCAATCTGGGCTATCCCATTGACGGAAGCGGCAATGCCTGGAACTCCGTCGCTTTTGATGTGGCGACCTCAACCATTGGCCCCTGGGAATCCGAGGATGCTCCCATCCAGACAGGAGGGGTCGACGGCTTTCCCGGGGCCCCGGATCTCCTCTTCGGCATCGGTGCTGCGCCCAATGGCGAGAACCTCATCACCACCTATCTCTTCCGCAACACCTTCGAGATCACCGCCGAACAACTTGATGAAACAGGGTGGCTCATTGAATACCTTGTCGACGACGGAGCAGTGGTCTACATCAATGGAACCGAGGTCTTCCGCACGCCGAACATGCCGGCCGGGGCAGTTGAAACCACCACCCTGGCCGCCGTCGGAAACGAAACTGGCTTCTCCACCGGCAATCTCAACCTCAGCGGCATCCTGGTGGAAGGCGCCAACTCCATCGCGGTGGAGGTCCACCAGACCGCCCTCACCAGCAGCGATGTGGGATTCCAGTTGCAGTTGGCTCCTGCTTCCCAGAATTCCATCGTGGGGTTTGCTTACTCCGACGACACGTTCAATGGCACGGTGGATCCGGAATTCGCGGAGGGATCACTCGACCCCACCGGAGGCTTCGGCGGTGGCGGTCTCACTGTCCTGGTTGGAGGTCAGTCGGGATTTTTCAACCAGACTCCCGCCAGCTCCGGAGGTTGGTCAAGATTCTTCAACTTGGATGATCCAGCAACCGTCACGATCAGCCTTCGCTACCGGCTTCTCTTCAATGGCTCCCACGAGAACGATGAATTCGGTCAAGCCCTCCTCGAACTGGACGGAACCCTTTTCGGGAATGGCCCGGGCAACTCGTTGGCACAGTTTACCGGAGACGGCAATGACGGGCCCGATCACGACACGGGATGGCAACAGGCTACCTTCAACATTCCCATGGCTGCCGGCAACCACACCATCCTCCTCGGCGCCTACAACAACAAGTCCAGCACGGGGGATGAAACTACCCAGGTCTGGTTCGACGATATCGTCATCGAGGTCCCCGAAATCGCCATCGAACCCTGCGGACCCGGCTCCAGTATCGCAGGCACTGATCTTCTTTCCATTGCCGGTGGCACCCTCGCCCCCGGCCAGATCTGTTCCTTCAGTGTGCAGGTATCACTACCGGTGGACACACCCTTTGGGAGCTACCTCAATGTCACCAGCCGTCTCACTGCTGAGGTTGCAGGGGAATCCAAGGTCGCTCTCCCGGCCATCGACACCCTGGTCGTGGAACCCATCCCCCCCACCATTACGAAGTCCTTTAATCCAGGCGCCATCCCAGTCGGGGGGAGAAGCACCGTCACCTATACCATCGACAACACTGCCAGTACGCTCGAGGCCGGTGACATCGCGTTCACGGACATCTTCCCCGAGAGCCTCACCTTCGACCCCTCCTCTGTTCAGACCGTCAACTGCGGGGAGGGAGGGACCTACAGTTTCCTGCCTCTCACCAACACCTTCGAAACAGGAGGAAGCGCTGTCGTGCCGCCTGGCGCCATCTGCACCATCAGCTTCGACGTGATCGCCTCCTCTCCCGGGACATATGGGAGCAGCACCAGTGAACTGACAACCTCTCTCGGCAGCAGCCCGGGAGCCAGCGCCAGCCTCAACGTCATCCCACCCCCGATCTTCACGCAGGTCTTTACGCCGGACAACTTCAATGCCGGACAGGTCGGAACCCTCACCTACACCATCGACAATACGGCCTCCGCCCTGGACGCCACCAACCTGTCCTTCGCCAACGCCCTGCCCGCCGGGTTGGTTCTTTCCGACTCCGTGAATTTTTTCAGCAGTTGCGTGGGAGGCAGCGTTGCCGCAGGACCGGGATCCTCCTCCTTCTCCTATTCCAACGGCACCGTTCCAGCAGGCGCAAGCTGTATCCTGCGGGTAGAGGTGACCAGTCTGGAGGGTGGTTCCTTCATCAACACCACCGGCGACCTCACCAGTTCTCTTGGCAACAGCGGACCCTCAACCGACACCGTGGTGATCACCCCCATCGTGACTGTCAGCCTCGATCAGATCGAATCGATTGACCCCGTGGTTGCCGGATCAGGGAACAACAATCTCGTTTACACTGTTTCTGCACGCAACGACGGGCCGTCCACCGCCACCGGGATCACCATCTCGGAGACCCTCACCATCCCGACCGGGGTGAACGTGGAGAGCATCGTGCCCAGCGAGGGCACCTATGAGGATGGAACCTGGGACCTGGGCACACTTGGTGCCGGCACCAGTGCCACCCTGACAATCACCCTGACAGTCGAACCCACGGCTACCGCCGGCGCCGATATCATCTCCAGTATCGCCACCCTCGCCACCGTCAACGGAACCAATGTTGCCACCGAAACCTCGACCTCGGCTGCCACCTCCATCATCACCCGGGTCGACCTGCAGGTCACCAACATGGAGATGACCCCCGATCCCGTGATCGCTGGCTCCGCTACCCAGAATCTCGAATACCTGGTCACCGTCACCAACAACGGCCCCTCCTTCGCCACCAATGTTTCCCTGGATGATACCCTGACCCTTCCGCCCGGGGTCACCTTGTCGGCCACCGAATCTTCCGCCGGAACGGATTTCTCGGATGGCGTCTGGACCGTCGGCGACCTCCCGGTGGAAATGACCGTCCTGCTGCACCTCAAACTCACCGTGGACTCCTCAACCGCAGAAGGAACGGATGTCATCACCAATCTGGCCTCAGTATCCTCCCTGGACCAGACTGACGCCAACCTGCAGAACAATTCGATCCTCACCGGCACCTCCGTGGTGAGAGAAGTTGACCTTGCCATCGCCGTGATGGAGTCCCGTGACCCGGTCCTCGCAGGATTCGGCCTTCCGGGCAACCTCACCCACACTGCCGTGGTCACCAACAATGGACCGAGTGACGCCAGCAACGTGGCGGTTCGATTCAATCTGGCCCTCCCCCCCGGAGTCTCCATCCCCGCAGGGGCGGAGGTTGACTGGGTCATCGTCGACCTGCCCCGGGGTGACACGGCCTCATTCAGCCTGCCTTACAACATCCCTTCCTCTGTTCCCGGCGGCGTAAACAGTATTGTCACTGCAGCAGAAATCGCATCAACAAACGAACGGATTATCAATCCTGAGGACGACTCCGCATCGGAAGCAACCAGTGTGATCAGCCCCGGCAATATTGTCACCAGCGCGGGTGAAATCGCACTCGACCTGCAGACCGCACTCTTCAAGCAAACGATCACCATCACGAACAACAACCCACTTGCCGTCCCTGCTCTCCGTCTCCTCGTAGATGGCCTTCCTGGCGACGTGACTGTTCACAACGCGCAGGGTGAATCCGGTGGCAGGTCATTCCTGCTCTACAACCAGGCCCTCGCCCCGGGCGAGAGTGTCGAACTGGTGATTGAGTATTTCCAGGCCGACGCTTCCGGAGGATTCGAACCGGAATTTGAGATCGAACTGCTTGATGCCGCCGAGGTCACAACCTCCGCGGAGGGTATCGCCCTGAATCGCATCGCCTTGCTTCCGAATAGAGACACCCTTCTTGAATTCACCTCCATTGTGGGAGACACCTACACCATTCAGTTCAGCGAAAACGGTGAAGACTGGATCGACGTTGTGCCCGACGTGATTGCAGGCGCCAACGTCACGCAATGGGTCGACAATGGGCCACCCAAGACCGCCAGTCACCCACGCACGACGGAAAACCGGTTCTACCGTGTCGTGCATAAGTCTACCGACAACAACTAGAACTCTCTCACCCCCCTCTTTGCCATGAATCCTCGACTCGGACTCGCGCTCCTGATGATCTCCGTCCTGCCGCCGGCCTCTGGTTTTGCCGGTGATGATGCCCCCTCTGCCAAGGACGCTCTTCCCTCTGCCAAGGACGCTCTTCCCTCTGCCAAGGACGCTCTTCCCTCTGCCAAGGACGCTCTTCCCTCTG
>PBXZ01000226.1:0-17313 GCA_002729415.1 Candidatus Poribacteria bacterium | reverse complement strand
TCTGGTTTCTGTTTCATCTCAACTCCTCACGTTAGGATGAACAAAAACTCTCCTTTAAACCAGTGCTATATCTGTTCCATAGGTGCTGACGGGGTACACCCCGTAACGATACGCCGCACATTATTGCTTGTCATTTATCACACTCCAATTCTTTTGACTTTCCGTCTAATTTCAACATTTACTTTGTCTAATAGACACCCGCTTCCGGTTTGACCGCGCACCAGTAAATCTCCTATTTCAGTAGCAGCAGGGTAAGCACGGGAAAAACCGCCAACAGGATTAGTCGAATTAGGTCTGAAACCACGAATATGGAAACGCCTCGGAAAATTGTTCCAAGCTATAATCCAGAAGATCCTGAATCACATCGAAGCGCAACCGCCACCGAATAACCCTGCGACTGCCATTCAATCCTAATCATACGTCCGAACAAACAGAACAAACAGGTCAAATCAACTCTGCTCGACCTTTCAATCTCCTAAGTGATCAACCCGGTCGTCTGTAAAACTCTAGATCATTACCCTTACAGACATTGATCAACCACAACCGACAAGCTGTTGCCCTGGACTTTTGTGGATGAGTCTTTTGCCAGAATACTTTGGGAATTTCGGGAAAATGCGGTTTAAATTACTTATTCTCAACGTTATTCACATCTACAAGCTTTTGTCCCGTAACAGGCGATGCTGTTCAAAGGGAAAACATGCTGCGGAGTTACCAGGTCCGTCTCCGTTATGACCATACCGAACGCCTTTGCCTACCATAACACCACTTCAACAGGCTGGGTTTTCCTATAAAGCATGTTCAACAGTCGGAAACTTTGCCAATGCTCTCAACCCAACACTTCCAATCCGCGCTCAATACACCACATGGCTGAAGTGCCCCCGAGCACATAAACAGGTATAGGTAGCAGTCGCTCTTGTCTGATTACAATTCGATCGGCAAAGACGGCGCTGCCAAGTAGAGTCTTGAGCAACCACCATGCGCCAATTGCGAGAAGTACAAACGTTATTTGACCAGCTTCAATGCCGATATTAAAAAAGAGCAATGCCAACGGCAGATTACTTTGCGGCAAGCCAATTTCAGCCAGCGCACTAGCAAAACCCATTCCGTGTAACAACCCGAAGCCGCCCGCCAACCACCAGGGATGGCGTTTAAATAAACTTAAACGCTGATGGGGATGGTCATGCTCTTTTTGGGTTAGCTCTAGTGCCAGCACAAAGATGCTCAGTGCGATGACAAATTCTATTAGAGACACCGGGTACGTAAGGAATCCCAGCGTAACCAGGGCCAGTGTTATGCTGTGCCCTACGGTGAAAGCCGTAATGGTCCACAATAAACGAGCGCCACCGCCTACCAGTAATAGCAAACCAAAGACAAACATCAAGTGATCCATACCCTCCCAGATATGCTCCGCCCCCAAAACAGAGTATTCCGTCATCACCTTTGATTGGCTTGGTTGAGCAGGTACCAAAAAGTCCGGCGCTTCAGCATTAACCACGCTTTGGTAACTACGTCCATCTCGTAAGGAAAGCATCACCATGGCTGACGCCTGGTTCTCTGCCAAACCTGTTACTCCAAGTTTTTGACCAACAAGACCATCTTTGCCAAGCGGCCCACAATCGAGCGCCCAACTTGAAACGCTACCGGTGCCTTCACGCAGGATAGGGTTTTCAGATTTCACAAGACATCTAACGGGCCATACTGGTCGCAATGGGATATTGCTCGTTGCCTCTGTTGGAGTCTTCCAAACGATGTTATAGGTGTGATCAGAGGTTTCAACAAGCTTAAACAATGACGGCGCAAAACGATGTGCTTCTGCCGTACCTGCATGTAGAAGCGCAACAAACAGTACCAGTGGAGCTACAATTCGAGAGAGAGTANTCATTTGCAGATTCCCTCTTCACCCGGTTCTTTAAGCGCCCTGCCCNGCACATCAAATTCAACCCTGAGCACAGCTATGGCACATTGCAATGTTTGCTTGTTTGCGGTGTATTCGAGGTCTGTAAGTAATTGCTGTTTTACTTCCTCTAGTTCGGCATCACGAGCAGGTTTAAACTCAGAGAGCCAGACATAATGAAGGCCGTAAGCTGAGCCTATCGGACCTAGCCATCCACNATCGCCAGATTCGNCCAATTCTGATTTCTGCAACGCTTCCGCTAACCCAACGACAAAATTTTTACCGAAATTTCGTGACAGTTGACCAGGTGTTTGTCTCACAAACTGATGCCCCTGTAAAAACGGCGACCCNAGTTTTCTCGCCTCCTGGATACCGAGATTTTGTTTGGTGATTGTGGCAATAACGGATGCTGCGTCATGTTGGCCTTCGGATGCGAAAAATACATGCTCAATCGAGTACAGTGGAGGATGTTGCAGCTCATCCTTTCTTCGAATGAAAGCTGCTTCGATTTCTTTGGCGCTCGGTTTCGTTGCAGACGCATTGGCGAGTAACCGCTGCTCCATCATTTGTATNAGCCGCCGTTTTACAACTTCGTCATCAAGATGCATTCGCATTTCTATCGCCTGATGAAAAAGCTCAGCATCAGATTTGTTTTTCGCTAACTGGATAAACTTCATATTGCGAACAAGGCGCTGGAAGACTATCGAGTCGTGTAGATGGAATTCGAGATCAATCGCTCGCTGTAGCAGCATATCGCGATCAAGCTCTACTGCAACATACTTTGCAATCTGTTCCGTACTAGGCTGTCGACCAGTACTGGTCAGCCACTGTTTTCCGAGCATAGCAATTCGCGCCTCACTCAGAGGCCCAATCACCAACTTGGGTTCTGGAAAGAGTGCAGACTGTAGCTGATAAAAAATCACACCCAGCACAATAAAATGCAGCCACGGTTTGTTAACTCTGACCAACCAGCTCACTCTCTTACCCTTGTCATTAAAGGTCTACTACTCAAATATCCACTACACACGAGCTTATTCTGGCAAGTAGTGGATGGGCGATGACCAGGCACGCTCTTGCACAGTAGTGGGCAGATCAGGGCGCGGCGCTATACCTGCGCGAACTGCATCCCATGTTGACCAGCGGCAGGTTGGGTTCTCTATTACTCGGGCATAATAGAAAGTGCGTTGTTCTGGCTTAAACTCAGGATCATGCCACAAGACCGATAATTGTCCTGCGCCAGTTTCAGCATTAATGGAACAATCACTGATATCAACCTTGGCACCATTGTCTGGGCATCGATTGGTCTCTGCATTAACGTTTGCGCCACCTGCGCAAGAAACATCGATAACCTCTTCGTGAGTTCCCTCTGCATCGATCCANCCTTTAACAATTTGTANNCGTTGCAAAGGTGCGCTTTCTGTATCTGCCGAGGCCATNANCAGAAAACCNGGCGNNGNNNNCNCAGNNGNTTGCTCGCCTTCANNAGAATTATNAGGTNANAGCGTACNTCCCATAGTNACACCTNNGGCATANGCNCGCTCNATNCCNTCGGCTTCCGTCANCATNCNCTCATCAAAACCATAACCCGCAAACAGACGTATTTGCATACGTGGCCCGGATGTCGCAAATACTTCTTTTCTGNGAAAAGCGCTATAAAGAGATTCTCTGGTGTTCTCTTCCGCCCACGCTGCTGCTAATCCTGAAGCACCAAACGTAGGGAGCGCACCGCCGCTATAAACGTCTCCGTTAATTTTAATTCGCGAACCGCCACGCCCTAAAACTTTCATCACCTGGTAGCCAAACTCACCTGCGAGACCGGTTTGTGGTACGGAGCCTCGCTGTTCTGCCGTGCNTGACAGCAAAGCCAATTTTGAAACGAAGTTTGACTCACTGTTTTGACTTGCCGCTGAATGGGTATCGCTTGANCCGATAAAGCCAAACTGATANGGGTTCGNCATACCNTNNTGCTCNANCGNNATNCCNTTTAACANNGCTTCNCGCACGTAAGATCCTTNAANCTTACTTAANGCNTTAGTCGCNACNCGATANGGCATNATTTCAAAACCTGCCCANTCATCCCGCGACGATANAANCGGGTGAGTTTCCGATGTGCCCTTNATTTGCGTGATTTCAACNATAGGNTCATTTCGAATGCGCTGCTTTGCGTAAGCATCATCCAACGGATTACCGGCCCAATCAGCAAGCTTAAACATTTGTCCGTTCGAACCATTGGAATTGTGGGGTATTGCCAGACTTTCAACNCCTTTCTCTCTAAGATCATCCATCCATTGCCAAAGGTCTTCAGGATTAACCGAATGAAATCGGGAAAATGGCTCACGCGGCAGTTGATCTGTTCCTCTGAATACGACATTTCTATGCAAGTTGCCCATATCTGATGTACTGGTGGTATATTCGTAGGCCGCAAATGTGGTGAAGTTACCGGGATCGTTAAACTGATCTGCAGCATCAATCGAATCACTCCATGCACTTCTCACAACGCCCAGTACTTCATTACGATCCAGTTCACCGGAAGTGATCTGCTCAATGGCGTTAGGCAAGAATGAAGCGAATGTCGAGAGTCGTTTCAATATGCTGAACAGACCTGNACCCATATTGTCAGGTGCATTGAGATCATGATATGGCTCTGAGAATTCATTTTTTGAAAATTCTGTTCCAGTGTCAGCAGCTGCTTTCACCAATCCCAAAAACATTGCATGATCCGTCACGGCATAGAAATCCATCGGGCGTGACAACTGCATTTTGAAACCAGCTGGGTTAGCAATTGCCTCACCCTTCGCAAAACGATAGGCATCATAGGGCGTAGCAAGTGTGCCAAAAGCATAACCATCAAAAGAGTAGGTGGTATGCACATGCAAGTCACCGAAGTACGCTTTACGTTCTGTTAGGGCTTCAGTGGGTTTACCGCTTGTGGCAGCGGACGGTGCTTGCTCGCGTATGAGGAGTTCGGTTTCTGTTTCAAAAACTTTTGCCCCCCAGACCCCAACTAAACTCTGCTCTTCTAACTGAGCATCAATATCAGCAGTAGAGGCAATCGCACCTTCATTGGTGTGCCTGTCCTCAGGAAGACTCAATACCGGCTCATCGGAGCATGACGTCAGAAGTAGCCCCACGAAAAACATTGCCACATATTTTGTTTCAACACCTATATTCTTCATGACTATCATCTCTTGTTAGGGTTGGTCTTGTTTTTTATCGGTAGGCANGTACTGAATCGGCGAAGACCAGGCACGCTCCTGTAAAGTCGCCGCCAAATCAGCGCGCGGTTTGGTGCCTGCGCGAANCGCATCCCACGTGTTCCACCGGCAGGTTGGGTTTTCTAACACACGGGCATAGTAAAAAGCGCGTACACCAGCATTAAAGTTCGGGTCGGTCCACACGACGCGCAGCTCACTACTCCCTGTTTTGGCGCTATAGCTACAATCGCTTAAATTTACTGTGGCATCATTGTCCGGGCAGCGGTTCGTGGCCGCATCAACCTNAACGCCATCTGCGCAAGCCACGTCGATCACCTCTTCATGGGTTTCACCGCCAGCATCGATCCAGCCTTTGATAATCTGAAGTCTTTGCAGTGGCGCGCTGTNGGCATCTGCCTGCGCCCACATGGCAAACTGCGGTGCACTTTCACTGCCTCCAGGATCTGGGGCAAGGTCAGCCCCCATCGTGACGCCCTCAGCATAAGCACGAGCTACCCCATCTCTCGTTTCCAGCAAATTCTCGGGCAAACCGTATCCGGCAAAAAATCGCAGTCGCATGCGCGGACCTGAGGTCGCGAAGGTTTCTTTGCGCCGCAAAGCAGCGTAGATCGATTTGCGGGTATTTTCTTCTGCCCATACCGCGGCTAAACCCGATGCACCAAATTCGGTTTGTTGACTACCCAAATAATTCTCACCGTCGACTTCTGCCACCGTCTGACCAGGCAGGAGACCTACCAAAGTGCTTTCAAAAAAGTCTATCGGAACTGAACCACGCAGCTCTGCATCNGCAGACAANANCCCNAGNTTNGANGAAAAGTTGGNTTCGTCATTTTGCGATGNNCCNGTGTGGGTATCACTGGANCCAATAAATCCAAACGCNAANGGATTNGTNATNCCCTGGGCNTCCANNNCCANCCCNNGNCGCANNGCCTGTCGCACGTAACTTCCTTNGGGNTTACTGGNTACAGGCNCCCCCATCCCCACCCCTCNNGTACTCACTANCTCGAAANCNGCCCACTCATCCCGGCTGGACAANGCTGGATGGGTTTCAGACGTACCTTTGATCTGGGTGATTTCAACCAGNGGCTCNTTNCGAATACGCTGAACGGCGTATTCGTCATCAATCGGGTCGCCAGCCCAATCCACTAACTTGAACATATGGCCGTTAGACTTATTGGAGTTATGTGGGATCGCCAAAGATTCCACGCCTGCTTCCCGCATGACATCCATCCAGTCCCACAGATCTTCGACGTTAAGAGAGTGCATACGTGAAAATGGCACTTCAGGCACGCGGTCACTACTTTCAAAGATCACGTTGCGGTGCAGACTACCATTATCGTCGGCTGTGGCTGAGTACTCGTAGGCAACGAAGGTGGTAAAGCGGCCAGGATCGTTGTGCATATCTGCCGCTTTAACGGAATCTGCCCAGGCGCTGCGAGTGATAGCCAACGGCTCTTCAGGGTCGAGTACCCCCTCGACAATGGCTTTAGCTATGCCCCGTGCGACCCCAAAACTTCTCATTCGGTCCAACGTACTCCAGCGATCCATATTGTCTGGTGCATTCAGGTCATGCAGAACTTCCGCAAAAGGATACTTGGAAAAATCGCTACTGGTATCAGCCGCAACCGGGGAAACACCCATAAAAAAACCATGGTCGGTGACGCCATAAAAATCCAGGGGCTCACGGAGCTGTATGTCAAAGCCTGCGGGATGGCTGATCGCTTCGCCCTTGGCAAAGCGATAAGCATCAGAAGGTGAGGCCAAGGTGCCAAAGGCGTAGGCGTCAAACGAGTATTTTGTATGCACGTGTAGATCGCCGAAGTAGGCGTTGCGTTCTGGGTTGCGGCGAGGGTTGTTAGCGGGCTGTTCATCGATGGTTGGAACGCTATCTGATGGTCGATCAATAATCGTATGCTCAGTCGCAAACAAGGGTTGCCTGATTGCCGAACGCTGCTCTTGGGTCTGCTGATTATTGCCACCACAACCAGCGAGCAATAATCCTGCAAGGGAATAAACAAAAGTACTGCTTCCTCGTAACATCTTTCTGCCCCTGCCTCTTTTTTATCGGCAAGCCGAAACAGACCTGATCCGCCAAAAAATCATTTGGTTCTGTTTGGCTTTACAACAATATTTAGCGTTATGCTAAATTTGATTGTCATGATGATAACTGTAGAATAGATATATCGCAAGCCATACGTAGGGATGAGTTGAATCCATGATCAGTACAATAAAAGAAAGCCAAACAAAGAAAGGGACGAAACCAAAGCGAAGTCGGGCTGAAACCGAACAGCGACTCATTGACGTCGCCCTTGAACTCATTCGCAAAAATGGCGTGCTGGCGGGGCTCAATCTGCGTCAAGTCGCTGAGGGCGCTGGCGTCAACCGCGGCAATATCTACCATTATTTCGGTTCAAGACAGGAGCTCCTGCGCGCTGCAATCAATAGGCAGTTCGACGCATTCGTTAACTCTCTTACCAAGAGCAAAGCGCGGGCGCGATTCGTCGCACGACGGCTTCGGGCTTTTCGCTTGCACGACAGCAATGACACCAATGACAGTATGCTACGTGCCCTGCTCGTGCTTGATGGGGATGATACGGTTGATCCAATTCCACTGTACGAGGAGCAACTTAGCCAACTACGGCAGGACGTGATCGATGGAGACATTGATCGAGGTCATGATCTTGATGCACTACAGGTAGCACTCTCTGCTTTTCTACGCGGCTATAGAATCTTCCGCTTACCCTACGCGAAGCGCGTCGGGATCAAGCCCAAAGAACTCGATGATCGTATTGCCAAGATCCTGCGCACTTGGCTCGGAGCAATGGTGCAACCACCCAAAGACAGCCGGTAATTCGCGCTTCCGACAATGCGCACTTGTTAGCCCCCAGTTACATCCAATCAACTTTTGGGTCGTGTTCGAACGTACACAACAAACGGGATCAACAGCACCATCGTCAGCAGCGCTATCAATATTGCCGCGCCATTTTGCTCACGAAGCATGTTGATGACCAGTTGACGTGTCCGGCTGTAGCCAGGCGGGATTGGCTCGACTCCGTTCTCTTCCTCGAATAGGGCATAATCGGCAAGCATTGTCTTCAAGCGATCCGGCATCTCGGCTTTTAGGTCCTCTACCTCGCCAGGATCTATGACAATATTGTAAAGCCGCCACTCACCATCACCCAATGGCTGCAAATTCCGGACAAGCTTGTAGTCACCTCGAAACAGAGCCGAATGCCCGGTCAGTTCGTACCCCACGGTATCCGTTTCTTCATAAACCCCTTCGACTTCTCCACGCAAAATCGGTGAGAGATCCTTCCCGGTAATCGGCAGCACCGGCTTGCCCGCATACCGGCCATTTGGTGTGTCAACACGTGCAAAACCCAAAATGGTTGCTGCAATGTCTGTCGCCCAGGCAAAAGCTGCAGTCTGCGCTGGTGGGTCGGACACTGGTCCACCAGATATAATGAGCGGTACCCGCAATCCACCTTCTCCTACATAGAATTTGTAATAAGAAAGCGGACTTACTGCAGCACTGGTAAATCCAGGGCTGATGGAATTAAAACTGCCCTTTAGTCCCAGCGTTTCGTAATCGGTGTCGTAAGCGCTCGAAAGTAATATGTTGCCGGGAAAGGCTGTTGGATCCTGCGCCCCGCTCCCCTCAGCGCCATTGTCAGAAGTAAAAACGAAAATAGTGTTATCAATCTGCCCGCGACTTTCCAGGTAGGCGACGAGACGCGCGATATTGGCATCCATAGCCTCTATCATCCCGGCATAAACCGCCATACGTTTTGCTTCGTAGCGTTTGCGGTCGGGACTTAAGGTTTCCCAGTCTGCAGTTGTCGACATTCGGTTCATGGACACGGCCTCGGGCAGAATACCCAACTCAACCGCTCGGTCATGCCGTGTTTGCCGCAACTGATCCCAGCCTTCATCATAGACACCCATGTAGCGGTCGATATATTCCTGCGGCGCCTGAACGGGTATGTGTACAGCCTGGAAGGGTACATAAGCGAAAAAGGGTTTTCCATCGTCGAGATTGTTGTCGATAAATTCAATGGTCTTGTCGATCAAGAAACGGGAGGAATAGAAGTCATCCGGTAACTCGAAGCGCTTACCATCTGCAAACCAGTTTGCCTCGTCGTAGATCGGAAGGTACGGGCGCTGCTCCCAGTTATCCGCCCCTGAATCCATCAGTGCCACGGTCCGCTCGAACCCGCGCTGGCTCGGTAGTTTGCCGGGCTCTGCTCCCAGGTGCCATTTACCCGCCATGTAAGTGTGGTAGCCCGAACCTTCCAGCAGCGTCGCGATGGTTACAACGTTGTCACCCAATACGCCCTGGTAATTCTCATGAACCATCTGCTCTGGCGCAAGCATCTCGGGTATGTTGGGAATACCGGCGAGATGATTGTTGACACCAGTCAGCAGCATCGCACGTGAGGGAGCACAGTTTGCCGCCGTATGGTAGTTCGTGAACCGGATTCCCTCTTCCGCCAGCTTAGACAACGCAGGCGTTTTCACCTCGCTGCCGTACGGCGCGATATCCGTGTAACCCAGATCGTCAGCGAGTAGAAAGACGATATTAGGTCTATTACTCGCTTCCACTGACAGCACCGCGAGAGTGACGAGTATTACCAGTAAGGACAATACCGATTTTTTTACCATGATCATCAATCCCGTTCGGGCAGATAACGTGACGCTGTTAGGAGCAATACCGCAACAACGACCTCAAAGGCGATTGTCTGAGGCACAAATGCAGCGCCATGAACTAGCCAGGCAATTAACCTGCCAGTCGCGGCAATCAGCAAAAGCATCGCGGGAGGGTAGTACCAGGTACGGCCGCGCGTTACCACGGCGATCAGGATACTGAGCCCGGCCACCAGAAAAAAGGCCGACAGGTCAGCAACCTGGCTGCTAAGCCCGAAACCAGTTTCAAGCGTAAGCCCGAGCGAGGGCGCTGCACTGGCAGGATCTACCAGCCACCTTAACCCCAAGACCAAAAACAGCAGCCCGGGCAGTATGACAACAAGTGTCAACCCACGTCTAATCCACGTCATCATTCTGCTATCTCCCGCATTGTTAACTCTCGTCATGCTTATCTACACAAATCTTAAAGTGCAGCTCGTCTGCGTATCTCAGCAGCAACAAGCCACAGCCGATCTTGCCCCCACACGGCCAGATCAGATTCCCCATCTGGACCCGAAAGGCGAAAGCTCGGTACCCCCCAAAGTCCCATGCCATCGACCATTTCATCCTGGTTTTGTTCTGTAATCACCTTCCAGTCAGCGCTATCCAGGTGTTGGTTTGCCTCTTGCCAATCCAAACCCACCTCTTCCACCGCTCGGCGGATATTCTCCACCTTGTGCAAACCAATGCCTTGTGCGAACGCCAGGTTCAAAAGCTTGCTGAGCAAGGCAACATCTTTACCTTGTGTTTTTGCCCAGGGTAAAAGCGAATAAGAACGACGCGTTGGCGTACCAATCGGAGTCACACAGGGGCCAAAGGGTACGTTAAAAAAATCTGCTTCCCGCTTTGTATCAAAGAATATATAGCTGCCTTTGACACTAGTTGCGGCAACACCGCGCATGATCATTGGCAAGACGGGTTTGTGGCTGAGCGTGATCCCACAGGTATTACTCATCTCAATGGTGCGGTCATAAATGATCGAAGTATAGGGGCTGTTGAGGGACGGAAAGAACTCCAACCTGAGACCGGAAGCATCGACTCCGCTTAAGTCATGAGAAGGCCGAGGTACAAGATATGGCTCAGTCGGGGTTCTACATGCATCAAGGTCACGAAGCCTTTGTTCCAGATGAAACAGGCGGTCCACCCCCCAATACCACTCACCACCATAATAGAAAGTGCCGCCCGAATAATGATTCATGTCCGCGAGTAATGCAGAACCTTCATCAAGGGCTGTCTCCAATTCTTGCGGTTTCGCATTTAATTCGGAGGACGATAGATGGCCCGACGGATCTCCGGACCAAAGCGCTGTGCTGATATCCTTTATCCTGACGAGGAACTCCTGCGCAGTCAGGCCCGCGAGAACTTGCCCCGCAACTTTTTGTAGTTCAGATTCCGGCACGCGTCCGGCATTTTCAGGAAACGACAAACCGTAATGCGGTGCGATCAACCCACAGTCTGTTCGCGCCCAAATCGCTAGTTTTTCTTCCTCTGGCTGATTTCGGCCACCTGATGCGCGAACCAAGTGAGGCACAATCTCAATATCATATCGGCTAGCAAAGTCAGCAACCACTTGAGCAACAAGATGAGAATAGGGGTCATTCAGCTGATGAAAATAATCCACGCGGTGAGGTTGCCGTTTGGTTTTCCGTTCTGTCTCAGCCTTCGCGCGATTCTTCGCGATTCGACTCGCGCTGACGGCACGGGACATGAATCTGGACATTAGAACCCGTAACGGACGAGGCGGATCAACGACGAACGATCTGTTCGGATTGTTTTCTGGTTCTAACACAATGGACCTCTGGCAGACTGCCGTTTCTTATTCACTATAAACTTAATAAATTATCGCACTGCCAAATTAACTATTCAAAGATCGAATAATTCGAGCAGAATTCATTTAAACCACCACTGCATTTTCCAAGACGCAGATCCTTAAACTATATGTTGACATGCAAATGCATGAAGATCAGGCAACTATTCCGTGCGTTTGCCCGTAAATGGCATGGTGCCGCGCGGAGTTTTTATTTTGCCTTGCATAAGGTCAGCGTCGATTTGACCACTGTAGAGGAGTTTGAGTTTACCCATCCGGGTCTTCACCTTCAGCGGAAAGCTGAAAGTGTTTTCCTCAACCTGTATTTCTTTAATAACTAATTTTCCGCGCTCGCCGGTAAGGACACCGTGATAGGTGTCTTTGTCGCCTGTCACCCTCAACGTCGGATGCTGAACCCCGCGTGGGGAGCTAACTTCCAATGCCCAAGTCCCTACGATGGAAGGGCCTACGATGGAATGGGTATCTGCCGAGGTGATGGTCGAGCTGAACATGCAAACGAGCATGATAAGGGTGTAGCGAATTTTCATTGTTTTCTCCAGCATGAAATATGACTATATGGTTGGGATTTCGAACGAACCTCGACGTCCTTACCTATTTTGGTAAGTAATGAATAGGCGAGGACCAGGCACGTTCCTGGATCGTAGTAGGAAGATCAGCACGTGGCGTAACACCAGCGCGATTGGCATCCCATGTTGACCAGCGACAAGTTGGATTCTCAATAACACGCGCATAGTAAAAGGCACGCTGTTCAGCTTTAAACTCTGGATCATGCCATAACGCAGATAGTTGACCTGATCCTGTTTCTGCGTTTATAGAACAGTCACTGATATCCACCTTTGCACCATTGTCAGGGCAACGGTTTGTTTCTAAATTCACGTTTGCACCACCCGCACAGGCAACATCAATCACTTCCTCGTGGGTACCATCCGCGTCAACCCAGCCTTTTACAATTTGTAATCGCTGCAACGGCGCACTTTCCAGGTCTGCTGAGGCCATGACGATAAACCCCGGCGCGGAAGGCTCACTGGATAAAAGAGTGCCACCCATACTCACACCTGCCGCATAAGCTCGTTCAATCACATCAGCTGCGGAAAGCATGCTCTCATCAAAACCGTAACCCGCGAAAAAACGCACTTGGATGCGTGGTCCCGACGTCGCAAACACTTCCTTTCTTCGAAAAGCGCTATAAAGTGATTCTCTCGTGTTTTCTTCTGCCCATGCTGCTGCCAATCCTGAAGCACCAAACGTCGGGGCCGCACCGGCGCTATAAATGTCGCCGTTAATTTTAATTCGCGAACTGCCGCGTCCCATTACCTTCATGGCCTGGTAGCCAAACTCAGCTGCTAGGCCGGTTTGCGGCACGGATCCTCGCTGTTCTGCCGTGCTTGACAGCAAAGCTAATTTTGAATTGAAGTTTGCCTCGTTGATTTCACTTGCACCTGTATGCGTATCGCTTGAGCCGATAAATCCAAACTGATAAGGATTCGTCATACCCTCTTGCTCCAACGCGATGCCGTTTAACAACGCCTCACGTACGTAAGAACCTTCAAGCTGACTTAGGGCATTAGTCGCTACTCGATAAGGCATGATCTCAAAACCTGCCCACTCATCCCGCGACGAAAGAATCGGGTGCGTTTCCGATGCGCCCTTTATTTGAGTGATTTCAACAATCGGTTCATTTCTAATGCGCTGCTTCGCATAATCATCATCTAACGGATTTCCAGCCCAATCGACAAGCTTAAACATCTGGCCGTTAGAGCCATTTGAGTTATGAGGTATCGCCAGGCTTTCAGCACCTTTTGCTCTAAGGTCGTCCATCCACTGCCACAGATCCTCAGGGTTAGCGGAATGAGTACGAGAAAAGGGTTCCCGTGGCAGTTGATCTGTTCCTTCAAATACAACATTTCGGTGCAAGTTACCCATATCCGCACTGAAGGTAGTATATTCGTAAGCTGCAAATGTGGTGAAGTTACCAGGATCGTTAAACTGATCTGCAGCATCAATCGAATCACTCCACGAACTTCTCACAACGCCGAGCACTTCGTTACGATCTAACTCCCCTGAGGCGATATCCTCAACTGCACTCGGCAAGAATGAATTCAAAGTTGAGAACCGCTTCAAAATACTAAACAAGTCAGCTCCCATGTTTTCAGGCGCATTCAGATCATGATAACGCTCTGAAAATGCATTCTTTGAAAATTCTGTGGTCGTTTCCGCAGCTGCTTTGATTACCCCCAAAAACATTGCATGATCCGTCACGGCGTAGAAATCCATCGGGCGTGACAACTGCATTTTGAAACCAGCTGGGTGAGCAATCGCCTCACCCTTCGCATAACGATAAGCATCATAAGGCGTAGCTAGCGTGCCAAAAGCATAAGCATCGAGCGAGTAGGTGGTATGCACATGCAAGTCGCCAAAGTACGCTTTGCGTTCTGCGGGTGTTTCAGTTGGTTTGCTGCTTGTGGCGGAGGACTGTTGTTGCTCGCGTATGAGGAGTTCGGTTTCTGTCTCAAAAACCTTTGCGCTGGAGGATAATGTTGTTGGTACCTCCACATCAAATTGAGCGGTATCAGCAATCGCGCGCTCATTAGTGTGCATATCTTCAGGAAAACTTAAACTGTTGGACGACTTATCTGAACATGAGGCTATGATTAGTCCCATGGTTATCATTGCCAGAAATTTTGTTTTACCAACATCCTTCACGCAATTCATCGTTTGCTCCTTCAAATATTTAGAGACGTCGAAGTCGCTAGCACTATGACGTTCTACCGCAGGTGTCTCTTCAGGTCCCCAGGGTCGGTTACGGTTCAATGCCAATATTGCATGCCATATTGGGACTCTCAATCCCAATAGATTTGTTCAATGCCAATATTGCATGTTATATTGGGACTGTCAATCCCAATAGGCCTATTGAAGCGTCTAAACAACATGTAGCAATCAACGTGATCAGATGAACCAGCAAGGGATAATCCCGGACAGTTGTGTTTAGTATTGATAGAGGAAGTCGTAGCAATGAAAAAGATTTTTCTAATCCTGTTAGCCGTTTCTACTTTAGTCGGTATCGCAGTGGCTGTTGTGATCACCCGAGACGGTGAACTGGTTACCCCGTTGGGGGAAGGCACCGTCACATTGGATTCAGGAACATTTGAAGCTTTCCCGCTGCCGCAGTATGCAGCGAAACACCTCACCGAGGGTTACAAGAGCTATTTCGTCGAGGTAGAGCCAGGGATTAAAGTACACGTCCTTGAAGTTGGAACCGGCTTCCCTGTCTTTATGCAACACGGCAATCCGACATCCGGATTTCTCTATCGCAAGGTTGCCGAAGAACTGCCCAAAGATCGGCTTCGCCTGATTATGCCGACCTTGGTAGGCCTGGGTTTTTCGAGCAAGGTGCCTGCGAGCGCACATACTCTGGACAATCATATGCGCTGGATAAACAGCGTACTGGTGCAGTTGCAGCTCACCGAACTGGTGTACGCGGGGCAGGACTGGGGTGGACCCACTGGGATGGGAGCACTCGCGCTCTCACCCGAGTTAATCAAGGGGGCTGTTTTGCTAAACACAGGGTTCAAGGCCCCGACCCAACCTGCGAATCTTTCCCGCGCCCACGCTACGGTCAAGACGCCGGTGCTCGGCGAACTGCTGCTGGAAGGATTTTTCTCGATATTCGATGGCATGCATCGTACGCAGGGTGACCCCGACCAATTTACAGCCGAAGTGGCGAACCTCTACGGAAAGCCCGTGATGGAAAGTGGTAATGCTAAAGCACCGCTGGCGATGATGCGCATGGTTCCCGATGGCCCGAATCACCCAAGTGCGCCGGCAATGAGAATGATTGAAAGCTATGTCCAGGGTCTGGATATCCCCGCCGAGATTGTCTGGGGAATGAACGACCCGATTTTGGGAAAAGGTCTACCCATGATGAAGCAGAGTTTCCCGCAAGCGCGGGTCACTGAAACACAAGGAGGTCATTTTCTGCAAGAGGAGGTTCCCGTTGAAATTGCCGCTGCCCTGTTGCGGGTTATTGATCAGGTTCAGACGCCAAAAGAGGGACAACAGTGAAAAAGGGAACTATCGTGAAAAAACTAATAGTTAAAGTGAGTGTTGCTACAGTACTTGTCTTCGCTTGGCATGCGGCGATCGCGGGTACCTTACGCGGGATTGTGAAAGATAACAGTGGACAGGCTCTCGAGGGTGTCATGATCAGACTATCTGATTCTAACTCTGGCATGTCTGAATCCGTTTTCTCAAACGCAAGTGGTGAGTTTATTTTAACCACGGCGTTGCAGGACGAGCTGACTCTCCGCCTGCGAACACCCTACCACAGAGACTTTAGTGCGACCGTCGACTTGGCCGATGAGGCTACCGTATATAACGAATTTTCGATGGAAGTCATGACCGACGAGGCCGAGATTTCCAACAGTTTACCGGCAGCCTATCACTTTGGCAGTTTGGACTTCGAAACCGGAGAAGGTGCTGTATTCAGTCGCTATCAATTTCAACGTGATTGTTTATCATGTCATCAGCTGGGCAACTCCCTCAGCCGATTTCCGCGATCACCCGAGCATTGGGAAATCACAATAGAGCGTATGCACAAGTATGTCCGTAGCGGCTTTGACGAGGAGTTGCGTGAGAGGCGTTCGCGTATTTTATCGCAGGGCTTTAATGGCGAACCCTTAATGGTGCGCCCCCAATTTCCGCTGGACGATTCACTCAGTCGCGCAAAAATATACGAGTATCGTATGGAAAAAGGCATTGTCCCGCATGATGCGATCGTTAACCCTAACGATGGTTTGATCTATACGGTTGATCAGGCAGCTGATCACATGGCGATAACTGATCCCGCTACGGGTAAAACTGAATACGTCAGCCAAGAAGGCGGTGCTTTCTGGTTGCCCTTCTGGAAGACTAAAACGATGAGTTGGCCCTTTGAGCGGTACGGTCCCCACTCATTGGCTATGGGGCTTGACGGAAAATACTATACCACCAACGCGTTTGCGAACAGCATCGGTGTGTTTAACCCCAAAACACGAGAGTGGGAGCCGGCTATTGTTGCTGGGCTTCTAGCATTCTACCCTCATACGGTGCGTATCGACAAAAAGGGGATCGTCTGGTTCACCATCGCAGCGCGCGAGATGGTAGGCCGCGTTGATCCGGTTAGCAAAGAAAGCACTTTGATTGATTTACCAGACGCAGAATCAGGCGGTCTCGCCGGGGGCACTCAGCCCTATGGTATCGACATCAATCCAGTCGACGGGTCTATATGGTACAGCCGTCTTTTCGGCGACAAGATTGGGAGGATTGACCCCGTTACGCTCAAGGTACAAGAGTTTGATTCGCCAGTAAGAGGCCCGCGCCGGATGCGCTTCAATCATCAGGACGGCACTCTGTGGCTGACGGGTTACTCTGAAGGAAAGCTAGCGCGAATCACAACCAGCGCAAGTGGCTTTGAGAGTAAAGTGTATGCCTTGCCAGAATTTGCCGACGGCTATCCTCCGGCGCCCTACGCTCTGGGCGTACATCCCACGAGCGGAGATGTCTGGGTGAATGAGAATATGACGGACCGTTTCTTTCGTTTTATACCGGAGGAGGAGCGCTTTGTGGTCTATCCCGTGCCGCTGACGGGGACGTATACACGTGACTTCAGTTTTACCGAAGACGGGAAGGCCTGCACGTCTAACAACCCACTGCCT
>PBXZ01000225.1:0-9255 GCA_002729415.1 Candidatus Poribacteria bacterium | reverse complement strand
GTGTCAGCCAACAATTGCAACTCATCATCCCGTTGCACATCTTTGTGAACCTGGTCTTGTTAGATCCCCCAATGGAAACCAGCTGGCAATGTTGTTGAGGGAAAATAGCCGCCAATTTAATTCCTTTGTAGCTTTTTCTACCGATGAAGGAGAGCATTGGTCTGAGCCAATTGAGTTATCAGCTTCCCTAACAGGCGATCGTCATACGTGTCGTTATGCCAAAGATGGCCGGTTAGTCATCGTGTTTCGGGATACTACTCGGGATAGCCCAACTCACGGTGACTGGGTGGCATGGATTGGAAAATACCATGATATCGTCAACAGAGAAGAAGGACAATATCGTATCCGGTTGATGGATAATAAGAAGGGGAGTGATTGTTGTTATCCGGGTGTTGAATGTTTAACGGATGGCACCATTGTAACAACCACTTATGGTCATTGGATCGAAAATGAATCTCCGTTCATCGTAAGTGTCAGGTTTAAACTAGAAGAAATTGATACTTTAGCCCAAAACACATAAATTAAATTGGGCGGGAATTAATATCAAGTAACTGGAAACGATAGAGTTGATTGAGTGGGAACTAGTATCGTTCAAAAAAGGCATCTTAGGACAGTAGAATTGTACTGGGAAAGATAAGACTTTTGTCTTTGGTATGGAAATGTAGGCAAGGAAACTTACGACCTTAATTAGGGAAAATCCTATGAAATCCAAAATGCAACTGGGTTTATACCAGTTCAGCCAGTTGAACCAAGAATGGCTTACTTACACTAAACAATTGGGTATAGAGAAAGCAGTTATTGCAAATCCAAAACTCCCAGGCGAAGGTTATTGGGAATTCATCGATCTGTTACGGTTGCGAACGACGGTCGAAGATGCTGGACTGGCAGTTGGCTCCATAGAAAATGTTCCAATACCTTTCTATGACAAGATTATGCTTGGTCTTCCTGGGAGAGATGAACAGATTGAGAATATGGCCATGACAATTCGCAACATGGGTAGGGCTGGCATCAAGATCCTCGGATACCATTGGATGCCCAACGGTGTTTGGCGTACGTCATGGACTACGCCCACTCGAGGAGGAGCAAGCGTGACCAGTTTTGATTATGACTTGGTACAAAACGCACCACTTTCACATGGAAAAGTTTTTACCGAAACAGAGATGTGGGAATACTATGAATATTATATGAAAGCGATCCTACCAGTTGCTGAGGAAGCTAATGTAAAACTGGCACTTCATCCTGACGATCCACCAGTAGAATCTCTAGCGGGAATTCCACGCCTTTTCCGTAACCTTGAAGGATTTAAACGAGGGATGGAGATTGGCGATAGTCCCATGCATGGGTTGAATTTTTGCGTCGGTTCTTGGTCTGAAATGGGACTTGGTGTGCTGGATACCGTCCGACATTTCGGCCAACAGAGAAAAATTTTCTATGTTCACTTTCGAGATGTACAAGGTACTGTTCCAAAATTCTCTGAAAGCTTTGTTAATGAAGGGAACTGCGACATGTTTCAAGTGATGAAAACATTGAAGGATGTTGGGTTCGACGGTTTTATGATTCCAGATCATGTCCCACATATTATTGATGATACCGAATGGGGACATCGTGGGCGTGCTTATACCATCGGCTATATGACAGCTTTCCTTGAGTTGTTGGATTTGTATTCATGGTAGTATGTTTACACTTACCCTTCTTTGTCCTTCTAGAACTCAACACAATCTAGCCCTTAGGATGAGGTAGGTGAGAGATTTGGCGGCACAACCCCCAGTATGATCCTCCTGTTGCCCCACCAATAAATCGACTTTCAGTTGCCAACCAAAAAACCGGTGGACTTCACCTCTCGTATAGTCTCGACACTAATTCAATCCTCGCTTGACTATTACAGATAGAAAACATCAGCATTCATCTGCATCAGCAATAGCTTAATAAATTATAAATACGTGACATCTAGCTCTAATCATGACTCCGTATTTTATATTTATTTCCTGATTTTCAGGATCTGCTGAAAATCAGACGTGGAGTTTAGGCTAGCAAAAGCGATTTCTTGCTGAGCAATCTGACTAAATTTATTTTCAAGAATAACGGCTCTCTTCAAATTTTCCAAAGCTTCTTCTTTCTGCCCATTTTTCAGATATGCCAAACTAGCATGATAAAAGTGCTCAGCTTGATTGGGATCCAACTTAATTGCTCTTTCAGCAATTTCCACAGCTTCAACATAACGCTCTTGCTTGTATAGAATCCAACTCAATGTATCAAAAAAAACGGCTTCCGGCTTGATGTAAATTGCTTTTCTTACTAACCTTTCGGCTTCATCTAAATTACTTGACAGTTTATCCACATAAATCCAAGCTAATGTATTATAAGCGTCAGAGAAGTTTGGACTTTCTTTAATTGATTGTTCCAAAAGCATAATAGCTTGATCAAGCTTATCAGCAACAATTAGCTGGCGTCCCATATTCCAAAGTCGAAAGGAGTGGAAGGAGTACTTTTCTGCTTTAAGTTCATGAGCAAAATTAAAATGCCGCTTAACTTGCAGGTTCGGCTGGATTTCAAGCGCAATTCGATATGATTCAATAGCTTTGCTGTAATTTTCAGTGTTAAGATACGCCCACCCAAGGCTCTCATAAGTCTGAGTATAGCGAGGGCTATCTTTAACGGCAGTTTCCCATTCTTCGATAGCTTCTGTAACATTTCCCTGATTGAGGAAATTCGAACCAGATCTCCATAGTTGGTACGCGTTAAACGTGTATAACTTCGCATCTATCTCTTCTGACACTTTGATGTAAGACCTAGTAACACTAAGACTCGGGTCTAGCTGTAATGCTTTCTGGTAAGCTGAAATCGCTGCACCGTAAAGCTTCAATTCAAACAGAGCATTTCCAAGGTTGACATATGCATGAGTCATCTGATGATCGATTTTTATAGCCTGCTGGTAGGCACACACAGATTCCTTAAAAGACCTGCTTTTGAGATGGGCATTTCCAAGGTTATAGGCGATCCGCGCATCATTTGGGCTCAACCGCTGAGCAACTTGATAGAATCCAATTGCAGCTTGATACTGATAGCTATTAAAATAAGCTTCGGCTAAACTCAAATATGCATGAGTATAAGTGCTACTTTCGGATATTGCCAACTTCCATTCGGTAATCGCCTTCTCAAACTGGTTACCATTAAAATAATCTTGACCACGTCTATAATGACGATAAGCTTTCAGCGAATATTTTCCAAATTTCAGATCCTGAGCAACAGACAAATTAGATAGGATTTGAGGGTGATCTGGATGAATCTTGAGAGCAGACTGATAGACCAAAATCGCCTCATCGAAACAGCTAAGCTCATCGTAGGCCATACCCAAGTTATTTAGCACTTCTATATTTTTGGGTTCGATTTTAATTGCCTCCTGATAGGCTTCAGCAGCCTGATCAAAATCTCCCTTTTTATAGTATGCCATACCTAGTTTGACCCAAACATCCAGATCGCGAGGTAAAAGCTCTAAGACCCGTTTCAAGGAAGTAATTGCTTGATCAAACTCTGCTTTACGATAGTAAGAAAGCCCCAAATGGTAATGCGCATCAACGAAATTAGGTTCTATTTTAATAATTGATTTAAATGCAGTAATTGCTTTATCAAGCTCATCAACCTTAAATGCTGCCATTCCTTCGGCAAAAACTTGTGCCACATCTTCAGCAGAATGCATCATCGTGGTTGCCATGAAAATCTTAATGGAAAGAAACACTAAAAAAATTTTCTGCACTAGCTCTCGTTCACAAAGAAAAAGGATTCAGTTAGAAATTGTAAATAAACTTAACCGCTATGTCAATCTAGCATATCCTGATACTGGTTTGACGTGGATCAACGCCCATGGTAACCTTAATCCATCATGATCAAATATCTCGAACTGCAATTTCTGGGCATATCATTTTTAGTTCTGGGACTGGCGAACAACATTCTTATTCAAAGCAGTGCTTCGGTGAAGTTTACAGATATCACTCAAACATCTGGCGTTCAATTCAAGCATAAAAATGGAAAGAGTTACAAAAAATATTTTACTGAGACACTTGGATCTGGAGTTGCTCTATTCGATTATGATAATGATAACGATCTCGACATTTATTTTATAAATGGCTGCTCGCTTGACAATTCTAAAACGGTGCGAGCTTACAATCACCTTTACCGAAATAACGGTAATCTGACCTTCACTGATGTTACAACAGAAAGTCAAACTGGAAATCAAGGATGCGGAACTGGGGTTTGTATCGGCGACTACAATAACGATAGCTGGTTGGATATATACATTACAAACTTCAGATCAAACGTTCTATATCGCAATAACAAAGATGGTACTTTCACTGATGTCACAGAAATCGCGAACGTGGATTCTCAGGAATGGAGCACCGGATGTAGCTTCTCGGATGTGGATGGCGATGGGGACCTTGATCTCTACGTTGCAAACTATGTGAATTTTTCAATCGAAAAACATACACCTTGCCGTGTTAACGGCGTTCTAGCTTACTGTAGCCCAAGAGTTTATGATGGTCTCAAAGATGTATTTTTTCGGAATAATGGTGATGGAACCTTTACCCAAAACACACAAGGCAGCGGATTTGGATATACGGCAGGTCGAGGACTTGGTGTTATCTTCACTGATTACGATAATGATAATGATACCGACCTCTATGTTGCTAACGATGCCAATCAAGACTTCCTATATCAAAATGATGGCCGCGGTGTTTTCCGAGAAACCGGTCAGATTTCTGGCGTCGGATTCAGCGAACACGGACTGGTGGAAAATGGAATGGGAGTCGATTTTGGTGATTATGATAATGATGGACTATTCGACATTGTTGTCACTAATTTTCAGCACCAAACTAATACGATTTATCATAACGAAGGTAATAGTTTCTTCAATGACGTTTCCTATGATTCCGGTACGGGGTCGGTTACAATGCCTTATCTGGCATGGGGAACCAACTTTTTTGATTTCAACAATGACAGCTGGTTAGATCTCTTTATCGCGAATGGTCACCTCGACAACAATATCCAACTATTCGATACCTCAACCACCTATGCACAGATTAACCACTTGTTCAAAAATAATGGTGATGGTACATTTACTGACTTGGCCAAAGAACTCGGACTCAATGCAATCTATTCAAGCCGTGGGAGTGCCGTTGGCGACATCGATAATGACGGTGACCTAGACTTGGTCATTTCAAACTTAGACCAACCACCAAATGTCATGAGGAACGACATTATCAGTAATATCAATAACTGGTTAAACATCAAGCTCATCGGCAATACTTGTAATTATAGTGCCATTGGTTCCCATGTGATTTTAACAGCTACGAACATGCGCCAGATACGAGAGGTACGTAGTGGGTCGAGTTACCTGTCACATAATGATCTCCGTCTCCATTTCGGCTTGGGAAATCACAGCGTTGTTGATCTGGAAGTAAGATGGACAAATGGGCAAATAGAAGAATTCCGCCAGGTCAAGTCCAATCAGTTTATAAAAATTATTGAAGGGAAGGGACATCTGCAACACCTCGAAATCCAATGACCATGTTTCGTGTCCCAAGCCGTGAGTGAAAGCGATAAGCGCATCGCATTTGGTATTTACCGAACAGGTTGTTGTTCCAAGAACCTCCCCGCAAAACCCGAGTTAGACCAGTCTCAGGCCCCAAAGGGTTACGAGAAGAACTTCGGCTATAATAATCTTCTGCATACCAATCATTGCACCATTCAAATCCGTTGCCAGCAATGTCGAATATACCATATTGATTAGGAGAGAAGCTCCCAACTGGAGCCGTCCAATGCCAGCGGTCTGAGCCTCCAATTCCTCCATAATTGGCTTTTTTTCGAGATAACTGGCTGTTGATTTTTCCCTTTATCTGTGATGGCCACGGATAATTTTGGTCCACCAAACCGCCACGTGCCGCTTTTTCCCATTCCGCCTCGCTTGGAAGACGTTTGCCCGCCCANTTGCAATATGCTGAAGCATCCTGCCACGAAACACCAACCACAGGNTGATCCGGATTTTCCTCGCCAACTGGAAACGATGATTGTCCCCCAGTATCTGGTGCGGTCCGCCAATACTTCGGAGCCGGATGACCAGTCGCTTGCATAAATAACTGATATTGGGCATTTGTTACCATGTAGCGGTCAATATAGAATGTTGATAAAAACACTTCGTGCTGAGGATACTCAGCACGAAAGAACTCTTTGGAAACCCTCTGGTCAGCTTCCAATAGAGAGGATATTGCATCAGCTTGGCTCCCCATCAGAAAACTTCCAGACGGAACACAAACCATTTCTCCTNCATCCACATCATTGAGGATAGTAGCAGTTGGATTCCCNNAACCCAACGTGTTTATCAATATTACANTTAAAATAATAAGAGCTGTCATGAATGCGAGTTTCATCAATAAATTCCGAATAATGTCAAAAAAAAAGCCGCGAGCATTAACTCACGGCTAGTGAAAAAGCTAGTTGCAGATTCTGATCAATTATTTTTAATCTNGGCCCACNCAGTTGAAAGTTTCCCCTGAGGTTCAACAGAAACCATGGTTCCGTGAGCTGNCAGCCAATTAGAAATAAATTCAACAACACCAACCCCACGCGGATCTGGTTTTGCTGCCCAAGCAGGAGAATCCTTCTGCCACATAGCCGCAATCATGCCATTCCCGTCTCGCCCCTTTTCGTTACTAACAGCCACCGCCGGGTCCGCCGTATTCGGATCATCTTTATCAACCGCAAAGAGATGAAGTGTCCACGGTTTACCCTCGAATTGTTCCAAGTGCCATGGGCGTNNTGANTTAAACGGTTTCAACGATGGGATATATTTCTTTCCCAGAGCTGTTGGGATTTCGTCCGCACCACCTCTGTTNCNAAAANTAAGNCCTGGNATATCAAACACGTTGGCCGCACCGNNNGNACCATTGTCNGCACTACGAGCNCCGCCTTCNTAACTCATNTAAAAGATCCAGTCNGCCACATTGATAACNACGTTACCGGCCTCAACGAATTCTTCCACCGGAGAACCATCCGGGTTTTTATTCGGAAACTGATAAAGNGCACTTGGACAGGTTCCAGAAGCAGTAATCAAAACATCCTGTTGTCCGTTGCCNGTATGACCTTTGACCCATTTCCCTAATGCCGAATCATAACCCTTCTCGGTACCATCACCAAAATTACGAATAGAGCCGAACAGTTTCTTCATTCGTACGTCATCCATAATCGTTTTTGTGTTGGCTTGACAAGTGTCGTTGGAGATCCATCCAGAATTAGTCGGCCCTGAGTAGATTGCCAACTCACTTTTTCCCGGCGTTGCCTTCGAAAACGCAGTACCCGTGATTCCAAGAACAGCAACNATTAACAACATACATATCAACTTNGTTTTTATCATACATCCCCCTTAGTTTCGAACTTCGAACATTTAATAGAATTAGCTAGTNATTGTACCATAATTAGGTGATTTATTGCAATATTCCTTTTTATCTGTTAGAATGAGGTAGCATGCTATAATGGGTTGGGTTGTATGTGCACAGATCTCTTGACGTATCCGTCGAATTAGGAGCTAAATTTTGTAGCCTGAACGTATCCTCGGACTCAGTGTATTAGTTTTCATTTTTTTGCAATTGTCAAATTCTTCTTTACCTATACAGTGTTGAGGATGCTGGCGATACTATAGATATCCGAACTGATATGTACAAATTAAGCTGAAAAAAAGCTAAAACAATGGGATATGTCAGAGCAAAACCTAAAGGCATAGCAAAAAGCCTGATACAGAATGCGGAAGATCCATTTTCCCATGCAGGTGACTATGCTGGATGGGAATACTGGGGAGAAACCCAGAAAGTTAATATTCAAAAATCACCTAGCAAAGCTGTTATCGAATACACTTCAAAAGGAACAAAGTTTATCGAGTATTCTTGTGTAGCAACATATTGGGATGGNGNACCTTACTTTAAACACGAAGTTCGCGCCAAGAACATTNACAAAGAAGCAAAAGTATTTCCTGTCTCAGGTTATGATCCGATGGTCAATCCAAACCTTGAATTTGGAGATCAAAGGAAAAAGTGGGTTGAACCGATACCACATGTTGCCTACTGGAATGCCAATGCCTACTTTGGGCTATATAGCGCGTTAGCAAAAGCGAAACCCAAGTTCGGCGACTGGCAGGGCAAAGGTAGCATGATACAGTTGGATCATGATAGGCAAATGGTGCTACTGAATAAAAAGCAAGTATCAGACCCAATTATCTACTGTGTTTCAATTGGAAAAGGAGGTAAGGACAAAGCACACAAAATAGCAGTTGAAATTCAACGTGTCTTTGCCGGAGCAGATCCACATAGTGTTACGGTATCCGAAAAATTATCCATAATGTGGGGATCTATTAAAATTGTTGACTAGATTCGAAAAATTTAAGGAGAAAATCCCGATGCGCAACAGCATAGTAATGTTGATTATTTGCTTCAGTGTCGTTTTGGTCTGCAACGTANTTGAAGCANAACTCCTNATGTTTGATGATTTTAAAGGTGGAAAAATTAATGACAACTCTTGGCGAAAAGAAGGGGGTGTAAAAGCAGCTTGGAAGGTTGATAAGTTCCAAGGTGATAACAGACTAGAAGTTCATCGAATTGCGGGTGATGGAAATGGAGCTGACGATTTTGGGTTTGGCGTAATCAAGTTTAAAGATTTTGGTATTCAGCTTGACTTCTACTTGTTGGAAGATCCATTTCCCACCAAGATAGAAATTCTGTTCAGGGCTAGTATCGACCTCTTCTTTTATCAGCTTATAGTTAACCCTGTAAACGGCGCTGGTAAAAAGAATATAGCACGTTGGTACAAACGTGAGGGTGAAGACCGCGGGACATGGACAGAGTACATTGAGCATCGTGCGGAGCTACCTATTCCTGTTGAGACTAAGGCCTGGTATACTCTTTCTATACTGGGAAGAGGATCTAATTTTGAACTCTACATCAAAAGGAAAGAGGAGGCGAGTTCAAAAAAGGTTTGTGCTTGGCGGGATCCCAAGAACCTTCATCCGGGCGGGGTCATGGGTATCCATACCAACCAATTGCAACACTATTACATTGATAATGTGAAGATCTATGACAAACCAACTGAAGTTGAACTGAACGTAGAATCCCATGATAAATTAGCTGTTACATGGGGGAAGTTAAAACGATGACGTACTAACCAGCGAAAATATAACATTTTCTTGACGTCGCATACGAAGAATAGTTATAATGC
>PBXZ01000224.1:0-7447 GCA_002729415.1 Candidatus Poribacteria bacterium | reverse complement strand
GGTGGTGGACGACGCCGAGCAGGAGATCACCCTCGTCACCAGGGGCGAGGATCTCCTGCCCTCCACCCACGTCCACCGGCTCCTGCAGGTTCTCCTCCAATGCCCCGAACCACTCTACCTCCATCACGAACTCATCCGGGACGGAACCGGAAAGCGGCTGGCCACCCGCGATCAGGCCCTCGCCCTTGCCACCCTGCGGGAGTCGGGAATGAGCGCGGAAGCTATCCGGGACCGCCTCCCTCCCGTGCCTGCCTGCTAACAAAAAGCAGGCCGGTGGAACTTGAATCCTGAAACTGGCAGCTTAAAAGAGACTCATGGACGACATCAAGATCACGCTCAACACCTCCAAGGGTGCCCTCGACATCTCCCTCTACGCGGGCGACACCCCGATTACCTGCGCCAGCTTCCTCAATCTTGCCGGAAAAGGATTCTACGATGGCCTGGTCTTCCACCGCGTCATCCCCAATTTCATGGTGCAGGGCGGCTGCCCGCAGGGGACCGGCACTGGAGGACCGGGCTACAAGTTCGAGAACGAGTGCCTGCCCCACCGCAGCCACGACAGCGCCGGCAAGCTCTCCATGGCCAACGCGGGACCCAACACCAACGGGAGCCAGTTCTTCATCACCCACACCGCCACCCAGTTTCTCGACGGAAAGCACACCGTCTTCGGGGAGGTGACCGGTGGACAGGAGGTGGTCGATGCCATCGCCACCGCCGCAACCGGACCCGGCGACCGTCCGGCCGAGGACATCACCATCGACTCGGTCACCATCCACGACCCGACCGACGACCTCTTCGCCGCCCAGCAAAGCCGGATCGACGACTGGAACGCGGTGCTGGAATAGGGAATAGTCCCCGGGGGAGGCACGGTCCTACTTCTGCAGCTCCTTCAGCTCCTTCTCGAGTTCACGGAGCTGCTCCTCCACCCGGCGGAGTTCCTGCAGGACGCGCGCCCGCTCTTTTTCCCTGCTCTCTGGATCAGGAGCGGGGGCAGGCCTGGGGTTGTTCGGCGCGACCGCGGATTCCTCCGGCTCCTTGCCCTCCGATTCCTCCATCCCATCGAGGAACTCCAGGAGGTCCTCGGCGGGAATGGCCAGGGTCTTCACTCGTCCCGCCCGCGAAACATTGATCCCCACGCAGCGTCCCTCCAGATCGAGAAGAGGCCCTCCACACAACTTCGGGTCCAGCGGAATGTCGTGCTGCAAGGCCAGCGGAAATCCGGAGAGACGCGTGGAAAGGGGACCGCTCATCTCATTCATGCGCCGGAAACGACCAGTGCTCTGCTCCTCCGGTCGCGCAGCCAGTTTCACCCTGATCTTTTCCTCGTCCTCCCCCCGGCGATAGGTGAACTCCACCTCATCACCCGCCCGATAGGTCCGGATCTTGTTTCCGAAGGCGAAAGGATCCATGAGGGCGAAACCATCCACATGCGTGATCACATCATCGGGACGGAGACCTGCCTCCTGTGCCGGACTCCCCTTCACGGTGCGCACGATGACCACCCCTCCGTCACCCTCCCCGGCCTGGATTCCAAGGAACCCAACCTCACCCAGGGCGCGGGTCAGCACGCTGATCAGTCCGATCCCGAGGGGCTCGCCCTCAGGATCAGGCGAGGTGAGCAGCGTTCCGATGGGACTCTGCTTCTCCCCGGTCCACCGGACCGGCTCCAATCCACTGGGCGGACCCTGGTACAACGCAAGGTCACGCTTCGGAAAGCGTTTGACCAGCTTCAGGGGCACATCCTTGCCGTCTCCTGGACGGGAAATCTTCCCCTTAAGGGTCTCGGTGTTCTTGGTGAGAATGTGTCCCTTCTTTGAAACAACGGTTCCCAGCGCCCCGAGGGTCCCGTCCACCTGCACCGCTACCACCGACCTGGCGGCCTTGCCGGTGACCGGCTGAAGCGCTTTCATGGTGGATTCGAAAAAGTCGTCTGGTCCGCTCTGAATCTCAAGCTCCAGCATGTCTCGCAGCGCTTCCGGGCCCATCGACTCGGCCAGTTCCCGCAGCACTCGTTCGAGTTCAGCCATCCCCCCCAGTTTTTCCAACTGCTTTTCGTTCAGATCCAGGTTGCCCTTGCGCAGCGATTCCCTCAGGAGTTCCTCCACTTCCTTGCGAGCCTGCCCGGCCTTTTCCCCGTCCTCGCCGGGCTTCTCTTCCGCCTTCGGCTCTTCCTCCCCGGAATCGTTCTTCGGTTCCGCTTCCCCGCCTTCGCGGGGGCGCTCCCGGTTCCGTCGTCCCCGGCGTTCGCGACCCGGTTGCTCCGGAGGAGCTTCCAGGAGATCTCCGAGACGGGCCAGCTTGATCTCGACCTCTTCCTCCCCGTCCCCGCGCTGGTAGGAGATCGTCAATTTCTCACCAGCCTTGAATTCACCGACCAACCGCACCAGCTCCTGCGGGGTATTGACCGCATCACCATTGATCTCGGTAACCACATCACCCGCCTGCAGACCTGCTTTCTGCGCCGGAGAATTCTCCATCACTCCCTCCAGGGTCACGCCCCCGTTCTCGGCTGACCCGGCCAGATTGATCCCGAGCACGGGACGATCGGGATCGATGCGCTCCTCTCTTCCTGCAAAGCGGGCACCAGTACGCTTGCCCGCCACCATGTCATCCCAGCTCTTCAGGAACACGCCGATGGGCACATGCCGGTTCTCGGTCAGGGTGGTCCCGATGTTGGAGTGGATCCCGATCACTTCCCCGTTCATATCGAAGAGCGGCCCCCCCGAGTCTCCCCCCACCACCGCGCAGTCAGTGGTGACGAATTGGCCGTTTCTCAAGACCCGGCCCAGTCGCACCGGCGGTGTCCGCATGGGATCAAATCCACCTGGATGCCCCAGGGCCACACACCATTCGTTGCGTAACAGGTTCTCGCTCTCACCCACCTTCACGAAGGGATAGTCTCCCTCTTCCGTTATCCTTATCATGGCCGCATCGCGGTCGTAGTCACCACCGAGTTTCTCTGCCTTGGCCCGCTTGCCATCCGGGAAAATCACGATGATCTCATCAGAGAGGGATGCCACCACATGGGCCGCGGTCAGAATCAAGCCCTCCTGGCTCACGATTACCCCGCTGCCCGCTCCCCCGGCCCCGATGGAAACCAGGGAGACCGTGGCTACCGCACTCGGCTTGGAAAGGGTGACCAGCTTCTCGTTCAACTTCCGCAGGTCTCCCAGTCCGTCCACCAACGGGGCATCCTTTATTTCCCGGGCAGCGGACGGGGCTCCAAGACCGGCCAGAAGCAGGCCCGAAATCGAAATAGCTAGCAGGGGTTTCAAGTAATTCTTCATGGTTGGGATGGTGATTCTTCCAGGCTGCCACGACAGGCCTCCGCTCTTTCTAAGCGCTCGGGGCGGCAGGTGCTGTTGATAATAGATTTCCATTTCTCCCTGCCGTCAACCGGGGTTGGGACGAATTTACTGGGAAGTTACTGAATTTCGGAGAATTGACGAGCAACGACTCCGAGCCGGGGGACGGATCCCCACCCCCTGAATCAGTTGCTGATGTCCCTCANCCCGGNTTCACGCAAAATCCTTGCNCAGCGCCGACATTTCCGCAACCTCCGCGCCGTGCTGGCCATTCAGCAACTCCGCGTCGAGGTCGGAGCCCGCGTCCTGTTCGACGGGCTCTCCTTCGTGCTGNCCAGGGAGGACCGCATCTCCTTCGCAGGTCCNAACGGAGCGGGCAAATCAACCCTCATGAAGTGCATCGCGGGNGTGNTCGAGCCGAACGCGGGCCGGATCNCCAAACCCAAGGGGTNCCGGATCGGCTACCTGCCCCAGGACGGCATTCACCTGNCCGGACACTCGCTCTGGGAAGAAGCGGAGTCCGCCTTCGCCGAAGCCAAGGGGCTGCAACGGGAGATCGACAAGCTTTCCCANGAGCTTGAGAGCCTCGATCCACGATCCGCNCCCTACTCCGANCTNCTTCAGGAGATCGGAGAACTGGAATTNAAACTTGAGCATTTTGATCCCACCCGCATCAAGCCGCGAATAGAGTCCGTNCTGGAGGGANTGGGNTTTCAACGGGACGACTTCCTGCGCGACTGCNGTGAGTTTTCCGGCGGCTGGCAGATGCGGATCGCGATGGCCAGGCTCTTCCTGCAGGAGCCCGACGNCCTTCTGCTGGATGAGCCCACCAACCACCTCGATGTCGATGCCCAGCGCTGGNTGGAGAGNTTCCTGTGCGANTACAGGGGCNCTATCGCAATCATTTCGCACGACCGCTCCCTTCTCGACGAGCTTACCANCCGCACCATTGCCTTTGAACNCGGACAAGCTNCCGAGTACGCCGGCAATTATTCCTTCTTTGTCAGGGAATCCGCCCTGCGCAGGGNGATCCTCGAGAAACAGTACCGGGCACAGCANCGCGAGATCGAAAAGACTGAACGCTGGATCAACCGCTTCCGCGCCAAGAANACCAAGGCCTCCCAGGTNCAGAGCCGCATCAAGCAACTCGAGAAGATGGANCGCATCGAACTGNAGGAGGAAGANGNGGCCATGAACTTCACCTTTCCTCCTCCCCCNCCCAGTGCCCACTGCGTGGCCAAGCTCGAAGGAAGCGCCCANCGCTACGGTGANCTCACCGTCTTTGAANACTTCGACTTCGAAATCACGCGNGGACAGAAGATNGCGGTGGTGGGACCCAACGGAGCGGGTAAGTCGACCTTCTGCCGGCTCATCACGGGTGAGGANNCGCCNGCCGACGGAATCCTCGAACTNGGCTCCAAGGTCTTCCCTTCCTTCTTTTCGCANACCCACGCCGANGAACTGGAACCAAGGCACACCGTTCTACGGACGGTGGAGGAGGTCGCCAGCCGGGAGAACATGGCTCACGTNCGCAATCTCCTCGGTTGCTTCCTCTTCCGTGGTGACGANGTCTTCAAGGAGGTGGGCGTCCTCTCCGGCGGCGAGCGCTCGCGTGTCGCCCTGGTCCGCATGCTGGTGCGCCCCGCCAACTTCCTCATCCTCGACGAACCCACCAACCACCTCGACATGCAGTCGCAGGAAGTCCTGCAAAACGCCCTCAACCACTATCCCGGGACAATNATCATCGTCTCNCACAACCGNTCCTTTCTCGATCCGGTGGTGGAGCGCACCCTGGAATTCCGCCAGGAGCAGCCGCCCAGGCTCTACTACGGCAACCTCAGCTACTANCTCGACAAGGTGGCCGAGGANGAACGGCGNGAGACCCGGCAGAACNCNGGGCNCNNCCCGGCCAGCNGCNCGGANACATCAGGCGACGGATCAGTCAACCGNAGGGAGCAACGACGCCGCGAGGCCGAGGCCCGGCAGCAACGCANCCGNGTCCTCAAGCCACTCGAAGAGCGCCTTGAAAAACTGGAGNCCAGCATCGCNGAGTTCGAGTCCGCCANGAANACCCTCACCGAACACATGTCCAGGCCGGAAGTGGCNGGCGACGCGGAGGAACTGCGCAAGACCAGCANCGNCTTCCAGTCGGTAAGCGANCANCTCGAGAAAGNCTACAGCGACTGGTCGGAACTCTCCAACGAAGTNGAAACCATGCGCTCCAAACTNGAGGCTGCACAGCTNTAGCGCCTCTACCTGATGGAGAAGCGGAAGGGAACGCGCACCTGTGANCTGACCGGCTTGCCANCTTTCCGGGCGGGAGAGAACGACCAGCGCTTGACNGCNGANATGGCGGTGGAATCAAGNACNCGGCTTCCGGAGGAACTGAACACGCGGACCGAGCCCACCCGGCCGTTGCTGTTGATCTGGACATCCAGCATCACCCGGCCTTCCACCTTGTNCCGGCGGGCNGTTTCGGGATAACCCGGCTCGTAGCGCCGCAGGACGCGCGCAGGGNGCGAGGGGCCCTTGGATCCGGTCGCCTTGGGAGCGGACCTGGGCTTNTCGCTCGACCGGGTCTTCTGCGGTGNAGCGGGCTTGGGNGTCGAACGGGCCACTTTCTTCTCCGGTTCNGACTTCGGAACCGGGAAAGGCACTTCGGACTCCTCCAGCATCTCAGTCGGATCGTAGGGTTCGACCGTCGGNGNCACGGGAGGNGCCTGCACGATCTGCGCCTGCACCGCGGGCACTGGCAGGGNNNCCATCGCGCGAGGAGCAACCGGAGGCGCCCTCTTGANGNGAGGGCGCACGAACGGTGTCGCCTCAGGCNTNCTCCGCTCCNACTCCGCATGAGTGAGGCCAATAACCGGNNCATCAAACTCCGGATCTGCCAGGATGGCCGGCAGGATCCAGATNCGCAGNCCGATTGCCACCAGTGCGAGGGTGANNGCGGCTATGACCGATGAAAGCCAGAAGGGAAAGGGACGCGCCTCNCACGGGACGGTGGNAGATCCCTGCACAAGGTTGAGATCGGCAGACTTGCTCCTGTTCGGACCGAACCAGCCNTCGGGATGTGAAAGCGGGNTACTCACGCTATGCACCAGAAANGTGGACTATTCAGTNNGTCTTAGTCAATTGCGAAGCGGGCNAGGCGGACAGGTGNGCAGTTTCTGTCCTGTCAAATGGGCAACTCNGNGTCACCCTCACTCTCCGGCTCGTCTTCGNCGGNCCGGTTGCAACGTGGCCGNAANCCCCGGGNATGGAGGNCNGCGGCCTCATGCTGCGATCCNCCGAGCTTCCGGCCACCCAGNGCATAAAGCCCCGGCNTGNGTCCNTCCGNCCCCGANCGGGNCTGCTTCTCGACCGGCGCCGNGGGCGCGGGAGCGGCCTTGGTTCGCGCTTTCTTNTNGCCCTTTGCCGGAGGCTNCTTGCCCTTCNCACGTGCCACCTTTCTGGCGGNNCGCTTCGNCTCNTCANCACCCGGCCTCTTGGNCCGGTGAATCGTGCTGTCCGCCATCAGCAGGACGTANCCCTGATTGAGCANCCAGTGCAGGTCGTGGTACCAACCCGTCTTCTCCTCATCGCCNATCTCATTGGGGAGGAGATCCNCCCAGAGATGCTCCAGCTTCCTGCCGGANTTCTCCGTGATCCAGCTCAGCAGGGACATCAGGCGNTCTGCAATCNCGATCTNATCCGGCACCGGATGGGGCCGGGAGGGACCNGCCTTCAACTTGCGGCGCCACTTGAAGACTGCCACATGACGCCCCGANAGCTGCCGACACAGAANGGGAGTCAATTTGCCCGGGTNNCGCCGTTCTTCCGCCACGGTGTNCCGCANGAGAGTCAGCAATCCCGGNGACAGAAGATTNCCACGAATATTGCCACCTNCCCAGGCCNGGTCGGTCTCCTGGAAGGCGTCCTCNAAATGATGCTCGGCGAAGTGGCNCTCCACTTCCCGGANATCCACCAGCTCAGGACCGGCCNCCTCGACAGGANGTGACTCCCCAGGNCCNCTCGNCTCCCCGGATTCAGTCGNCTCCCCGGATTCANTCGNCTCTCCGGNTCCACTCGCCTCCCCGGATTCAGTCGCCTCCCCGGATTCAGTCGCCTCCCCGGATTCAGTCGCCTCCCCGGGTTCAGTC
>PBXZ01000223.1:0-8455 GCA_002729415.1 Candidatus Poribacteria bacterium | reverse complement strand
TACACCCTCTTCCATAGTTAGTTTGGCTCGTTCGATCTCCAACAGTTTCTCCTGCTCACGCATACCAACTACTTCTTCCTGTGACAGCTTGGCTACCTCTACCGTCTGTGTCTTCTCAATCTCAGTTAGCGACACTTGCCGTTCCTGGCCAATCTGCGCCGTTTCAACCACTAGATTCTTCTCGATATCACGTTGCTGGACCTGCTGTTCCTGGGCAATCTTGGCTGTTTCGATGACCAGTGTCTTTTCGANATCTCTAAGACNTACNCCCTCTTCCATAGNTAGTTTGGCTCGTTCGATCTCNAGCAGTTTCTCCTGCTCACGAACTTCAACTTCTTGTTCCATTTCGATACGTTCCATNGAGACGGCNAGATTAGCTTCAAGTTCGGTAATTTGAACCTTNCTGGTCTGTTCAATTTGTTTTGTTTCAACAACCAAGTTCTTTTCAATTTCGCGTTCAGCTACNACTTGTTCCTGTTCAANCTTAGCNGTNTCAACCATTTGCANAGCTTCAATCTCTCGTTCCTGAACAGCCTGTTCCTGNGCNACTCTTGCCTTCTCGACTTCTTGCTTCATTAAAAATTCACGCTCTTGGACACTCTGTTCCATTTCAAACTGAAATTGGAGTGTGTCTGCCTCACGCTCAGCGGCGTAAATGGCTATATTCTTCTGCTGGTCAGATTCAGCCCAAGCTTGATCCTGCTCAGCTTCCAGCTTNAGAATTTGCGCTTCAACATCAATTTGNACGATNGCTACTTCNTTNTCCTGAANGATTCTTTCTTTCTCACGAGCTTGNTCNGCAGTAATTTCAGTAATTGTCCGNATNCCAATTGCATCAAAACGGTTNTCCNNATCCAATGTGTCAATTGGTGTTTGGTCAACTCGGATTATAGACACTGATTCAAGNTTAAGTCCATTTTCNATTTGCAGGTTAACACCAACNGCTTNTTGGACTTTGTCAGCAAATTCTTCTCTTTTTTGCAATAATTCCTCAATATCACTCTCNGCAGCNACACTTCTCAAAGCACCTTCAAGCTTCTGTTCAATCAATTCCNNNATGGTTTCTGGCGTCATATTCTTATCACCAAGNGATTGAGCAGCCCGTAAAATATCTTCNTCCANTGGTTGAACCTGAAGATAGAAAACAGCCTCAACGTCCGCACGGTTGAAGTCAGCGGTAATAAACGCATCTTGCCCTTCACGAAGTATCTCAAGTCGCATGGTGTTGAGTGATACTTCCCTAACTTCGTGGATAATAGTGTTCAACCATAACCCGCCAGTGATATTGATCTTATATCCGCGCCCTCCTGTTCTAACCAAGGCCACATCCGCCTTAGGTTTCTTGTAGCGGATAACAGCAGCGATGAACGCNACACTGATAGAANACGCGATAGNCAATGAAACAATTAAGGCGTTGGCGAATTGCTGTAAGGCAAAGAAGCCAACAAATCCNGCCACTGCGANAAGGATTAGAATGAGAGCAATTAAACGCATTTATTTCTCCTAATACTTTTTTCCTATCATCTCATGACCGAACGCCAAGCTCNAGAACTCGGTATAGAACGCGATCGTCCTTTCAACGGTTGGCGAGGTGANGTTTGCCANGCCANGTTTGCCAAGTAACAGAGAGCATTTTCAATTAGTGTTTTTGCCATTGCTGTTTTCATTGCATCGCGAGTATCAATTGCAAAAGTAACATAATAACCATCTCCNTAGCGGAGTTGGAATCCTATGGGAGCATTATTGTCATCGTCATGGATTGCAAGCCTAACATATTCGGGCTNTTCGGTAACCCAATGGTCATCCAGAACTAAAGNATTCACATCTATCTTGTGAGGCCAAGCGAATATACCGGTTTGATGTCCCTCGCGNGTGATGTTAGCTTTGACATCNCCCGAATTCACCACNCGGATTGGATNTNGATCAACTGGTAACCAATCACCACGCCAGCTGGATTCATGCGTNTGAACCCCNTCAGGCGCCACAATATTGTCGTCCATCGCTGANGCCCAAACGANNCCTCCTCGTCTAACAAACTCCCGAATCGCTTGATCTGAGTCCTCAACAAAATACTCGCGATCGTGCGCTGGACCGTTCCAAGTAAACCAAACAATATCATACTCAGANANTATAACACTGGAAAGTTTACTAGCATTGTTAGGNTCTCCATANTTATCCGGGTTTGAGTTGATATTAATAATCGTGTACTCAAATTCGTGACCTTCTACATCGACAAGCGATTCTAGAACAGCCGGTTCATTTGTACGATTATCGGCAACAACAACAAGAACTTGGAAGGAACCAACAGGAACTACTTTGACAGAGGAGACTACGTTTAAAAAAGGTTGAGCTGAGTTACGTAAACTTCTAGCATCGTGCAAGTTCCGAAGCCTAACTTGAAAATCTCTCGGCCCTAGTGGAACAGTCAAACGCTGTCCTTCAAAATTGGGTTGCTGGTAAAAAATTGCACGACAACCGCCAGAAGGAAAATTTGGCCCGCGCTGTATTTGCATTGAAGAAACTGAATTGTCCAGACCAATCTCGCGAAAATCACTTACATCTCGCATAATTACTCCCCTTGTCCCACGAAAATCGATGTCACGATAAACTTGGACAACAAGCGGGATCGCGCCATATTCTGGCGGTGTGGGATTAGCGGCCGGAGTAAAACTGATTGACGAAATGAGATCGCCAAAATTGTATGGAATTTCGTGGATGCTCGGATAATAGCCAGGCGCCAGGATGAGCCTCCTCCCCTGATGATTAACATGTTCATGAAATATCGCCTTGTAATTCGGCGCGGCTCTAAAACCTGGCCCCTTGTAAATCTTAATAGAGGAAATAATATCCTGAAGCCCTACTTCCCCTGTATTTACAACAGAATCAATTACCGTTACCTTGCGTCCTTGGTAATTGATATGCTCAAAGACCTCTACAACCAATCGAGGTGTTAATGCCATACTAACTTCCTTAGCCTAATAATTCTAAACTAGGTCGCGCACTGCGCGCGCTCTCTGTCGTTGATCTAGTCTTTGCCTTTCATGATCGGTCATCTGATGAGCGTTCTGGGACATTCTGAGACCATATTGAGCCGCTTCACCCCTACGCTTAAATAGCCGGAAATATTCAAAACGAGTAAGAGTTGGTGGAATATTACCAGGACAGAGAGTATGCAATCCGATTTGAACGGGATCTCCCATACCAACGTTTGTTTGTCCGCAACTCAACCAGCGGGTACCGTCGGGACTAGCATAACCTAGGAATTGGTTGCCGCGTCTTTCAAGCCTGAGATAAAGTTCTCTAACATTAACCAAACCCGCTCCTCGCCCAACCAGAGAATAAACACGATTAACGTGTCTCTCAAATCTTACGTCGCCTCTAAAACCATGCGGCCCCGAAGTTTTCTCGAGTCGGACAAATGAATGCGGACCTTTCCAAACAATCAGCCCTCCATGTTCTTTCAAATCTGGAGATACACGGAGCCGACACTCAATAGCAAAGTCGCCTGAGACATCCATCAACAAACGTGGTGCATCCATGTTCCCTCCACTGCCTGGAGGACTACCATGCCAGAGGTCCTGTCCCGGGTCAGCACGCATCTCCAAGTATCCTTGTTGCTCAGACCAAGACCCTCCACCACCGGGATCTTCCCATCTCCATTCCGGTCGCATATCATTACCGATAAATTCATCCTCAAACACAATCTCGTTAAACTCAGAGGACGATGACCAGCCCTCTATTTTAATGGAAGATACAACATCATTGAAACGACCCGGCAGAAAGGCAAAATTCGGTATTTCTTTCTTATAATCCATCGGCTCCATTCTTATAGAAAATTGGGCACCTTCAAAATCGACGTGTTCGAAAAACATCACGTTCGCTCCCTCACGTGGAAAATCTGGTCCTTTGAAGATACGAACAGAAGAGATCATATCATGCAACCCAAGATCTCCTGTATGCGCAATATCACGTAAGATGGTTATCTTTCGCCCTTGAAACTCTGCATGCTCATAACATTCGACAATCAGCGGCACCGTCCCCCACTCGGGGCCAGCCGTTTCCAAGGCGGAGGCAAAGCTGATTGACGATATATTATCCGTGAAATTATATATCATATCATGAAGATTAGGATAGAAACCTGGCCCAAGCGCGAGTTTCCGTCCTTGAAAGTGCCAATGCTGGTGTAGAATGGCTTTATAATTAGGATTGGATTTAAAGTTAGGGCCTTTGTAAATCTTAACCGAAGAAATGTTGTCTTGGAACCCGATATCAGCGGTGAAACTGACCGGCTCGAAAACATACCCTCTTCTACCACCAAAATTAAGATGTTCGAAAACCTCGACTATGAGACGTGGTATAACAACTGGCATCCGCGCTGCCCCACAAATCTTTTCTGGTTTTTTTTGGAATAGACCTAATGCCCGGTATCATATCATTGATCTACATAATCTGTCAAAGATAAAGTCCTGCTACTCAGTTTGCCCGAAAACAGAACCAATATTTGTTAATTGTTTGAGGTGGAATTAGCTTATAGCTCTTGCTTGAAGCTTGTAGATCAAATTCAGTGCTTCCATGGGTGTTAATTGATTCAGGTCAAGATTCTGGAGTTCTTCAACGATTGGGTGCGTCTTAGGTGTAAATAGGGCCATCTGAAGAGAGTTATCTTGAAAGGTCTTTCGCGAAATCCGCTTTCTTTTGTGCGGAATATCTCTGGTTACCAGATCAGGCGATGGCTCAGAGGCCTCTTCCGACTGGTTGCTTTCTATAGACAGGTTATGTTGTTCGAGTACGGCTAAGATCTGGTTAGCCCGATCAACGACAACTTGTGGTAACCCTGCGAGTCGTGCCACGTGGATACCATAACTTTGGTCAGTACCACCTTCAACTACTTTGCGCAAAAACGTGATTTTTTCGCCATCTTCATGTACTGCAACATTATAATTTTTGACGTTCTTATATTTGCTGGCAAGCTCGATTAACTCATGATAATGTGTGGCAAATAAGGTTTTAGCACCAATCTCTTTGTCATCAAGAATATATTCCGCAACAGCCCAAGCGATACTTAAACCATCAAAGGTGCTGGTTCCACGACCGATCTCGTCAAGGATAATTAAACTTTTGGATGTCGCATTGTTAAGAATATTTGCGGTTTCATTCATTTCAACCAGGAATGTGCTTTGTCCCATAACGAGATTATCCGACGCTCCAACACGTGTAAAGATCCTATCAACCACACCAATCTTGGCTGTTGATGCCGGGACAAAACATCCTATTTGAGCCATCAGCACGATCAGCGCTGTTTGGCGAAGATAAGTCGATTTGCCACTCATATTTGGACCGGTAATGATATGCAGTTGTTGATTGGTACAATTGAGTTCTGTGTTATTGGGTACAAACCCCTCCCCAGTAAATAATTGTTCTACCACGGCATGGCGGCCATTATCGATGATTAAATCACTACTATCATCGATAATTGGCTTTGAATAGTCATATTTCGAAGCAATGTAGGCAAAATTAGCGATCACATCGATCATCGATATAGCGGCTGCGATTTTTTGTATACAATTGGTTCGACTGGAAATCTGGTTCCGTATATCACAAAAAAGGTCGTATTCAAGCTGATGAATTCGTTCTTCCGCATTCAGAATCTGTGACTCACGCTCTTTCAAATCCGGCGTAATGAACCTTTCAGAATTGGTTAGTGTTTGTTTGCGAATATAGTGGTCGGGTACAAGATCAAGGTTAGGTTTGGTGACGTCAATATAGTAGCCAAAAACTTGGTTATATCCGATTTTTAACGAACTNATGCCTGTGCGCTCACGTTCACCTTGTTGCAATTCAGTTATCCAGTCCTTGCCGGACAATGTGATTTCTCTTAGACTGTCGAGCTCTTCACTGTAACCATCTCGTATGATGTTTCCTTCCTGAATAGTTACTGGAGGCTCCTGGTGAATCGCATTCTCAATCAGATCAGCCAAATCTGTCATCGGATCAAGTTGTTGATTCAGATCTGTCAAAAATGGGGCGGAACAATCTTCAAGTTGGAGTTTGACTGATGGAATAAGTCTTAGAGAATCTTTCAATGCCAACACTTCACGTGCGTTTGCCGTCCCAAGGCTAATACGTGAGATTAGGCGTTGAATATCGTACATCTGTCTTAATGCCTCACGCAGTTCTTCCTGTAGTGCAATCCGACTCTTCAATTCGTCGACGGCTTCGAGCCTTTGATTAATTAAGTCCGTCTTCAGATGTGGTTGGAGGAGCCATTGTTTAAGGCAACGCGCGCCCATCGAAGTCATGGTCTGATCCAGCATTTCCAACAGGGTCCCTTTCGATGAGCCATCTCGCATTGACTGTATTAACTCAAGATTCCGCAGAGTATCCGCATCTAATACCATAAAGTTGTGGTTGGTATATGTGCGAAGCGACTGAATATGTAGGACCTCTTGTTTTTGTGTTTCATGCAGGTAGTAGATCAATGCCCCAGCGGCACATGTTGCGGCTGACATATTCTCACACCCAAATCCATCAAGTGAGAGAATGCTAAAATGATCCAGTAATTCAGATCGAGCTGATTGGTGATCAAAACGCCAGTCGGGAAGATAGTTGATTGTTGCCTTGAGTTCAATGTTAATTTGATCCAAAATCTCCTGATTTTCAAAATCTTCGGAAAAGAGACATTCCGCTGGGCCAATACGGTTAACTTCCGACCAGAGATCTGACAGATCCTCTAATTCCGTAACGGCAAATTCCCCGGTGGAAACATCGACCGAAGCAAGGCCATAGGTGGCTTCAATTTGGTGAGCAGAAATCAGGTAATTGTTAGATTTTTGGTCTAGTGCGCTTGAGTCTGTGACTGTACCAGGAGTAACAATACGAACAACATCCCGTTTGACAAGTCCTTTAGCCTGTTTGGCATCCTCCATCTGTTCAACGATCGCAACTTTGTGTCCTTCTTTTACCAGCTTGTACAGGTACGAATCCAGAGAATGATGTGGTACCCCAGCCATAGGGATAGGGGTACCTGAAGTATTCTTATCTCTAGCAGTAAGGGCGATTTCTAACACCCTCGAAATTGTCTCAGCATCCTCGCCAAAAGCCTCATAAAAATCACCGACGCGGCATAAAACAATCGTGTCTGAGTATTGGTTTTTCACACGATTATATTGTTGCATTAAGCTGGACTTTTTTTTCGTTTCCACCACTCATTTTTCCCGACTGTTAGGTATGCGGATAGCATAGCAGAGTAGGGTGTTCATGTCAATGTGGAATTGTGGTTGAAGATCCTACAATCTATGATATAATCTGGCTCTGTGATTCCGCGATCTCAAGTCTTTAGATTTGTGATAGCATTATTAGTTGCTATCTGCGTTAGCTTCGTGCTTTTACGCCAAATTGAAACTGGACATATACCGGAGACGATAAGAAGGATATCTCCTTCAGCGCTGTTGGTTGGATTCGTTCTTTACTGCATCTTGATTTTGGCAAAGACCATCCGGTTTCGCCAATTGCTCGCCATTGACCGGCCAATTTTTAAGCTCTTACCCATATTTGCACTGCATACGTTTTGGGGAAATATCTTACCCTTCCGAAGTGGGGACCTCTCGTACATTTTCCTGATGAAATCACGAGAAAAGGTGGCGGGAACAAAAAGCTTGGCTTCGCTAATGTTAGCTAGCATAATTGACTTGACATTGCTAACTGGATTAATGGTCACGACAAGTCTTCTGCTAAAATCAGATTTGGTGGGACTCTCATACATTGGGCTTCTTGTCGTACCAATGTTGTTTGGGATTGGCATGCTTGGCCTGATGGGATCAGCACTTTTTGCCCGGAAGGCATTGACTCATTTAATTGACACAGTTGAGAATTGGTTTCAAGATTTCAATTTTCGCCCAATTCAATGGATAACTGAAAAGATTCTGGCAATCATACAAGAACTACTATCAACTGGCTTGGATCGACATTTTTTGTTGACTTGGGTGTACTCGATTGTCAGCATGATTATCCGTTTTGGATTTCAGATTTATTTAATTGCTGAAATGGGAGTAGAAGTTCCAGTCATAAACCTGATCTTTGCTTTGGTTTTTACAAATATTTTTAATCTTTTGCCAATCCAGAGTATTGGTAATTTTGGCACAATCGAAGCGCCGTTCTCCTGGGCGTTAATCCACTTTGGAACTACAAAAGAAGTCGCGTTGGTTACCGCATTTAGCTTGCATATTATTATACTCATTTACTGCTTGCCAGTTGGTCTTTATGGGCTAATTTCTCGAAGAAGAACAGGATCTTAAATTCGTCAGTATCTCTCCTTATTAACATAGATTCGAATTTCAAAGGTGGAATTAATGACTCAAACTGGATTCATTGCATCCTCTATGATTGCTTTAGTGTTACTGAATACAAATAGTTCATTCGCGTTGCTTCGGGCGGGGGCAAGTAGCCGAATTATTAC
>PBXZ01000222.1:0-8245 GCA_002729415.1 Candidatus Poribacteria bacterium | reverse complement strand
ATCCACATCTTTCAAGTTAGATTCACTCAAATTAGCTTCCCGAAGATCAACGTCATGCAAGTTAGCACCTCTCAAGTCTGTACCACTCAAGTCTGCCCCCTTTAGAACCTGATTACTCAAGTTAGCACCTCTCAAGTCAGCACCACCCAAGTTGGCACCACTCAAGTCTGCCCCTCTTAGGTCTGTACTCCTCAAATTGGTATTATTTAAATGAGTCTCTCTCAGGTCTGCATGGCTCAAATCAGCGTTACTAAAGTCAGCGCCGCTTAAATTTTGGCCCTTCAACACCGCTTTGCTCAACAGGGCATTACAAAAGTTAGCACTACTTAAGTTTACATCGCTCAAGTTGGCGCCACGCAAGTCTACATGATCCAACCTGGATCTAATCAACTTAGCTTCGCCGAAATTGGCGTCATTTAACTTGGCATTACTCAGGTCGGATAAACTCAAATTGGCACCTCTCAAGTTGGCACCTCTCAGGTCAGCCCCCCTCAAATCGGTGCCTCTCAAGTCTGCTTCTTTAATGTCAGCCCCTCTCAAGTCCACGTCCCGCAAAACAGATCTGATCAAGTTGGATCTTCTACCAGCTTCAGTCAAATCTACTGCCATTAAGCTAGTTCCCTCCAAGTCAGCATGACTTAAGTCTGCCCCTCTCAAGTCAGCAAAACTCAGGTCAGCTGCTCTTAAGTCAGCACCGTGCAATTCAGCTCCCATCAACTCGGCACCCGCCAGATCAGCAAAACTCAGGTCGACCCCAGGTTCAATCCTACACTCATATCCATTATTCTTATCGACAGCTCTCATCATGTCTCCTTACAAGTTTTAGAGGTTGCTCCAATACTGGTTAGATAGCCTCTGNTGAATTCTATCATAAATTTTATCATATTGGCTATTGTTAGATCTGCTGTGACACNANTTTCGTCAACGCGACTTCTAAGTGCTAGATAATTACCCATTATATGGNCTTCGCTCCTACTTTTATCAGAAATGAACGCCAGTTAAAATGTTGAGAAAATCCAACTTGGAAAATAAGGGGAATTGGCGGCCTAAACTTAAGGTAAANGTGATGATCACATCACCGTTTATTGGCGCGAAGCCAAATATTGCAGTAACTCTGATTTTCCAACTGGCTGATCCAAGTGGATGAGATAAACTTGAAAAGAGTCGTTCCTGTCGGAAACAAAAGCAATTTTGGACCCATCAGGCGAAAATGCAGGTTGGATCGACGCTCCAATACCATTGGTGATTTGATGNTCATTTGTTCCATCAACATTCATCGAATATATTTCGATATCGCCATANCGAGCGGAAACAAAAACAATTTGTTTGCCATCCGGTGAGACGATAGGGCTGTAACAATCATANGGATTCGCATTTAAATGGGTTTCATTGGTACCGTTTATGTCGGTGGTGTAGATCTGATGTGGCTGTTCTTGGCGTGAGGAGCTAAAAACAATCTTTTTCTGATCGGGGTAAAACGCNGGACTTCCGTCATCAGTTGCGTTTTTAGTAATTTGCCTCGCTGANANAGNCTNCGGATTGATGTTGTCAAGATTCACATTGGTAAGATCAATCTCGTATAANTCAAGNTTATCTCCNCTTTTAATTTCATAAAGAATCCGCTTNCGATCAGGTGAAATACTAGGTGCNCGCACACCATGTCCAATTGGTAAAAGCTCCTGAATTTTCTTGCTGAAGATATGCGAAATACTCAGACCCGCATAAATTCGAGATGAGCCGCTTCCTTGCAAAGTAATTGTAATCTGACGAGAGGTTTTGGGCTCTCTAATGTATAGGATATACTTGTTGTCGTACAGAAATACAGGAGCCAGCTCGTTGAAATCAGTCGTAAAAGTTACACGTTGCCGNATCCTNCCATTTAGATCCATNATATAAACTTCACTNCTATCAGTCCTNTAGGAGGAAAAGGNAATCTGCTTACCGTCNGNCGAAAAATTTGGGGAGTAATTGTCTGAATCTCCCTCGGTTAGTTTTGTGACNTGGTATCGATCTGTAATCAAGCCNGCNACTTGACTAATAATGTCATGATCTGAAGTCGACTGTAACGTTAATCGAAGTTGGCTGAATGCTTTTCTCCGATCGCTATTTTTGAGATAGAGTTTGGCTAACTTAATTCGCAGAACAGCTTGGTCTTTCGGCTGTGCAGGAAGAATAACAATCGCTTCCCGAAGTTGATTAACTGATTGGTTATATTGCCCTAACTGGTCATAGATCTCACTAAGCAGAANTCGGGCTTTCACATTTTCAGGTTTGGCTTGGACAATTTTTTCTAACAGGGNAGCAGCATCNTGTAACTGACCTGCATTGATTAATTCCTGAGGGGATTGTAACGGATCACATCCGGATGTGACAAAGAGACACAATGTAAGGGTGGAAAATAACAATCGTTTCATGAATTACCAGATGATGTCTTNCGCATTAAAGACAGGTCCTTCAGAACAGACTCGCTGAAACTCAAAACCCGCATTTGGTGAACGTACTTTACAGACACAGCCTAAACAGACACCCAAGGCACACCCCATCTCATTTTCCATTGCAACCTGACAAGGTATTTCATAATCAACTACAATTTTCGTCACCGCTTGAAGCATGCCACTGGGGCCACACGTGAAGATGATCGGATTTCGAAGTCCATTTTTGGTGGGTTTTTCTAAAACTGCTAAGAGAGAATCGGTAACAAAACCCTGATTACCAAAGCTACCGTCATCTGTTGTAATATGTATCTCAGCACCTATTTCTTCTAGATCTTTAACACTCAAAAGACGATCACTACTCATCGCACCAATCATAGCAATCAATCTAATTCCATTTAGTCGAAGTGCAGTTGCTAGTAGCATAAGAGAAGCGATTCCCGCACCACCACCGACAACAATTGCCGGGTCAGGTTCAACCGAAAGATCAAAACAGTTCCCTAGAGGCCCTAGGACATTGATCTGTTGGTCCTGTTGACAAGTTGATAAAATTTTAGTCCCTTTTCCAATAATTTGGTAAAGCATAGAAATCTCATCGTCTTTAATACTATAAATCGTGAATGGACGTCGCAATAGCAAGTTTGATCCTTCATCAATTAAAACATGGATGAACTGTCCTGGTTTCGACTGAGCTGCAATCTTCGGACATTTGCAACGTAGCAGAAAGTGATTGGTTGCGATCTGCTCATTCGAAATAATTTTTGTGGCCGTATCAAACTTTTGAAGCAACGAGAATCACTCCTAGTTTTCTATAGTTGAAAGACGTGGAAGACAGAAAGAATTGCTATCATAATAATAGTATATGCCTGATTCAAACACAAAATCAACAGCGCAATTGGGGGAGGTCATTGTCTTTTGTTTAAGCTACTAATAAAAGCAAGAATGTCTGCCAGAGCTTGATCAGATAACTTTTCTTCACCTATAGCTGGCATTGTATATCCACCCGCTCGAACATAAGATGCAATCTTATGCAATCTTTTCTGCAAGTTAGCTGGTGGACGAGATTTAACCATTTGGGGGCCGATGCCGCCTTTTTTGGGCTTAGCGTGGCAGTTTGCACAAGCTCTAGCATAGAANTTCCATCCATTTTTCGCATTTCCATTAATTTTAAGTATTTGGTCGNCGGCTATTTTTGATGCGTCCTTACTGATACCTTGCAATTTCACCTCTGGTGATTTTTTGCCAACTGACATATAATCGAAGTAGGCCATTAGAGCTTCGGCTTGAGCTTCGGGGATAGCAGAGGGATCAATTTTTCTTTCTGGAATTCTTTGTAGGAAACGCTGATAGCAGAATCCCGCACCACCTGCGGCTCTTTCAAACATATCAGACGTAACCTTTGCCCATTGGGATTTCCCCCGATCCCGCACGCCAATAATACTGTGCCCCGTACGAATTTGTCCATCGGGTTCTTGTTCTTCGTCAAAGTCTGCGTGACAAGTTGCACATGACATACCGCTGGCTTTATTTGGATCTATGGTTCCTCCAAAAGATGGATCATAAAACAGTTCGCGTCCCGACTTTGCTTGCGGAGAGATTTCCGATTTAGCCGATGTCTCAAAAAAAGTTAGAAAAAGTATAAGACCCCAAAATAACAATTGACGCATGAAAATTCCCCTGAAAAATTCCAAGTATTGTATTAGACAAAAACACCATAATATTATACAGAACAAAACCTATTCTATAAAGGCAAAACAGTGTGATAAATCTCATGTTTGATGCTTTATTCCGGCAGATAAAAGATCGACTATTTGTTTCAGTGGCAAAAATGTTGGATATTCCACCAAATCTGATTACTGTGTTCAGTTTGATACTAGGCGGACTGACTGTCGGTTTTGTTCTGCAAAAGCTCTATCTTGCTGCCCTGATGTTCTGGATTTTAAACCGGATTTTTGATGGATTGGATGGAGCCATCGCCCGAATTCACCAACGCCAGACAGATCTGGGAGGGTATATCGATATCCTATCTGACTTTATCATCTATGCAGCTATTCCCATCAGTTTGGTCGTTAGTGCCCCAACTATAGAACGATACTTTTGTTTGACTTTGATGATCTCCACCTTCTACGTTAACGCAGCTTCATGGATGTACCTATCCGCAATTTTAGAAAAGCAAAAACAAGGATCAAAAACAAGCAGAGAAGACACAACGGTAATTATGCCCACAGGGTTGGTTAGTGGTACGGAAACGATTCTGATGTACTCATTATTTTTTATGATGCCTGAGCGAATCGCTATCTTGTTTTCCATTATGAGTATACTGGTGGGTCTGACAATCTGTCAGCGGTTAATTTGGGCAACGGTAAAATTGTGAGGAAACACTCGAGGAAACACTCAATTAGGAAGATAAAGGTCGTAGGGTTGATTTGTATAGTTGACATCTCCGAAATTAGACAGCAACGTTGGTGGTGTCCCACTCAATAGTCTACGTGCTACCAGTCGATTAAGCTCGGGCATTTGATCTTTGGAAAATTCTTCGATTTCCGACAGTGAAAAGTATCTTGCATCATCAATTTCACGCTGATCAGGAATCGGATTGTGGAAATCTATTGGTGTCAGTTGAAAAATCAGGTAGGTTGAATTATCCTTTTGATTTATTCGGTGTCGTATGCCCAGTAATCCATCCACTTTGGTTCGGATCTGTGTTTCCTCAAAAATCTCACGAATACAAGCATCATGAGCAGCTTCTTCAGGTTTGACGTATCCACCTGGGATTCGCCAAACTTTAGGTTCGTAGGTATGGTGGACCATCAATAACCGATTATTTAGCAGAACGGCACCACCAGTGCCAAGTGAAAATCTCATGCTACAGTTCCCTTCTCTGACTGTTTCTTGCGAATGTTTTCTCTTCTAAAAAAAAAATGACATTGCGAACGCCTCAGGCCAATTCAGTGTAAGTATGGAAATTCGAATACAAGGTGCCAGATACGTAAAACTGGTTATGGTCAATTTTCAATTGTGCAACAGTGCAATGTCATGGGGTGAGAATGTTAGCTCGACTGTTTCTCCTAGACTATAACACTTGTCTGTTTTCAAATTTAAGGTGTTTACTTTGAGGATCTTGCTTTTGTTTATTGCGATTACATATTGGATTTGTGATCCTAGATAAGAAGTTGATTCAACCGTTCCCAAAATCCGATTTATGATTTTACTTTCTTTCGAAAACCTAATTAATTCGGGTCTGATATTGAATTCGACAAGACTTCCGATCGGTGGCGGTTGGCTGAAGAAATTTTGCCAACCGACTTGAGGATTTTTTATTTCGTCAGACGATAGTATCAACATGTCTTCGCTGACGTCAATTATCTTTGCTGAAAACAAGTTGGAAGTTCCTACGAAATCAGCTACAGATTTCGTGTAAGGTAACTCATAAATTTCCCTAGGTGTGCCCTCTTGAATTATTTCTCCCTCCGACATTACAGCAATGCGTGTGGAAGTAATAAGTGCTTCTTCTTGATCATGCGTAACGTAGATTGTTGTTATTCCAAGTTCACGTTGCAAGCGGAGCAACTCCTCTCGCATTTGAATACGTAACTTAGCATCAAGATTTGATAATGGTTCATCTAAAAGTAACAAGCCCGGTTCGGTAACAAGTGTTCGTGCCAAGGCGACACGCTGCTGTTGACCGCCAGAGAGTTGAGAAGGACGACGTTTATCATATCCTTCTAAATTTACCATTTTCAGGGATTGTTCAACTCGATCTTGAATTTCAGATTTGGCTGTTTTTCGTTCCCGCAATCCGAAAGCAATATTTTCGAAAACATTCATATGCGGCCACAAAGCATAGTTTTGAAAGACCATCCCTACGTTCCTTTTCCAAGGTGGTATGTCATTCACGAACTGATCGTCAAAATATATTGATCCACTATCGGCTGACGTAAAGCCGGCGAGCATGCGCAGTAAGGTTGTTTTGCCACAACCACTCGGTCCGAGGAAAGTGTAGAATTCACCTTTGGCAATATGTAGATTTGCATCCTTGACTGCATGTACATTACCAAATTGTTTTCTTAAACTTTCTGTACGAATTTCTATACTCTGGTTCATAATTTCCTAAGATCCTCAGCAATTTTCAGAGAACCAAGCAACATACTCGTTAGGTTGTTAATCTGAGTAGGGGTCGGTTGCATCTCGAAGCGCGTCACCCAGAAAATTAAATGAAATCACAACAAATAAAACTGGGATAGCAGGGAAAATCAACCATGGATAATGTAATAATACTGTTACACGCTGAGCTTCTTCAAGCAAAACACCCCAACTCGTCATCGGAGGACGGATTCCTAGACCAAGAAAGCTCAGTGTGGTCTCGCCAATAATCATGCCAGGAATCGAAAGTGTTGCAATGACTATAATATGACTATAAGATCCCGGCAGTAAGTGACGAGTGATAATATGCCAGTGGCTCCCACCTGCCGCTCGCGCGGCCATGACAAATTCCTGTTCACGATAAGCTAGGACTTTTCCGCGAACCTGTCTAGCCAAATTTCCCCATCCGACTAGAGCCAGAATAACGGTGATGCCGAAGAAGACAACAATCGGATGCAAACCTGGTGGTAATGCCGCACCAAGTGCCATCCAGAGCGGAATAGTGGGAAAAGCCAATAATACTTCGATTAAACGTTGTATACAGATATCCACACTTCCACCGAAATAACCTGAGGCAGTTCCCAGAATTGAACCTAAGATTAAGCTGATGAAGACACCAACTAATCCGACTGTCATTGAAACACGACCACCATATATTATTCTTGACAACAAATCGCGTCCCATCCGATCTGTCCCTAACACAAACATAGGACCAGCAGATCCAATTAGGTGTCGTCTACCCTTCTGATCTTGGTAGAAAAAGTGGATAGGATAAGTTTGATTGGAATCAGGAGTAAACTCTAATTCCAGTGTTTCCGGATTTCTCACCGATTTAAGTTTGTACACGTGGAAGCCATATTCTGTTGAAAACCGAATTTTTTGTGGAGGAACATGGCGAAAATGCATTTTAATATCGTTATAGTGGTAGGGGGCAAAAAAATCGGCAGAAAAAGCAATAATATAAAAGGAAATCAGGATGGTGGCAGAGATAATTCCCATGCGGTTCTTACGAAAACGCCGCCAGATTAGTTGACGGTAACTGAGACTCGCTAGTTCGCTAGACTCCGGGCTATAATCGTTAGGCAAAGTTTCGTTATCTATATTATTTTGTTTTTCTCTGCTTTTTTTATCATTCATGTCGTATTCTCGGATCGGCCCATGCCAGTGCAATATCAGCCAAAAGGTTACCTGTGACCAGAAGTATGCTTTGCAACATGAGTAATGTTCCTGCCAGATAAACATCCTCGACGAGAAGGCTACGAAATAGTAACGATCCAACTGTTGGTAGACCAAGCACTATTGAGACAATTGCTTCTCCGGACAGTATGGCTGGAAGACTCATACCCAAAATACTGATCAATGGATTTATGGCTAAACGCGATGCATGTTTAATAACCACGATGGTTTCTTTGAGTCCCTTTGCTCGTGCAGTACGTACAAATGGTTGTCCTAATACATCAAGCAAATTTCCGCGCATGATGCGCATTAATCCAGCTGTACCATTCAAACCAACGACAATGACAGGAAGCCAAAGGTGCTTCAGAAAATCCACTAATTTTCCTGTCGTCCAGGGCGCGCCTTCGTAATAAGACGAGAGCAATCCGAACAGCGGAATTCCAAAAACCTCAAACACAAATACCATTAGGGCTAGTGCAACAAGAAAGGCTGGT
>PBXZ01000221.1:0-8320 GCA_002729415.1 Candidatus Poribacteria bacterium | reverse complement strand
CTTTCGTCGACCTGCCTGTAAGTCCATCATGTAAATGGTAAACTCACGGCATTCAGTTTGTGTGAATACCTTTGGCAAAACGACATAACCTTCAGTTTGATAGCAGACTTTCTGCTGAGCCGTTAGTTTATATTTTTTCATAGGTCTTAAGCCACTAAGCTCCTTTCGGCGGAATTAAATCTCTTTGGGTTATATTTCCCATAGCTTTCTGCGGGGTTAGACCCCTATCGTCTTTATGCAGCAGCGTCCTGCGAGTTGGTCTGCTCTTCTAACTGTCGTTGCCACTATTTCCAATATTCTTTCCACCATTTCCATTAACTATATTCGACTGGATAGAAGGGATTCTGACTACTTCTATCTGTGACCAACTATCGTGCCAGCAATAATCATTTTTCCCAATCAGGATAGAGAGTTGATCAAAAGGAACAAGGCGACACAAAGAGCGAAGAACAATCGAACCAAAATTCGGCTTGCTACCATCGACTGATACAATAGTTGTTCCGGTGAGAAATTTGGCTGGGCTTTTACCAAAAAGTCTAGCCAAATAGAAGATAGTAAGAAACGTAGAGAATAACACCTGTAATTTTTTCAACAATTGAATCGTCGGCAATATTTTCGTCTACCTCAATCATGCCTACCACGGCAAGAAAAATACCAAGTGGCAAAAGCAAAAGCATAGGGCCAAATAAAGTTGATAATTAACCAATCAACGATAAGGTGTATTAACCGAGACAGTTATCGTGGATACTTTTTAAACTTGGAAGTTTCTTTAGATTCTCTGCTCTGGTAGGCGGCCAACTCTTGTTGTAGTTTTTCTTTATCTATCATATCAAAACCACCATTTGATAATTGCTAGTTAGAAAGTAACTTGCCAATAAGATGAGGTAAAAGTGTTTCATTTTGAATTAATTAATTTAGCCAAGATTCGGAAGCGTCCATTACTAGACCATGCTTTGTGCGGTTCAGTGTTAATCGGATCCTGACACACATCGAAACCCGAGGTTGTTGCTCCTATTATCCGGATAGATGTCGAGGCGGTTAGCTGGCCGCAGGTGGCCAGTAGTAGCGTAACAAGGAACCACCCCGTAACACCCGCCCGTCTTCGTCGCTATCATACCAGTCCTGACACTATTCACAAACGTTACCAGCCATACCAAACAAGACATGTCCATTCAGCTTGAAACTCCCCATAGTGCTGTCCCATCATTAGGCCAACCTTTCATCATCTCCCCATGAATACTCTTTATCAACCAACCCACCTCGGCAACCCATCCCCACTCCACTTCTGTCGGCAATCTATTGCCGGCCCATTTACAATAGGCCTCAGCAGCCTCAAACATGACATAAGCCATTGAGTGTGCATCCGTAGGTGATATTTGGTCGATTTTAGCCCAAAGTCTACCATCAAAAGCATACTCTGTTTCCTGCAGAAACTTTCTAAACCGACCTCTCGTGACTTTATGAACATCCATCAAAAAAGCGTCACCGGTCTTGTACTTTTCCCCAAGTACCATTTCCCCAAGTGGTGTTGTTTTGTAAGCCCGTTTTAAATACATATCTGGAATTCGTACCATTTGGGCTCAATCCCTTTTCCAGACAGTTTCCTGGGGGAGCGATTTGTTACTACTTTTTCATCCACTGCCTCTATAATAACTTCCTCTATTATGTTATTGAGCTTCCTCGAGGACAACAACTGAGGTACTGCACCAGATCCAACTAATTTTCCACCTCATACTTCCTCCAATCGTTTTCTAAACTTTGTAATTATATCAGCCGACGAGGTTTCTGGGTGTAAGCTGCTGGGACTCCTAAATGTTTTCAGCCCCCCCATTTTGGACACCCTTTCCTACATAATACTAGCAAACCTTAGATCTTCTTTTCCAATCAGGCAACCCATTGTCTGAGACTACTGGTGATAACCGATAGTAAAACGGGTTATTTCCCTGGGACCAGTTGGAGAGAGTTATCAGCAGTAGGGTGATGATAGAAAAGCGTCGGTTTTTCACATAGTTTCTCATCTTTGAAGCCTTAATTTGAATCAATACTCTCGTCTCATTAAGCCCGGTTCCGGATATTCTGTGACGATAATCTCTTCGTTTCCTAAAATCTGACCACCTAGCATCTGATTTCTCCTTTCGGTGACTGTATGCTATACACATCGTCCATTGTCTATGGTGAGCAAAAACTATGGCATCAGTACTATCCTGGAGTTGGATTTGGCCTTTCAAATTCGGGCAATGATGCCAAGTAGCTATTTTACTCCGTGCTGACTTTAGGAACTTACCTCTGGTGGAGGACCGCAGTTATGAGAAAGGTCAACAATTAATCTGAGAAACTAGCGGAAGGGAATTTTACAAGCGGAAGAAACACATTACTATCCCGGCTTTCAATCGAAGCCGATACGTTGTTTTTTACCGGTTGCCGGGTAACTTTAACTCTAAATGACCTGATAAACAGTTAGAATGAAGATTAAGGCTAACCAATCGCGCGCCTGACAAATCTCGTGGTCGAAGAGTTGGCATCGCTCCAATCGCAGATGGGTATTATCGGCTTTGTTGCCCCCTCTGCTAAGGTGATGACTCAAACGGATTAGAACACTCTTATCCATCAACAGGTACAAAGAGGCCCGATTGAATCGCTTATAGTTCAATCGGGCCTCTTTTTATGATGCCAACTTGGTTCCGTATTATCGTGGCGGCAAGCGACTACACCATTACCTTCTGCGGCTGGTACTCGCGCCGTCGGAGGAAACGCTCACCTACATCGTAGTCCGGTTGATCGGATACATACCGCCAAAGCTCGATGCGCTTCATCAGTTCGTATCGGTGCTCGTTTCCTTCCCAACCATGACGTGTGGACAGAATCCGGCCAATCTCAGGATCGTCTATATTCGACGTGTCGAAGTTTCGGATCTGTGGCTTCGTCGGGTTTAGACGCAACTTGTACATGTAGCGATCCTCGTCCGTATAGTTACTCCGCGCACCGTGCCAGACACGTGTGTTCCACACGTAGATCGTGCCGGCCGGACAGGTGGCCCAGATCTTACCGATGACGTGCTGGTATCCGCGGATCTCACCCGTCCGAACGTTGCGGAAGTGCGATCCTGGCACCAGGAATGTCCCACCCATCTCGTCAGTTGTGTCGACTGGGAAGAAGGACAGCTGGATGTCGAAGTAGTTCTGCCGGAAGTCGATCACTGAGTCCTGATGCATATTTGGCCCTCTGGTCGTATGCGCCCTCACCAGGTGAGCAGCGTGATGATCATAGAGCGGATCCAGCCCGACCAAAGATTGAATCACCCCCTTCACCTTGGGCAGTCGAAAGGCTTCGCCCAAAGCGGTGTCCTTGGGCCATGTCTCCTCGAACGGCATGCCCACGGCCAGGTATCCCCTGTTGTTTTCCATCTCTTTGAGACAGGCTTTACACAGGTCTTTCGGCACCATGTCTTCGTACTTTAGGTATCCCGAAGCGACGAACTGGGCCATATCCTTTGATGAAATAAGATGCTCCATAGACTAACTCCCNTCCTCTTCCGGCTGCATTTCTCGGAACCGCGACAGCACCGTCTGGTACGGGAGAGGCCCCAGTTCGTANCCGTCGACCTCAGACCGNTGAAGGTACTCGCTCATCTGGATNACCTGCCATCCGTCGCGCATCGCGGCCATNGCATTCTTGTATGGAGGTTTGCTCTCTTCGATAAGATCCTTAATTCCTGTTCCCTTCGAGGCTTCGTATCGCGCCCANGCGGNCGGCGCGACGTCGAGTGCAGGACTGGTCTGAAATAACACGAGAATATCTTGAACCTTGGGCATAGACACCATCTCCTGAAATCCATTTATTTCTCGGAGGTTTTTNTCAAACCCCCAAGTATTGTAGNTATTTTCCGATTCTGTGAAACCAANANAATCATACCTTCCACCTTGATAAAAANAAGCATNGCTACAATAATCTATCAGCCTTCCTTTGTCAAGCCCTTCTATGCCCGGNAGTTTATAANCCTTTGTTAAGTTTCAAAGCCTGTACGAGGNGGNCTTAGGGGCTGAGTTTTTGGCGCGGTCGATCAGTTTCCACATAAAGATATTCCACATCGTCGTGCAGTAGCTTCCGCCAGCAGGCGGAAAAGGAAAAGTGTAAAATTAATGTAGAAATTAGGCCGGNAGATAAAGTAGCATTCTGTTTCAGTCATTTGTAGGGGGATGCTAAGCCGATGAGTAGAAGACATCTTACAACTGAGGAAATCCATTTGTTTCGACACAATGGATTTGTAAAATTTCCAAATATCCTGCCGACGTCACAAGTTGAGGCCATCAAAACGGCTGCACTAGACGACGTGCAAAATCAGATCGAGCCTGTGGTCAGGCAACACGGGCAGGTAATTCGCATCTCAAAGATCTGGGAACGCGGTGGAATCTTCCGGCAAACAATTGCCTCGCCCGACGTATTGGAGCCGCTTTCTTCCTTACTGGGAGANAATATAGACTACGTCCTGAACCGTCATAACCATATCTATCTGCGCAATCGCGAATCGACTCATTCTCTGGAACTACATCGAGATGTTCAGCACTGGAGCCGGACTATCGCTACCGTCCTNATCTACCTGGAGGAGACAACATTGGAAAATGGTTGCACGCACCTGGTTCCAGGATCACATTTGTTATCCGATCTGCTGAAGGAATTAACCGAGGCAGTCAAGTTGCAAACTGTACCGATTCCGATGCCGGCCGGAGGGATGATCGCCATTGATAGTATGATTTTGCATTCTACCGGCGTCAATCGAACCGAGGGCACGCGCATGAGCATGACGCTCGGTTACCACCGTACTGACGAATTAGCGTTGGAAACACCAAAACGGGTTTTAGTTCGAGGCAAGCGGATTTATAGAGGTAACGACTAGGTTTAATCCAGATAGAGTTAGAGGTCCCACAAGTAGGAGACTTTTATTAAAAACGAAACGTGAATAGCCCGCCATTCATGGCCAAAATGAAACGTTGTTTCCTCGCCTGAAACCCAAATTGAATTCAATATCAGCATGTCGATCAAACCAACTCGTTATGCTATCTACGATACTTGCTAGCGTTAATGGCTTTGAGATCGAAACCATGGGAATATCTTAGGCTCATGTCCATTTATTCCTCGGATTTCCTCCCAAATATTCTACGGCCCAAGTCGTACAAAGGACCAAAGGTTAGTCTGCCGTGGGATCTTTCAGCCGTCACCACAGCTCAAGCGAGAGTTGTGGGCGGTGAATTCTGGGCCAACAGCTATTTTGGCCGCCGGGAGATAAGGTAACCACGCAAATGAGTCAGAAAAATACATCCAGTATCATGCAGAAGGAAGATAAACCAGCTGACTAACAACTGAACTTGTTTGAATAGCATCTCTTCTAAAATCCCCGCCTTTTANGGTCGTATNCTTTATTGCCCCGACCTGCATTCTTCAACTTCATTACTGCTCCTTTGGATGGCTAGTCTTGGTTGTAGGCCAGAAAGAGATACTTGGTTGCAGATAAGTGTAAGTGCAACACCTATATTTGTCTCAAGACGGCTGCCATCAGTGCCGCTTGGATGCCGCACCGCTGGCAACTATGGCTGGGCTAGCCGGCTGTATCGGTCTAGGTTGTAGGTCANNTTTTGCCAANCAATCTTANCTTTGACCCTGGCTAGGCCTNTGCTTCCTATCATCCAGTTGCCTGCCCCCANCTGCTGGATTCCGAAGATGGGCTCCACTCGGCGGTCAGTTTTCCAAGGCTGATGATTAGCTTCTATCTGAGGCTGAGNCAGCTTCTTATCNCGGCNGCCTGTTGGCTGAATGTGGCCGCGGTAACCATCTTCCTTCAGCGGACCTTGTTTTCACCGATCCATCAGCCGAGTCAGCCCACCCATCCTGGCGGCTGTTATTTTCAGCCCGCAGTCCTGGCCAGACATGGCGGTCATGAACCGACGCCGGCCTTACTTCATCGCGGCCAATAAGTTTGTGCTTAACATCAATCTCAATCTGATTCTGATCGCCGAAATGATTGAGCCTATTTTTGATGGATTTATTCTCCTCTCTGCTGTTAGGCTGCCTTGGAACCGCTACCATGCTGGCAGCAACCATTTTTCCTTTCAGGGCCGAAAACCGTTTTGAGGCCGAAATTGGTCCCACGGCTGAAAAAGTTTTTCGCTCCGTCCTGCCGGGGTGAGTTGTGGTCTGAAAAGGCAGATGGTCTTGGCCTCAGGCAGCGTATCGTCAAGACTCAAAGCTAGAACGGGCCGAAAAGAAATGCGACCCTGGATCTGACACTCAAGCTGATGGTCAGACAGGTGGTGGCAGGAATCCAGAATCATGATCTGGAACCGGAGTCTAACATCAAAAGGCTTTCGACCGGCATTGGACTTTGGCTCTTGGTCTCGAACGGTCGCCAGAGCTTGGCCAAACTGCTACCAGTTGACTATTTGGTTAAGTTTAAGCAGCGGGTGGCGGCTGTGGTCGTGTTGTTCAAAACGAGTCTGCCAGTCAAAAAGTCCTGCTGGCTTCAGGATCAATCCTTAGATGATGAGTTGAATTATCCTAATTTAATTGCCAATGAGCTAATTCTAAAATGGGCAGAAAACTGCACGAATCTAACTAATTTTTAGAGAAACCCTTAATCAGTAAGGCAAAGTAAAAGGCGATATTTCCAACTTGTGCCCGTAGACATAATCCCATTCAAGCAGAGATTACGCACTATCTAGTAGTTATCTTGTGAGTCTTTCAGGATCAAGTTGAAGATCTAATATAAATTCAAAAGATCTCGTCTTTAATTCCTTCCTTTCTCCAATTGATCTTCTTTGTTCCCCTGCCTGTTCTACGCTGGTTAGTGCAGAAGCAGAAACCAACATCAATCTGGCAGTAATAGAAACCATTCAAGCAGTTATCATGTCAGACTCTTGAGTCTCTAGTTAAGCATCATATATAGATTCGAAAAATCTCTTTTGAAATACTATCTTTATTGCTCAGATTCAACTTCATCCTTGTGTTCTTCCGTAGGATCAATCTGTAGATATTTAGATAGATAATTAACCGCAACATAAAGAGGACCAGTATCCAATAATGCGATTACCAATTTAAATACATAACCAGATCCTATAAATATTAGGAGTTGTGGAATAACAGCTTGATCTGGATTGATTGGTAAGGCTCCAGCACCATAGTGTGTAATTAATATTACCGCCGTGGTATCCACTAACTGACTAATTAAAGTTGATCCATTATTGCGTAACCAAAGATGTTTACCTTTGGTCAAACGCTTCCAAAAGTGATACATGTAGACATCAGTGAATTGAGCTACAATGTAAGCAATCATAGAAGCAGTGACTGCACCAAAGGTTAATGCCCTTAGTTCAAAGAATATCGGCAATCTTTCTGCTGCGTCTTTAACGTATTCTCCCGCAGCATTGACTTCTTCGAAACCTGGTAAGATACCACCCAACCATATGATGAATACGAGCCAAATATTGAGTATGACACCAACCCAGACCATGAACCGAGCTTTTTTTTCACCATATAGTTCACTGATCAGGTCAGTACATAAAAATGTCACTGGATAGGGTAGGACACCCACCGCTACAGCAAATGTAACTTCCCCAATACTGAAAAGTTTAATAAATCTGGAAATTCCCAGGATATTCAACATAGATAATGTTCCTAGAAATAAGCCCGCCAGAATTAGAAATACATTGTCACGACGTTGCTGTATTACAGCAGAATCAATATTCAAAGATTCATTCATAAAATACGATCCTCCAAAATTGCGAGACATACTCTCGGTATTTGACAACCAACTTTGCGATCATTTGACATTATAATCACCAGTCCAATTAATTCTTGTTGATAGCAGATTTAGAAGTTAGAGGTGACCCCATCTGCTTCAACTGCCAATTTAGTTTTGAATTCTGCTTCAGCAAAACCATCAAATCTTGGTAGGGGATTGACAAGGGAATAAAAAGAAAGTTTGAACTTCTAACGTTAAAAAAATCATGGCAAGAATTTTTATCGGGTAGACACTCCCATAATGCTAGCCTACACGAACTATCTTGTAGAAATAAAATCCTCCATCTGTTAATTTTAGTCTTACACTTCTCGACTAACGATTAATCCTTTTATTCCTTAACTTGCTGCAGGTAAGCCGCCACTTGATCTTGGTCATTATATTTAGCCCAACCTAATGCATCTAATTGATATCTAAAGTCTTTAATCGTTGGATTTGCGCCTCGTTCAATCAGAAATCTAACCATATTTAACTTACCAAAAAACGCCATATGGTGCAGGATAGTAGCAGGTTCGTGCAAACTCCACTCAG